>CAZQCP010000001.1:0-36920 GCA_964592115.1 uncultured Ilumatobacteraceae bacterium
GAGGGGCATGACCTCCTCGGCGAAGCGAGCCATCTGCTCGTCGGCCTTCTTGTACGGGTCGCCGACGAGGTGCGGGAAGATCGTCAGGTACTCGAAGCCGAGCAGATCGCGCAAGAACTGCACGTCTTCGGCCACCTTGTCGGGCGGTCCGACGAGGATCGTCTTGTTCTCGATCGATTCGTCGAGCGTCGGGATCAGGCCCGGCGCGGACGGCTTACCGTCGGGACCCATGTAGCCACGGCTCCAGCCGTACGGCCCGAGGAACTTCCAGAACTCGTCGTGCCCCGGCAGGGCCGTGCGCCGGGCCTCTTCCATCGTGTCTTCGATGCGCACGCTGACCACGAGCATCCGCTTGTCGTGCGGCGCCAACTCGACCCCGTGGGCGGCGTGGTAGTTCTCGGCGTACTTCTCCCAGAAGCGCTTGATGAACGAGTAGTGCTGGTTCCAGAACACCGCGCCGTGGCCGACGACGGGCACGTAGTCGAGCGTCGGGGGCGACGTGACCGCCTGCCAGATCTCGTACGGGTGGACAGGCCGTGGCACGAGCGTCAGCTCCTGCACCGTCGTGCCCCGATCGGGGATGCCTGGCACCGGGAGCGCGAAGTGCTTGCCCTGGAACGAGAAGCGTTCTGAGGCGAGGGACCGCCGGATGATCTCCATCGACTCCTCGAACACCTCGCGGTTGTGCACGTCGGCGGCCACCTGGTCGGGATTGTCGAGCGACCCGATCGACACGCCCTTGTCGTTGAGGTGCAGCACCTCGCGCGGCACGGTCCCCCGGCCGACGCCGAGGATCGCCCGCCCGCCCGACAGGTTGTGCAGCGTGGCAAAGTCCTCGGCGAGGCGGAGTGGGTTCCACTGCGGCACCACGTTGAACATCGAGCCGAGACGCAGCGTCGACGTGTGGGCGGCGATCCACGTGGAGATCAAGATGCCGTTCGGGATGACCTCGTAGCCCTCGTACTGGAAGTGATGCTCGGTCGTCCAGAACGAGTCGTAGCCGAGCCGCTCGGCCTCCTTGGCGGAGTTGACGTAGTCGAGTGTCGCCGCCCAGCAGGCGTCGTTCGAGTACCGCCGGTCCATCGGGTCGGGCGGCCCGCCGCCGGCATCGTCCATCTCGACGCCGCCGAAGAAGAAGGCGCCAAGTTTCACATCCGGTCTCGCGGTGGGGGTGTCGGCCATCGGTCTATGTTCGCGCAGATGGCGGCCACCCTCCTCTCCAACGTGACGCTCCGCACGGGCGATGTGACCGATGTCCTGATCGCCGACGGGATGATCACCGCGGTCGGCAACGATGCCGTGAGGGTTCGTGCAGAGCGGGACCCTGCAGCGGCGGATTGCATCCGGGGTCAGACACCAGATGCAATCCCAGGCAACGCGGGCGACCTGGTCGAGGTCGACCTCACCGGCTGGTTGCTGCTGCCGGCCGCGGTCGAACCGCACGCCCACCTCGACAAGGCCTTCCTGGCCGAACAGATCGTCAACCCGACCGGCGACCTCCTCGGCGCGATCGACGCGATGAGCGCCAACCGCCACCTGCTCGACGTCGCCGACACCGTCACCCGGGCCGAGCGTGCCGCCCGGCTCCTCGCGGCCAACGGCTACACCGCGGTGCGTACGCACGCCGACACGACGATCGACCACGGCCTGCGCAGCGTCGAGGCGCTCGTCGAGGTGCGGCGCCGAGTGGCCGACGTGATCGACGTCGAGATCGTCGCACTCTGCGGCTGGCCGGTGGCCGGGGCAGGCGGCGCCGATCAGCGAGCCCTCCTGCGCGATGCCCTCGACGCCGGCGCCGACCTCGTCGGCGGCTGCCCGCACCTCGAGTTCGACGCGGGCACGCTCGCCGCTACCGAGGTCTTCTTGGAGATCGCCGCCGACCGCGGCATCGGCGTCGACCTGCACACCGACGAGACACTCGATCCCGCGATCGAAGGTCTCGCCCAACTCGCCGACCTCGTGCTCGCCGGCTTCCCCCACCCCGTGACCGCCAGCCACTGCGTCAGCCTCGGCATGCACGACACCGATCGCCAACGCACGACCGCCGAACGTGTCGCCGAAGCCGGGATCAGCGTCATCGCGCTCCCCCACACGAACCTGTTCCTCCAGGGACGGGGCGCGGTGCCGATGCCCCGTGGTCTCACCGCCGTCGGTGCGCTGCGGGCCGCCGGGGTCAACGTCGCGGCCGGCGCCGACAACCTCCAGGATCCGTTCAACCCGGTCGGCAAGGCGTGCCCGTTCGAGACCGCCGGCTTGATGATCATGACGAGCCACCTCCTCCCCGACGACGCGTGGGACTCGGTCAGCGTCAACGCTGCGCAGGCACTCGGCCGTCCGACCGCTGGCATCGCACCGGGAGCGCCCGCTGACCTGCTGGCGGTCCCGGCAGCGACGACCCGCGAAGCGATCGCCTTCGGTCCTGCCCAACGCCGCGTGTGGCGCGACGGACGCGAGCGTGTCGGACCATGAGCCTCGAGACGTCCGCCAGCGCGATGTCCCCCAGCACGATGTCTGCGAGCACGATGTCTGCGAGCACGATGTCTGGGAGCACGATGTCCGGGGCACGAAACGCAGTGTTCACAGAGGCGGCGGCCCGTCGTGAGGAGGCCGCGATCTAGGATGGCCCGCATCATGGTCGACGGGGAGAACGAAGCGCCACGCCCACGCTTCGGTGGACGACGCGTCGTGGTCACCGGGGCGGCGCGCGGCATCGGCGCCGAGATCGCCAGGCACTTCGCCGCCGCGGGCGCACGCGTCGCCATCGTCGACCAACTCGCCGACGAGGCCACCGCGGTGGCCGCTGAGATCGACGGGATCTCGTGCGAGTGCGATCTCGCGGATGCCGCATCGACGACCTCGGCCATGACTGCCGTCATCGACCGCCTCGGTGGCGTGGATGTGCTCGTCAACAACGCCGGCGTGTTCCGGATCACCCCGCTGCTCGACATCTCCGCCGACGAGTGGGACTGGATCTTCACCGTCAACGTGCGAGCGATGCTGCTCACCACGCAGGTCGCTGCTCGCTCGATGATCGCCACCGGTCACGGTGGCAAGATCGTCAACATGGCCAGCATGGGGGCCAAGGTCGGCGCTGCCGGCCAGGCGCACTATGCGGCATCGAAGGCGGCCGTCGTCTCGCTGACGCAGGTGTCGGCGAGCGAGCTCGGACCCCACGGCATCAACGTCAACGCCATCTGCCCCGGCTACGTGCTCACCGAGATGGGCGCCGACACCCGCACCACCGATCAGGTCGCCGAGTGGTCGGCGAAGTCTCCGCTCGGGCGGCTCGCCGATCCCGCCGACGTCGCCGCGATGGCCATGTTCCTCGCCTCACCCGACGCCGCCTACTGCACCGGCCAGGCGCTGAACGTCACCGGCGGGATGATCTTCCAGTGACTCACGACGATCAACATCGACCCTCGACACCGTTTGACCACTCACACCGTTCGACCCTCGACACCGTTTGACCACTCACACCGTTCGACCCTCGACACCGTATGAACCATCACAGCGCATGAACCTCGACACCGCCGGCACGGCCGGTTCCACGCTCGGCTCCGACGGCGCACCAGCCGTGCAGTTCCGTCACATCTCGATGACGTTCCCCGACGGGACTCAAGCACTCGACGACGTCAGTTTCGACATCCGACAGGGCGAGTTCGTCACCGTCGTCGGACCGTCGGGCTGCGGGAAGTCGACGCTGCTGCGCATCGCGTCCGGACTCAACACCGCCAGCGCCGGCGACGTGATCCTCGATCGCAGCAGTCTCGGCTACGTCTTCCAAGACGCCACGCTGCTCCAGTGGCGCAACGTGTTCCGCAACGTCGAACTGCTCGCCGAGCTCGATGGGCATCCGGCCGCCGAGCGTCGCCGTCGTGTCCAAGAGAGCATCGACATCGTCGGGCTCAGCGGCTTCGAGGACAAGTATCCCAAGCAGCTCTCCGGCGGCATGAAGATGCGCGCCTCGCTCGCCCGCAGCCTGGTGCTCGACCCCAGCGTGTTCATGTTCGACGAGCCCTTCGGCGCCGTCGACGAGATCACCCGCGAGCGACTCAACTCCGAGGTGCTGGCGCTGTTCGAGCGGATCGGGTTCGCCGGGCTGTTCATCACCCACTCGATCAGCGAAGCGGTGTTCTTGTCCACGCGGGTCCTGGTGATGAGCGCCCGCCCGGGCCGCATCGTCGCCGAGTTCGACGTGCCGTTCGGGTACCCGCGCAACCCCGACCTGCGCTTCGAGCCCGAGTTCGGGCGCCTCGCCGGCGAAGTGTCCCACGCCTTGCGAGGAGCGCACGAATGACGGCAACCGACTCCGACGCCAGGCTCGCGCTCGCCGCCGCGGTCGATCCGGTCGGATCCGACGAGGCGTCGCCCGACAAGCCGCGCTCACGCCGTGCAGGTTGGGCGACGTGGATCAGCCCGCTGATCGTGTTCGCCGTGTTCGTCCTGCTGTGGGAGTACATGCACCGCGACGGCATGCGCCGGTTGCTCGACAAGCCGGGCTGGTTGTTGCCGTCGCTCGTCACGGTCGTCGATCGCTCGTTCCTCGACGCCGTCGTCCGCCGCCAGATGCTCGAGGGGTTGATGTGGACGACGGTCGCCGCGCTCACCGGGCTCGCGGTGTCCATCGTGCTCGGCGTGCTGATCGCCACCTTGATGGCCCAGGCGAGCTGGATCGAGCGCTCGTTCTACCCGTACCTGGTCGCCGCGCAGGCGATCCCGGTACTGGCGGTCGTGCCGCTGATCGGCTCGGTGTTCGGCGGCGGCATGTTCGCCCGCATCTTCGTGTGCGTGATGATCTCGATCTTCCCGATCGTCACCAACACGTTGTTCGGCCTCACGTCGGTCGACCGCGCCCAGCACGAGCTGTTCACGCTGCGGTCAGCGTCACGCTTGACTCGGCTGCGCAAGCTGCAATTCCCCTCGGCGCTGCCGTCGATCTTCGTCGGCTTTCGCATCTCGGCCGGCTTGAGCGTGATCGGTGCCGTCGTCGGCGAACAGTTCTTCCGGGCCGGTCAGAAGCCGGGTATCGGTGTCGTCGTCGAACAGTTCCGCCAAAAGGCCCGCTTCCCACAGGTCTACGGCGGCCTGATGGTCGCCGCGGCGCTCGGCATCGCCGTGTTCTTCGCGTTCGGAGCGCTCGCCAAGGCCGTCGTCGGCCACTGGCACGAATCCGACAACCGGGCGCCCTGACCCCGGACCCAGATCCCCACCCACCGAGTCCGTTCCGGGCTCTCGACACCTGCACAGCGTGAACACACACAAGGAGAATCCGAACCGATGAGACATCAACGCAGCACCACCGTGCTCGCGCTCACCATGGCCGCTTCGCTGGCCATCGCCGCGTGCGGCAGCGACTCCGACTCGGGCGCCGATGAGCCGAGCGACGACACGACGGCGACGGACGACACGAGCGACGCTGGCGGTGAGGCCACGAGTCTCGCCGGCGTCTGTCCCGACGTCATCTCGATTCAGACGGACTGGATGCCCGAGGCCGAACATGGCTTCATCTACCAGCTGATCGGTGACGACTACACGATCGACGCCGACAAGGGTTACGTCGCCGGGTCGCTCGTCGATTCGGCCGGCAACGACTACGGCGTCGACGTCCAGATCCGCTCCGGTGGAGCGCCTCAGAACTTCTCGCCACCGACCCAGCTCCTCTACCAGGACGACGACATCTTCCTCGCCTTCGTGTACACCGACGAGGCGATCCAGTTCTCGGGTGACTTCCCGACGGTCGGCGTGATGTCGGGCTTCGAGAAGAACCCGCAGGTGATCATGTGGGATCCCGAGACGTACCCCGACGTCGAAGGCGTCGCCGATCTCGGTGAGCTCGGCGTGAAGGTGCGCTACTTCGGTGGCGCGGCCTACATGGACTTCCTCACCGGCACCGGGATCCTCTCCGCCGACCAGGTCGACGGGTCCTACACGGGCGATCCCAGCTTGTTCGTCGCCGACGAGGGCGAGTCGGCCCAGCAGGCATTCGGTTCGGCTGAGCCGTACCTGTACGAGTTCGAGCTCGAGAACTGGATGAAGCCGGTCGAGTACGAGTACATCAACGACATGGGTTGGCGGAACTACGCCCAGACCATCGTCACCAAGCCGGCGAACATCACCGAGTACGCCGACTGCTTCGAGGTGCTCGTCCCGCTCGTCCAGCAAGCCAGCGCCGACTACCTCGCCGATCCGGCGGACACGAACGCGCTGATCCTGGCTGCCGTCGATGCGTTCGGTGCGGACTTCGGTTGGTCGTACACAGCGGGAGCCGCCGAGTTCGGCGTCAACGCGATCGCCGGCGAGGGCCTGGTGGCCAATGGCCCCGACGGCACGCTCGGTAGCTTCGACATGGACCGCGTGGCCGAGCTGATCGAGATTGCGGTGCCCGTGTACACGGCCCAGGGCGCGACGCCCAAGGAGGGTCTGGTCCCCGAAGACATCGTGACCAACCAGTTCATCGATCCGTCGATCGCCCTGCCGTGACGTTCGGCTGAGCTGACCCGTCGATCCTGATATCCGAGTCCCCGCATCGCGACGCGATGCGGGGACTCGCCGCGCCCGGAACTGCTCCCGACGCAGTCCTATGTCGACTGTTCGAGCTGTTCGAGCAGGACGTGCAGGAGCACGTTGGCGCCGGCTTCGATGTCGGCGGACTCGGTGAACTCGGCGATGTTGTGGCTGATCCCGTTGACGCTCGGCGTGAACACCATCGCGGTCGGGCAGATCCGGGCGAGCATCTGGGCGTCGTGACCGGCGCCGCTCGGCAGTCGCCGAGTGGAATGACCCAGCGCTCCGGCGATCGCTTCCACCCGCTCCACGAGCGCGGGATCGAAGGGCACCGGCTCGAAGCGCGCCAGCGAGCGCGTGGCGATCTCGACGCCCTCGTCGGCGGCGAGCTCGTCGAGGAACGACGCAAGCAGCGACTCCGCCTGGACCAGCGCGGCGTCGTCGGTGTTGCGCAGGTCGACGGTCATCACGGCTCGTGCCGGCACGACGTTGGTGAGGTTCGGGTGCAGCTCGACACGCCCGACCGTGCCCACCTGCTGGCCGGCGAGGCGCCGGGTGAGGTCACGCACGTAGGTGGTGATGGCCCCGACGCAGTAGGCAGGGTCATGCCGCAACCGCATCGGCGTGGTGCCGGCGTGTGCCGACTGCCCGACGATCGTGATCTCGGTCCACGAGATGCCCTGCACGCTCTCGACGACGCCGATCGTGACGCCCTCGTCTTCCAGGATCGGGCCCTGCTCGATGTGCAACTCGACGAACGCATGCGGTGCAGAAGGCGTCGGCACAGGAAGCGGCCCGGCGTACCCGATGCGTGCCAACTCGTCACCGAGGCGGGCGCCGTCGACACCGACCACGTCGAGTGCGTCCTCGACCGCCATGCCCCCGACGAACACGAGGCTGCCGAGCATGTCGGGCGCGAAGCGGGCTCCCTCCTCGTCGGTGAAGAACGCGACCTGGAACGATCGCCGCGTCTCGACGCCGTGCGCTTCGAGCGTCTCGGCGACCTCCAGCGCGGCGAGCACGCCGAGGATGCCGTCGAAGCGGCCGCCGGTGCCGACCGTGTCGATGTGTGAGCCGGACATCACCGGGGCCAACGACGGATCGCTCCCCGCCCGTGTGGCGATGACGTTGCCGATCCCGTCGATCGCCACGTCGAGACCGAGATCGCGCATCCAGGCGACGACGAGGTCGCGCCCGCCTCGATCGGCGTCGGTCAGCGCCAGCCGAGCGCTCCCCCACTCGCCGTGAGGCCCGTCGAGCCGACCGATCTCGCCGAGCTCATCGATCCGGGCGAGCAAGCGACCGACGTCGATCCGTAGATCGACGTGCGGGCCGTCCATCACGTCATCCATCGCGTCATCCATCGCGTCATCCATCGGGCCGTTCATCGCGTCACCGGCAGCTCGAAGGCGGCGATCTCGGCGAGCGCGGCGCAGAACGCATCGATCGATCCGGCGACCAGGTCAGCTCCGTGTTCGGCGGTGGCCACCGTCGGGTCGCCGATGTGACCGTCGGGACCGAAGTCGTTCGACAGCCAGCCGAACCCGACACGACCGCCGAAGCGCACGTGGTCGTTGGCCGCGAGCGATTCGGGGACGTTGCGCGTCGCGGCCGACATGTCGACCAGCTCAGGCGCCAGGTGGAGCATGACCGACGTCTCCTCGGTCCCGCCGTGGATGCCCATCCCCAGCTCGCCCGCGGGCGACGCTCCCCCCTGATCAGGCGGTACACCGGGATGGGCGAGGAACGTCATCAGCCCGTGGTGCAGGCGGATCTCGCGGTTGGCGACGCCGACGAGCGCCGAGTTCCCGCCGTGCCCGTTGAAGAACACGAGCTTGCGCGCCCCGGTCGTCGCGACACAGCGGCCGATGTCGTCGAGCACCGCCAACAGCGTCGTGGCCGACAACCAGATCGTGCCCGACGACCAGGCGTGCTCGTTGGACTTCGTGTAGGCCAACGGCGGCAGCAGCCACACGTCGAGCGCCTCACCGACCCGCTCCACGGCGGCGCGAGCCACGTGGTCGGCAACCACGAGGTCGGTACTGAACGGCAGGTGCGGACCGTGTTGCTCGATCGCTCCCAGCGGTTGCACGAAGATGCTCGACGGCCCGACCAGCCGTGCCACGTCGGGTGCGCGCAGGTCGGCCAGGTTGCGCGAAACAGATGCCACACGGGCACGTTACGTGGCCGACATCGAGACGCGGAAGACTGATGCCGATGAGCGAGCGAACGACCGACGTGGCATCCGCCTCATGACCGACCACGACGCGATCGTGATCGGAGCCGGCCACAACGGGCTCGTGACCGCTGCGTACCTCGCCCGTGCCGGCCTCGACACGTTGCTCGTCGAGGCGCGCGGCGGCGTCGGGGGTACGGCGGCTTCCGAGCGATTCGGCGGAGCGACGGTCAACATCTGCAACTGCGATCACCTGACGTTCCGCACGACTCCGGTGGTGAACGAGCTCGACCTGACGGCCCACGGGCTGCACTACATCGACGTCGAACCCGCCCAGCACAACTTCTCGTGGGACAGCGCGCGTGCCGGCCACGGTTGGTCCCACTTCCACGACGTCGACGCGACGCTGGACGACCTCGCCGTCCACCACCTCGACCAGGTCGATGGCTACCGGCGATACGCAGCCGCGGCCATCCCAGCGGCGCGCATGATCCTCGACGCGGCGTGCGAACCGCCATCGGTGCGGAGCCTGACGACACTCGCCGTTCGGCGACGGATGCATGGGCTCTCGACCCTCCTGCGCTGGTCGCGCCGCAGTGCGGCCGACGTGGTGCGCGGCTACTTCGACGACGACGCGATCCTCGGCCCCGCCGCGCTCAATGGCCCGATGGTGTGGGGCATCTCGCCGGAGATGCCGGGGACCGGGCTCGGAGCGCTGGCACCTGCGCTGCGCCACGTCGGCCAGGTGGGGCGACCGGTCGGTGGCAGCGGTGAGGTGCCGCGGACGCTGCTGGCGGCGTTCGAGGCTGCCGGCGGCACGCTGCGCACCAAGTCACCGGTCGAAGCGATCCGCTGCTCGGGCGAACGGGTGAGCGGCATCACGCTGGCCGATGGCGAACAGATCTCAGCGCCGATCGTCGTGTCGGCCTGCAACCCGCACGACACGTTCCTGCGCTGGCTGCGCAACCCGCCGGCCTCAGCGGCTCGATTGATCGAGCGCTGGCGCGCGATCCCTGCTGAACCCGGGTACGAGTCCAAGGTCGACGCCGTGCTGTCGGCTCCGCCCGCGCTGCGCGGCTTCGACCGCCCGCTCGGTGCGACCACGGCGATCGCTCCAGATCTCGCGGCGATCGATCGTGGCGCCGGTCTGATCGCCCGAGGCGGTGTGATGGCAGAGCCGGGGCTGCTCGTCAACGTCCCCACGCTGCTCGATCCGGAGCTGGCGCCCGAGGGCCACCACGTGCTGAGCCTCGAAGTGCTCTACACGCCCTACCACCTGCCCGGCGGCTGGCCCGACTCGCCCGAACCGCGGCGTTGGCTGGAACTGTTCGCCAGCCTCTGCGAGCCGGGATTCCTCGACTCGATCGTCGCCTGGCGGGCGATGACACCCGACGTCTACGAGCGCGAGTTCCATCTGCCTGCCGGGCACGCGACGAGCTTCGCCGGGGGCCCGCTGGCGGCGCTGCGCAATCGCAACCCGGAACTCACCGAGTACGAGACCGCCGTCCGCGGTTTGTACCTCACCGGCGCCGCGACGTTTCCCGGCGCCGGCGTGTGGGGTGCCAGCGGCCGCAACTGCGCCAGCGTCATCCTCGAACAACGTTCGTGAGCCCAGCCACGCCGGCCATCGCCGATCTCGGTCGGGATCCTCCCGCCCTCCGGGACGATCCCTCCCGCGATCGCCGCGCCACCGCGACGTCGTGCGCGGAATAGCCTGGGCGGCACCGACGTTGCAGGGGTCATCGCCGCCCACCTTCTGGCAGCGGCGGGAAGGAGCACGTTCCACGATGTCGACCGGTTCCCTCAGATTGGGAACGCTGTTCGGGATTCCCGTGCGCGGCCACTGGAGCACCGCGCTCGTCGCCCTCCTGCTCGGTGCGAACCTCACGATCGCGCTCGGCGTGATCGGTGGTGCGATCGCGATCGTCGCCTTCTTCGTCTCCCTCGTGCTCCACGAGCTCGGGCACGCCCTTGTCGCCCGACGGTTCGGCGTCGGCACGCAGCACATCGACCTCTGGGCACTCGGCGGCGTCGCTCGCCTCGACCGCGAACCGCCGACCCCGCTCGCCGATGGCCTGATCGCGGCCGCCGGCCCGCTCGTGAACATCGCCCTCGGGGGCGGCCTGCTCGTTGCCGCGGCGCTGTCCGGCGACTGGGCGGGGTCGACGATCGTCGTCTGGCTGGCGATCGTCAACCTCGCGCTGGCGGCGTTCAACCTGCTCCCCGGCGCGCCACTCGACGGTGGCCGCATCGTGCGCGCCGTGCGCTGGAAGATGACCGGCAGCCGCTACCGCGGCATGCGCGACTCCGGCCACATCGGCCGTTTGCTCGGCTGGAGCCTCGTCGCCGTCGGTTTCGCCATGACGTTCAACGGCATGCCGGGCCTGTTCGTCGCCCTCACCGGCTTCTTCATCGCCATCAGCGCCCGTGCCGAGGTGCTGGCGTCGCTCGTCGCCGAACGCCTCGACGGCATCAAGGTGCGTGACCTCACCTGGTTCGGTATCGCCCAGGTCGGCGCCGACATGGACGCCGACTCGATGATCTGGCAGCGGCAGCGCCTCGGCGAGGCTGGCGCGGTGGCGGTCATCGACGACGACGGCCACCTCGACGGCCTCGTGCTCGAGGACCAGCTCTGGGCGATCCCGCCCGATCGGCGCGGCATGGTGATGCTCACGTCGCTGATGGCGCCGTTCCCCAACCTGGCCCGGGCGACGCCCGACGAGGACCTCGCCGCCGTGCTCCCCCGGCTCAACCCGCTACGGCCCGTGGTCACCGTCTGGAACGGCGATGCGCTGCTCGGTGTGGTGCCACCGAAGCGACTCCGCGAGCGTCTCGAAGAGGCCAGCCGGCGGGCGTTCGGCAGCCAGATGCGGCCGTAGGTGACGCGCCCGTAGGTGATGCGCCGTGGCGATGTGGTGTACTCGTCGACCATGACCGATCGCATCGAGATCACCCGCGACATCGTCGCATCCCCGGAGGCCGTCTACGACGCCATCGCCGATGTCACCCGGATGGGCGAATGGTCCGAGGAATGTCACGCTTGCGCGTGGCACGACGGGCACGATGGCCCAGCGGTGGGTGCCAGCTTCGACGGCCACAACCGCGCTGGCGACAAGGAGTGGACCACGCAAGGGACCGTCGTCACCGCCGACCGGCCCACCGCGTTCACGTTCGAGTGTTCGGCGAACGGATTCCACTACTCGACGTGGGGGTACACGATCGAGCCGACCGAGCGCGGGTGCCGGGTGACGGAGTGGAGCGAGAACCTGATCCCCGACGAGTTCAAGGCGGCCAGCGCCCAGATCTCGGGGATCGAGGACCGCGACGGGCGCAACCGCGAGACCATGAGCGCCACGCTGGAACGTCTCGCCGCCACCCTCGAAGCCTGATCCCAGCCGATCCCAGCCGATCTCGGTCGAGATCGTCCCGCGATCCGGGAGGATTCCTACCGAGATCGGCGCTGCGATGTCAGGCGTCTTTGACGGCCCAGTCGCGCTTGGCGACGGGGTCCTTGTCGCTCCAGGGGAAGTTGATCCACATGTCGGTGCGCTTCCACACGTAGTCGCACTTCACGACCGAGTGCGACTTCTCGTAGAGCACCGCGGTGCGCACCTCGGCGACCTTGCCTTCACAGAACTCCTGCACCGAGCGCAGCGTGTGGCCGGTGTCGGCCACGTCGTCGACGATCAGGATCTGGGCGTCGGACACGTCGACGAAGTCGGGCGCCGGCGGCAAGATGCGCGGCACCTCGAGGCGCTCGTCGACGCCGGTGTAGAACTCGACGTTCATCGTGTACACGTTCTTCACGGACAGTGCGTAGCCCATCGCGCCGCCGATCAGCAGACCGCCGCGGGCGATCGACAGCACCATCGCCGGCTCGTAACCGTCGTCGGCGACGAGCTGCGCGAGGTCTCGCGATGCGGTTCCGAACGTCTCCCAGCTCATGATCTCGCGCTCGCCAGACATGGATGGGCAAGCTACACGCGCTGTCCCGGACCTCGCGAACGCCGCGCCGACCGTCACAGGACGATGTCGCTCGGCCGCACCGGCACCCGGGTCAATCGGGCACGTCCGGCATCGGCCGCCGCGCCGGGCACCTGGCGGAGCGCGTCGCGGATCGCCGCCACGACCGCCGGCGTCGACGAGATGCACGGCGGTTCGCCGACACCCTTCGCCCCGAGTGGTGCGTGCGGATCGGGCTCTTCGACCAACGTCGCCACCACGTCGGGCATGTCGAGGAACGTCGGCAACAGGTAGTCGGTGAAGCTGCCGTTGCGGATCACGCCATCGATCTGCACGATCTCCTCCATCACCGCCAGCCCGACGCCTTGCGCCACACCACCTTCGATCTGGCCGAGCACGGACAGCGGGTTGAGCGCCCGCCCGACATCTTGTGCCGTGGCGATCTGGACGACCTTGACGAGACCGAGCTCGGGATCGACGTCGACGACGGCGCGGTGGGCGACGAACGCGAACGCAACGTGGCAATCGCCCTGTCCGTTCTCGTCGAGCTCGCTCGTCGGCGGATGGCGGTACTCGACGGTCTCGTCGAACTCGGCGCCGGCGACCACGTCGAGCACGGGCCGCCGCCACCCCGACACGGTGTCGACCACGTCGGTCCCGTCGATGGCGAGCCGAAGCGCATCGAGGCCGTGCACGTCGGCGACGTGCTCCAGGATCTGCTCGCGCACGGTGCGGCACGCCGCGTCGACCGCCCCACCACTCATCCACGTCTGGCGTGACGCGGACGTGGACCCGGACGAACCGATCGACGTGTCGATCCGGTCGAGCACCACGTCGTCGATGCCGAGGATCGTGCGGGCGATCTGGGCGGCGATCGTGACGAACCCCTGGCCGACCTCGGAGGTGGCGAACTTCAGCATCACCCGACCGTCTGCCACCCGGCAACGTGCCGTCGAGTAGTCGTCGAGACCTTCGCTGTACATCAGGTTCTTGATCGCCACGCCCCACCCGACGCCACGCACGATGTCGCCGGCATCGGCGGTCCGCCCCGCGCCGCCCGGCAGGCGCATCACGTCGGCACTCCCGTCGGGACGGCGATGACCGCCGATCGGGTCGGTCGGCAACGGCAACGCCGCGGTGTCGCGAATGCACCGTTCGACGGGAGCCACGTTCAGCACGGGCTGGCCGGTGATCAACAGGTCGCCGGTGCGCATCGCGTTGCGCAACCGGATCTCCACCGGATCGAGCCCGCACGCCTCCGCGAGGCGATCCATCTGCGATTCGTGGGCGAAGCACGCCTGCACCACTCCGAAGCCACGCATCGCCCCGCACGGCAGGTGGTTCGTGCGCACGGCGTAACCGTCGACGACCGCGTTCGGGCAGCGGTACGGGCCTTGCGCGTGCGTGACGGCGTTGATGAGCACCGCCGCCGACGTCGATGCGTAGGCGCCACCGTCGAACACCATCCGCGACTCGATCTTGACGATCTCGCCGTCGGCTCGGGCATGGTGACGCATCCAGATCGTGGCCGGGTGCCGGTGGACGTGTCCGAGGAAGCTCTCGGCGCGGCTGTACGCCATGCGCACCGGGCGCCCGAGACGCAGCGCGAGCAGGCACGTGTGCACCTGCAAGCTGATGTCCTCGCGCGCCCCGAAGGCGCCACCGACGCCGCCCAGCACGAGCCGGATCGACTCTTCCGCAAGCCCGAGGCAGGCGGCGAGCTGGATGCGGTCCTCGTGCAGCCACTGCGTCGCGACGTGCAACTCGACGCCCCCACCGCCTGGGTCGGGGATCGCCATCGCCGCTTCGAGGCCGAGGAACGCCTGGTCCTGCATGCCGATCTCGTACGTGCCCTCGACGACGACGTCACCGGTGGCGTCGGGATCGCCGTGCACGATCCGTTGCCGTCGCACGACGTTGCCGTCGGGATGGATCGGCGCGAACGAGCCGTCGATCGCCGCTTCCGCGTCGAGCAGCGGTTCGAGCACCTCGTAGTCGACGACGATCGCCTCGAGCGCCCGACGGCAGGTCTCCGGGTGGTCGGCGGCGACGACAGCGACCGGTTCGCCGACGTAGCGCACGTATTCCTCGGCGAACACCGGTTGGTCCTGGGAGATCAGACCGTACGCGTTGCGGCCGGGGACGTCGCTCGCCGTGAGCACCGTCTCGACGCCGTCGATGTGCCACGCGCCGCTGACGTCGATCGCGCGGATGCGGGCGTACGGGTGAGGCGAACGCAGCGTCGCACCGAACAAGCAACCGTCGCCCGACAGGTCGGACGTGAACGCAAAGCTGCCCTGCACCTTGGCGATGCCGTCGGGCCGCGTCGGCGACGACCCGATCGTGCCCGGTCGGTCCGGCGTCCGCGGTGTCAACACGTCGATAACGGTCATCGGTCCTCCGGCGTGGGCGTACGAGTGAGCGAGCGCCAGCGAGCGAGTGGCCACGCGCGGCCTGCGTGGCCGGGGAACGCCGTCACGGTCATCGGTCCTCCCGTGTGTCGCGGCGCTGCACGGCGACCCGCTGCACCGCGTCGAGGATGCGGCCGTAGCCGGTGCACCTGCACACGTTGCCGGCCAGCTGTTCGCGGATCTCGGTCTCCGACGGTGCCGGGGATCGATCGAGCAGGTCGTGCACGGCAACGACGAGGCCCGGTGTGCAGAACCCGCACTGCACCGCACCGGCCTCGACGAACGCAGCCTGCACGTCGGAGGGCACACCGGCAGGCGCCAGCCCCTCGACCGTGACGATCGGTTGCCCGACCGCCGACGTCGCCATCACCAGGCACGAACACACGACCACACCGTCGAGGAGCACGCTGCACGATCCGCACTCGCCCTGCTCGCACGCTCCCTTCGTGCCCATCAGGCCGAGCCGGTCGCGCAGCACGTCGAGCAGGCTCTCGCCGAGCCATGAGTCGGTGACGTCGGCGTCGTGGCCGTTGACGTGGAGCCGGTAGTGGTCGCTGTCGTGCGTCGCGCTCATGCCGCTACCTCCTGCGCCGCCCGTGCCAGGAGCCGCCGGGCGAGCACCCCGACGGCGTGGCGGCGGTAGTCGTGCGTCGATCGGTGATCGGTGATCGGCCGGCTCGTGGAGCGTACGAGATCGACGACTTCGGCGATCGCGCCGTCGGACAGCCGCAACGTACCCCAGTCGATCGACTGCTCGACGACCGCTTCGGCATCCGGGCAGCGCAGGATCGTCGGGCCGACGGAACCGAGGGCGATCGCCGCTCGCTGCTGCGACTGGTCGACGACGACGCACGTGGTCGCCACGGCGATCACCATCGCGTTGCGTACGCCGACCTTTGCGTAGCCCTGGAAGCCGTTGACGATCGGCACAGCGACGGAGACGATCAGCTCGTCGGCCGCCAACGCGGTCCGTTTGACGCCAACCATGAACTCGCCGACCGGCAGCGTTCGGCGACCCCGGGCCGATGCCAGCTCGACCGTCGCGCCGAGGGCGGCGAGTACGGGCAACCCGTCGCCCGCGGGCGAGCACGTGGCAAGGTTGCCACCGAGCGTGCCGGCGTTGCGGATCTGCGGCGAGCCGACCGTCCGCGCTGCTTGTGCCAGCGCCGGGCACCACCGGGCGATCGGTTCCTCCATCAACTCGCTGTACGTGACGCCGGCACCGATGTGCAACGTCGCCGTGGCCGGATCGTGACGCCACGATCTCAGCTCGGCGATGCGGTTGACGGCCACGAGCGATCCTGCCGGACGGCGGTGGCCCTCGTTGATCTCGACCATCAGGTCGGTCCCCCCAGCGAGCACCGTCGCTGCGGGGTCGGCAGCGAGCGCCGCCGTGGCGGCTTCGACGGTGGTCGGGAGATGGACCGGCATAGGGCCGAACTGTACAAAACGTCAAGCGCGAGCGGGCGGAGCCTGCGCGCTGTTCACACGCCTGCAACGAGCGGCGTCGATGACCGTGCTGGGCCCAGGCGGGGGCAGTAGCTTCGCCCCGATGAGTGCGGGCACGAACGTGATCGACGAGGCCACGGCTTCGGCGGAGCCCGAGGACGCGAGTTGGACGCGGGCGCTCGCCGTCGGCCTCGCCGCCTACGCCGTCTCGCGCCTGTGCGTGCTCGCCGGTACCGCCGTCCGGGCGGCCCAGAAGGCAGTCGACGCCCGCGCCGACGGTGCGGTGGAACCGAGCGCCGCGAGCACGATCCTGGAGGCGCTCGCGTCGTGGGACGGTCTGTGGTATCTGGAGATCGTCCGCAGCGGCTATCCCGACTCGATCCCGGCCGAGATCACCTACGAGCAGGTCGAGGCACGGGCCGCGTTCTTCCCCGTGTTCCCGTGGCTCGTTCGCGGCCTGGACCGTGTACTTCCGGGCGGCGACACGTTCGCTGCGCTGTCGTTGAACTTCGTGTTCGGGGCCATCGCCGTGGTGCTCGTCGGCATCCTCGCCCGGCGCCTGTACTCGGTCGGTGTGGCGGCGCGGGCGATGACGCTGTTCGCCATCTTCCCCGGCAGTGCGGTCCTGTCGTTCGCCTATTCCGAAGCGACGCTCATCGTGCTCGCCGCAGCCTGCTTGATCTTCCTCGTCGACGAACGATGGTGGCTCGCCGGTATCGCCGCCGCGCTCGCCACGGCGACGCGGCCCAACGGCATCGCGCTCGTCGCCGCGTGCGCGGTCGCCGCGTTGTTGGCGATCC
Source organism: uncultured Ilumatobacteraceae bacterium (assembly GCA_964592115.1). Lineage (GTDB taxonomy): Bacteria > Actinomycetota > Acidimicrobiia > Acidimicrobiales > Ilumatobacteraceae > Sva-07. Next base: position 17,304 of record CAZQCP010000001.1, read on the forward strand.
GACGATCGCGCGACTGGTGGTCGCTCGTGTCGGTCGCCCTCGCCCCGATCGGGTTCCTCTTCTTCCAGTGGTACGTCGATCGCACCGCGGGAGAGTCGGGCGCGTGGTTCCGCGTGCAGCGCGAGGCGTGGGCCGAAGGCACGAGCTTCGGTGCCACCGCCGTCACGAACACCCTCGAGTTCTTGCGTCACCCCTTGTCGTCACCGACCGATGCGCTGACCGCGCTGACGATGTTGGCGCTGATCGGCATGGTGTTCTGCACGTGGAAGGTGCGCCTGGCGCTGCCGCTCGTGGCGTTCTGCGCCGTTGTCGTGGCGCTGATGCTGATCCCCGAGACCGTGACCGCCCGTCCGCGCTTCTTGTTCACCGCCTTCCCGTTCTTCATCGCCGTCGCCGCCTGGTGGCCCGAACCCCGAGTTGATGAGCACGATCACCGCCGTGCCAGCTGGGAGTACGCCGGCTGGGATCTGACGCTCGTGCTGTGTGGTGCCGGCCTGGCCGCACTCACTGGGCTGTACGCGGTGTTCGGTGTCATCCCGTGAGCGACCCGGCAGGTGACCGGGCTTCGAGGATCGCACACCGTGCGGGTGTCGCGCTGCTCGCCGCCGTTGCCTACCTGCCGGCGCTGTTGAGCTCGCCGGGACGGATGCCGGCGGACACCAAGCTCTACTTGTACCTCGACCCCGGTGGCTTGCTGGCGCGCGCCGGCTCGACGTTCGAGCCCGACCAGTTCGCCGGTTGGGTCCCGCATCAGCAGATCGCCTACCTCTGGCCGAGCGGGCCGTGGTACTGGGTGTTCGACACACTCGGCGTCCCCGACTGGATCGCCCACCGACTGTGGATCGGCACCGTGTTGTTCCTCGCCGGGCTCGGCGTGCGTTGGGTGGCGACGACGCTCGGGCTGGTCGCCCCCGCACCGACGGTCGCCGGTCTCGTGTACCAGCTCTCGCCGTTCGTCCTCGCCTACGTCTCGCGCACGTCGTTGCTGCTCTTGCCCTGGGCCGGCCTCGGGTGGATCGTCGGACTGACGATCCGCGCCACGCAACGAGCGCAACAGGCACGCGGCGCGGGCGTGCCGACATGGCGATGGCGGCTGTTGTCGTGGCGCGAGCCGGCATTGATCGCCCTCATCGTCGCCACCGTCGGTTCGATCAACGCGACCGCGTTGGCGCTCGTGATCCCGGCCCCACTGCTCTGGCTCGTGCACTCGTGCTGGCAGGGATCGCTCACGTGGCGTCGGGCGATCGGGATCGCGCTGCGGGTCGGCGCGGCCTCGCTCGCCGTGTCGGTGTGGTGGATCGCGATGCTCGTCGTGCAGTCCCGCCACGGCGCCGACGTGCTTGCGTTCTCCGAGACGCTCGAGGACGTGAGCCGGAACTCCACCGGGTCGGAGGTGCTGCGCAGCCTCGGCTACTGGCTCTTCTACCAACGCAACCCGATCGGCCCGACGACCACGGCGTCGCTCCCCTACCTGACCAACGCTCCCCTGATCCTGATCAGTTTCGCGACCATGGGGGTGGCCCTCGTCGCGCTCGTCGTGGTGCGATGGGCACATCGCCGCTACGCCACATTGCTGATCACCACCGGGGCAGTGCTCGCGGTGGGCGTTCACCCGGTGGCGTCTCCCTCGCCGCTGATGTCGGTGCTCGTGGGCGACGACGAATCCGGGCTGGCATTGGCATTGCGCAGCAGCACCCGGGCGATGCCGGTGATGCTGCTCGGGATCGCACTGGCGATCGCTGCCGGTGTGACCGCGCTGCCGGACACCCGCCGGCTTGGCCCACGTCTGCCGAGCCCCCGCTGGTTCGCCGCGGCCGGCGTCGTGCTCCTGGTGTTGATCACCGTTCCGGCGGTGCGCGGCGCCGAGCTCGTCGACCCGGCGATCGACCGCGATGAGCACCCGCCCGAGGCCTGGTCGACGGCCGCGTCCAGGGTCGATGAACGTGGCGACGACGGCCGTGTGCTCCAGCTCCCCGGTGCCGAGTTCGGCGCGTTCCGCTGGGGATACACCGCGGACCAGCCACTCGTCGGCCTCGCCGATACCCCGCTCGTCACGCGCGACCTCCTTCCCCTCGGTTCGGCGGCGGCGATGGACCTGCTGTACGCGCTCGACGACCGGTTCCAAGACGGCGTCGCCGAACCGCTCGCGGTGGCCGCCGTCGCTCGCTACCTCGGAGTGGAGACGGTGATGTTGACGAACGACATCGCCTTCGAGCGCTACGACACCGCCAGGCCGGAGATCGTCGATGCGATCCTCACTGACCCGATCGCGCCCGGGTTGGGCGAGATGGAGCGGATCGGTGAGTCGGGCGTCAACACGCCGGACGTGGCGATGATCGATCCCACGTCGTTGCTCGACGCCCGGATCGGCGCGGCGATCGAACCGATCACGCTCCTCGCCGTCGACGGCGCGGCGGGCGTCCACCGTGCCGGCAGCCGGACCGTCGTCGTGTCCGGATCGGGTGACGGTCTCGTCGACGCCGCCGCGGCCGGGCTGCTGACCGGCGATGACGTCGTCCGCTACAGCGCGTCGCTGGAGGGATCGGACCTCGCCGTCGCCCTCGACGCCGCGGCGGCGCTCGTCGTCACCGACTCCAACCGTGATCGGGCCCATCACTGGCGCAGCTCGCAGGACGTGTCGGGCCACACCGAACCGGGCGGGCCCGAACCCGACGTGCTCGACCCCACGAACGCCGACCAGCGCCTCGGTGTGTTCCCGACCGACGAGCCGGCGACGCAGACCGTCGCCGTGCAGGACGGCCCGGTGCGGGCGATCGCCTCCAGCTACGGCGAACCGTTCGCCTACCGGCCCGAAGCCAGGGCCGTGATGGCGATCGACGATGACGTGGACACGGCGTGGACCGTCGCCGACCACGGCGACCCGATCGGCGAGCGCATCCGGCTGGAGCTCGACGACCCGTTGCCCGCCGGGACCCCACTCGTGCTCCGCCAGCCAGAACCACGGATCGGGGGGCGGACGATCAGCGCCGTGCGAGTGACCGTCGACGACGAGCGGAGCATCGACGCCGCCCTCGAACCCGGAGCGGTCACCTCCGGGCATTCGATCGTCGATCCCGTCCTCGACGGGGCGAAGGCGATCGAGATCGAGATCACCGCCGTCACGACCGGCGAACCGGCGCTGGCTGCATCGCATGACGGTGTGGGATTCAGCGAGATCGACCTCGGTCTTGACCCGACGGTGGAATGGATCCGCGTGCCCGTCGACGCGATCGAAGCCACGCAGCGAGACAAGTCCGCCGCCGACGTGCCCGTCGCCGCTGTGCTCACCCGGCTTCGCGTGTCGCCGAGCGACCCGTGGCGCAGCGATCCCGAGCCTCGCCTTGCCCGCATCGTGCACCTGCCTGGCGTCCGCGACGTGGATGTGGACGCGACGCTGCGCATCGACGCCCGCGCACCCGATGCCACCCTGGCCGCCCTGTTCGCGCCGGCGTTCGGCGACACCCCGCCAGCGCTCGCCGACCGCCGGCTGACCGGTTCACTCGACGCCGCCGGTTGGGCTGCGCTGGACGCGAATCCGTCGACCGCGTGGGTCACACCCTTCGACGGCGCCATCGGGGCCACGCTGCTCGTGCCGATCGGCGACGCCTTCGACGGCGACTTGACGATCATCCAGCCGATCGGGTCGTACTCCACGATCACCCGTGTCGCGATCGGCTCTGCAGACGGGTCCGTCGAAGTCGACGTGCCCACCCCCGACGAGGCAGGACGCAGCGAGATCGTCGTTCCGCCAGCCGCGGTGCGCGGCGAGACGGCAACGCTGGTGCTGACGATCACCGCCATCGACGCCAGCCACACCGTCGACCGCCGCTATGGCGACGTGCTCACGCTGCCCGCCGGCATCGCCGAACTGGACGGCGCCGGTCTGACTCCCGTGAACGTCGACGGATCGGCGCCGATCCTGGCGGACTGCGACGCCGGGTGGCTGACGATCGACGGCGCTGGCGTCCCGCTCAGCTTCGCCACCACGGTCGGCGACGTGTTGGCCGGCACACCGATCTCGGCCGTCGCGTGTGACGGACCTGTGCCGCTGGGCGACGGCGATCACCGGGTCGAGGGCGCGACGTCGCAGGGCCTCAGTCTCGATCGCGTCGTCCTCGACGACGGCGCCCGTTCCGCCCTCGCCGTGGGAGCAGCGCAGATCGACGTTGCCGTGACCCGCCGAGACGATCGCGCCCGAGACATCGTCGTCGACGCCTGCCCCGACGGTTGCTGGGTGATCCTCGGCGAGGGCTTCAACGGCGCGTGGTCGGCGTCAGCGAACACGGCCGGCGGTGCACGGGTCGACCTCGGTGAGCCGTCGCTGGTCGATGGTGGGTTCAACGGGTGGTGGCTCGCCCCGACGGCGTCGCCGACGAAGGTGACGATCCGCTGGACCGCCCAGGCGCCCGTCACGTGGGGTCTCGCCGTGTTCGCCCTCGCCGCGGCAGCACTCGTGGCCGTCGTCGCCGTCGCCCACCGCCCTCGCGCCGCGCTCGGCCACGAGGCATCGGGGCACGCACCGGTGCTCGCCTGGAACGTGGCCGCGACGCCGCGGCGAGCGCTCGCAATGGGCATCTCGCTCACCGTCGCCAGCGGATTGCTGATCCAGCCGTTGTGGGCGCTCGCCGGAGCTGCGGTCGGCGCGGCCACATGGGGCCTCGCACGCCGCGGGCCGTCCGCCCGCCTGCCCGAAGCGGTCGGCGTCGTCGTCGCCGGGATCGTGGCAGTGGCCGTCGTCGTGCTCGCTCGTCGCGACATGCCCTACCCCAACGCCGGCTGGACCGAGACGTTCGATCATCTGAACGGTCTGGCGCTGTTCGCGCTCGTGTGCGTGGCCGCAGGTGCCTCCTTCGGTGACGACAGCAACCCGGAGCGTCGCGCATGAGCGAACGTCGCGCGCTGACCGGGTGGACCGGGTGGACCGCGCGACATCCCGACGGGGCGGTCGCCATCATGTTCGCACTCGCCGCCTCCCTGCCGATGTTCTGGACATCGCCTGGCCAGGTCAGCGCCGACACGAAGTCGTACCTCACGCTCGACCCCGACCGTCTCCTGGCGCGGGCGACCACGATGTGGGACCCGCTCACGGGCGCCGGCACGGTGCCGCACCAGAACATCGGCTACTTGTTCCCGCTCGGCCCGTACTACTGGCTCATGGAACGGCTGGCCGTTCCGGATTGGATCACGCAGCGGCTGATCTGGGCCACGCTGGTGTTCGCCGCCGCACTCGGCGCGTACCGGCTCGCTCGCTGGCTCGGCTGGTCGCTCGCCGGCGCGGTCGTCGTCGGCGTCGGCTACGGGTTCAGCCCGTACCTGCTCAGCTACCTCGCCCGACTGTCGGTGATCCTCGGTCCGTGGGCGGCGATGCCGTGGCTGATCCTGCTCGCCGCTCGTGCGGCGCGGACCCGGTCGTGGCGTCCGGCAGCGGTGTTCGCGCTCGTCGTGCTGCTCGTCGGGAGCGTCAACGCCACCGCGCTCGTTCTCGCCGGGCTCGGACCGGTGCTGTGGCTCGTCGCTGACGTCGCCGCTGGTCGCGTCCGCTGGCGGGCGGCGCTCGCCGCGGCGATGCGCATCGGCGTGCTGAGTGCGGCGGTGTCGCTGTGGTGGATCGTCGCACTGCGCGTCCAGGGCAGCTTCGGGATCCCGATCCTGCGCTACACGGAGACCTACCAGACGGTCGCCGGTGCCAGCACCCCGGCCGAGATCGTGCGCGGCCTCGGTTACTGGTTCTTCTACGGCGGCGACCGCCTCGATCCGTGGGTCGGGCCGTCCCTGCCCTACGTCGACGCTCCGCTGGTCATCGCCCTCGGGTTGGCGATCGCCGGGATCTCGCTGCTCGGCTTGTTGACCGCGTTCTCCGGTCGGGCGGCGGCGCTCGTGCTCCTGCTCGTCGGGTTGGCCGTCAGCGTCGGTGCCGCCCCGCTCGGCGACTCGTCGCTGTACGGCTCGGTGTTCGAGTGGTGGGCCACGAACTCGACCGCCGGCATGGCCCTGCGGTCGACACCGCGTGCGGCACCGCTCGTCGTCCTCGCACTCGCCTTCGGGCTCGGCGCGGCGAGCGAGTGGGCACGGCGTCGACTCGCAGACCGGCCGTCCGGTCAACGGCGCTCGTTCGCTGCGCCGGCGATCGCCATCGCTCTTGTGATCGTCCAGGTCGGGCCCTGGTTCAGCGGCGCCGTGTTGACGTCGTCGCTGCTGCGCGACGAGACGCTCCCCGACCACCAACTCGCGCTCGCCGCGTGGCTGAACGAGACCGTCGACGATCCCGACGACCCCGGTGGACGGGTCTACGAGATGCCGGCCGCCGACTTTGCGTACTACCGCTGGGGTGGCACGGTCGACCCGGTCCTGCCGGGGATCATCGACCGGCCCTACCTCGCCCGCGAGCTGGTCCCCCAGGGAGGGATGGCCACGATCGACCTCCTCGACGCCATGGAACGGCGGATCCCCGAGGGATGGTTCGAGCCTGAGGGGCTGCGAGCGTTCGCCGAGCTGTTCGCCGTCGAGACGCTCACGTTGCGCAACGACCTCGAACACGAGCGGCTGCGACTCGCCCGCCCTGGTCAACTGTGGACCGACGTGAGCGGTGCGCTCGGCACGGCCGATCATGCCGGTGAGCTCGTCGTCGACACGCCGGTGATCCCGATCCTCGACGAAGTCACGCTCGCCCACCCGGATGCGGCCGAGGAGTTCCCTGTCGTCGCCGCGTTCGAGATCGGGTCAGGCGACGCGGTACGGGCGGTGGCGGCGGCCTCACCCATGATCGTGTCGGGGAGCGGCGACGGGCTCGTCGACCTCGCCGGAACGGGCTTGCTCGAGACCGATCGCCCGGTGCTGTACGCGGCGACGCTCGACGACCTGGCGTCGCGGCACCTGTTGCCGAGCGGCGTGCTCGGTACGTCGCCGTGGTGGGTGCTGACCGACACGAACCGCAAGGAAGCCCGCCACTGGTCGGGCGTGTCGTCGAACCGTGGTGCACTCGAACCCGATGGTGAGATTCGGCTCGACGACGATCCCGCCGACAGCCGTCTCGACGTGTTCCCCGACATCGTCGACCAGCAGACCCGTGCCGTCCATCTCGCCGACGTCGCCGCGGTGCGTGCCAGCTACTACGGCAACCGCATCGCGTTCACGCCCGAAGACGCACCGTGGTTCGCGATCGACGGCGATCCGGCGACCGCGTGGCGGGCGGGCGTGTTCGACGCCGCCGAGGGCCTGGTGTGGGAGGTCGACCTGGCGGCACCGGTCGCGCCGACCTCGACCACCACGACCGTCGAGGTGCTGCAGCCGACGACGGGCGTGACCACCCGATACATCACCTCGATCGACATCACGCTCGACGGCCCGGATGGCACGACGACCGTGCGCGCCGACCTCGACGAGCGCTCGCGCGCCGAGCCCGGCCAGTCGATCACACTGCCTGGGGTCACGTTCGACTCGCTGCGGATCGAGGTGCGCCGCGACAACCTCGGACCGCTGGCGAACTACGGCGCACATCCCGGCGTCGGCCTCGCCGAGGTGCGCATCCCCGGCGTGGTCGACGACCGGGTCACCGACGTGCCCGGCCTCGGTGACTTCCCCGCCCTCGATCCCGGCGACGTCACCGACGACCGGCTGACCTACGTGCTGACGCGCCAGCGGATCGACCCGGCCACGTCCAACCGCACGGCCCCGGAGCCGGCGATGTCGCGCCGGATCGACGTGTCGGGCGACCGGACGTTCGAGCTGCGTGGCGAGGCACGGCTGGCGGCGGACGCCCCCGAAGCGACGCTCGCCGCTGTGCTCGGTGACGACGGCGCGGCGATCGGGGATCGTCGCCTGCCCGGATCGGTCGCCGCCCGCGGGCAGAGTGCCTTCGACGGCGACCTCACGACCGCGTGGCAGACACCGTTCGGCGATCAGACCGGGGCCACACTGACGCTCCCCGCCGAACTGAGCTCGCGGTCGGTGCCCGAGCTGACGATCAGCTGGCTCGACGACGGGCAGCACTCGCCACCCACCGCCGTGGCGCTGCAGCGGGCAGACGGGTCGACCGAGACGATCGAGCTGGCGACGGTCGAGAGCGAGACCGTCGAGGGCGTTGCCACGGCGAGCGTCACACCGACGTCACCCGATCCGATCGTCGCCATCGGCATCGCCTCGATCGCGCCGGTCACCTCGCCGGAATACTTCTCCGGCGTCGAGCAGGTGCTACCGGTCGGGATCGCCGAGATCGTCATCGGCCAGCTCACGGGCAGCGAGATCGACGACGACTCCAGGGAGGACGGCGCGGGGACGCTCGACACCGGATGCCGTGGGGATCTCGCGACGATCGACGGGGAGCCGCTCCCGGTGCGCATCGTCGGCGAACGCACGGATGCGATCGCCCGCGGCGAGCTCGTCGTCGAGGCCTGCGACACGATCGAGTTGGCGGCGGGTGCGCACCGCCTCGACGTCGTCGCCGGTTCCGAGACCGGGATCGATCTCGACCGGATCGTGCTCGACTCCCCCGGCTCCGACAGCTCCGGCGGCTCCGGCGGACGGCCGGCGGGCATCGGCGTCACAGCCCGCGGTGATGGGCCGACACGGATCGACGTCACGATGGACGCCACGGGTGCGCCGACCTGGCTCATCTTGCGCCAGAGCTGGAACCCCGGCTGGACGGCGACGCTCGATGGCGTCGATCTCGGCGAACCGGTCCTCGTCGACGGCTACGCGAACGGCTGGATCGTGCCTGCATCGTCGGCGACACGCACGATCACGCTGGAGTGGACGCCGCAGGGCACGGTCACGATCGCCCTGTGGATGTCGCTCGTCGCGGCGATCGCCGTGTCTGCGCTCGCCCTCGTCAGCCGGCGCCGTGAGATCGCCCTCGCTGATGGCGACGGGCACGGCCGCCACCTGCTCGGCACCGGCGCTCTCGCTGTCGTCGTCGGTGCCGCGCTCGTGGTCGTCGCCGGTCCCCTCGTGGCAGCCGGAAGCATGCTGACCGCGTTCGTCGCCCGTCGGCGACCGTCACTCGCGGTGGCGGTCGTTCTCGCCAGCGGGACGATCGTCGCCGGCAGCATCGTCGCCCTCGAGTGGCGCCGCGACCTGCCTGCCGATCCGCAGTGGCCGAGCCAGTTCGGCTGGACAGCGCCGCTCGTGTGGCTGGTGGTCGGCACCGTGGTGTGCAGCGGCCTGCTCGCCGCCAGCGAGCGCCGACGCCCGGCTGTAGTGTCTCGTCCTCGTGCGCACTCTGATCGTCGTGCCGACTCACAACGAGGAGGCGAACATCGCTGAGATCCTGGAGCGACTGCGCGCTGTCGCTCCCGATGCCGACGTGATGGTCGTCGACGATGCGTCGACCGACGACACTCGTCACATCGTCAAGGAACGGATGGCGACCGACGAGCACCTCCGGATCGAGGAGCGAGCCGACAAGCGCGGCCTCGGCGATGCGTACCTCCACGCCTTCCGGATCGGGCTCGACGAGGGTTACGAGCTGTTGGTCGAGATCGACGCCGACATGTCGCACGATCCCGAGGTCCTGCCGACGATGCTCGGGATCGCCGAGCGCGGGATCGCACTCGTCATCGGCAGCAGATATGTGCCCGGGGGTGCAGTGGTCGGGTGGCCACGGCGACGTACGTGGCTGTCGCGCTGGGGGAACCGCTACGCGGCGATCATGCTCGGCCTCGCCGTCAACGACGCCACCGCCGGGTATCGGGTCTACCGAGCCGACACGCTGCGTCGCATCGGCCTCGATGGGGTCCAAGCGGGCGGCTATGGCTTCCAGGTCGAGATGACGTATCGCGTCGTGCGCGCCGGACTCGGCGTGGTCGAGGTTCCGATCACGTTCCGTGACCGTGTCGCCGGCACCTCGAAGATGCACCGGGGGATCATCACCGAGGCGTTCTCGCTCGTCACCTACTGGGGTCTCTACGACCTGGTGACGCTCCGCCGCCGCCGCCGCGCCTACCGGGACGACTGACGATCGCGTCGGCGAGCACGTCGAGGTGGCGGCCGGCGACCGAGGTCCACGAGAGCTCTGCGGCGTGTTCGATCGCCGCCGCGCCGAAGCGTTCTCTCGTCGGCGCGTCCTGGAGCAGTGCCGCGGTCGCCGTCCCGAGCCGGTCGAGTGGGACCAACCGCCCCGTCACGTCGGGCACTGCGGCACCGCGGTGGCCGGCGATGTCGGTCGCCACGCACGGCGTGCCGCACGCACCACCTTCGGTCAGCGACATCCCCCAACCCTCGGCGTAGGACGCACTCACGACGAGCCACGCCCGGCGGTAGGCGTCGACGAGCTCCTCGTCGCTCACCCGTCCGCGCATTGTCACCCAGTCCGCCGCGTCGTGCGCCGCGATCCACGCCTCGATCACCCGGCGATCCGGGCCGTCACTCACGAGCTCCACGGTCAGATCGGGGACCTCGCGACGGGCGATGGCCAGGGCGTCGAGTGCGGCCGACTGGCGCTTCACCGGTGCCAATCGACCGACGACCACCACCAGCGGTGTTGTCGAACGTCGCGCCGGGTCCGGAGTGAACCGCTCGTGGACACCGGGCGGGATGACGCTCATTCGGGACCGGGGGATGCCGATCCCGACGATCTCGTCCGCCGACGACTCGGACAGCGTGGCGAACCGTGAACGCCGGTACACGAGCGGGGCGAGGCGGGTCTCCACGAGGCGGCCGGCATGGTTGAGCGGCACCGGCAGCGCGTCGTCCCACATCTCGCGGTGCACGTGGTGCATCCACACGACCCGGCAGTGTGGGGCCCACAGTGGACCGAGCCAGGGCACGCCGTTCCAGATCTCGATCGTCGCGGTGCCCGGCGGGCGTCGACGGACCGCCTGCCGGGCGATCACCCGGGCGAACACGTCGAAGCGGCCACCGCGTTGTTCGACCGAGTAGCCGTTGCGGGTGAACTGGCGGGGCGAATCGAACGTCGACGTGCGATGGTGGACGGCAAGCCCAGCGGCGGCCCATCGGGAGAAGATCTCGTCGGCGTGCACCTCCGAACCGCCCGCTTCGGGATCGTCGAGGTCGCGCCATGCGTAGCTCTCGATGCGCGTGATCCCGAGCGAGCGGACTCGGGCGACCGCGCTCGCCAGTCGCTCGCTGTCGCCGCGCGGCCCGCCGGCGTCGTTCATGAACCGTCGAGCTTGCGCCACACGAAGCCGGGGGCGTAGCGCAGCAACCCGAACATGTAGCGCAAGATCCCCGGAACCCACACGACCGAACGCTTCCGGGCGATGCCCTCCGCGACTGCCTCGGCGACGTCATCGGCGTCACACGACAACGGTGCCTCCTGCATCCCCGTCGTCATCTTCGTGCGCACGAAACCTGGACGCACCACGAGCACTCGGGCGCCTGACCCGTGCAGTGCGTGGCCGAGACCGGTCGCAAACGCATCCTGACCGGCCTTCGTCGAGCCGTACACGAAGTTCGATGCTCGTGTGCGCACGCCGGCGACGCTGGAGAGTACGACGAGTACGCCGTGGCCCTGGCGACGCAACCGGTCGGCGACGACGAGGCCTGAGCTGACCGCTCCGGTGTAGTTGACCGTGGCGAGGTCGGCCGCGGCGACCGGGTCGGCAGCCGCGTCGACACCGAGTTGACCGAACGCCTGGATCACCACGTCGAGGTCGCCTGCCGCAGTGACGGCGGCGTCGATGGTCGCGGCGTGTGTCGAGTTGTCGGCAGCGTCGAATGCGACGACGGACACCTCGGCCGTGTCCGCGAGGCCGAGCGCCTGGCGAACGTGATCGGTGTCGAGGTCGCCGGGTCGTCGCACCGCCAGCACGACGTGGCGCAGGACCGGTGAGGCGAGGCGGCGAACGATGGCCTGGCCGATCTCGCTCGACCCGCCGAGCACCAGGATCGTTTGTGGTTGGGCGACGGCGTTGTTCATCAGTAGGGCCACTCGGGGACGGTGCGGCCGGTCTTTTCCAACACGGTGCGCCCACCAGCGCTCAAGAACACCTTCAAGCCGACGTTCTTGACGAACCACGGGAGTTGCGCCGCCTGCCGCAGGGCGTTGCGCGAACGCGGCTTCAGCCCCGTGCCGAGGTCGGCGCGGTAGATCGTCATCGACCGCGAACGACCGACGTAGCGGAACCGCCCGCCGAACATCAGCGACCGCCCGATCGCCGCCGTGACACCGATCGAGGAGAACGAGTCGTGGATCAACAGCGTGCCGCCGGGGCGGACTTTGGCCCCCCACGACGAGATGTCGGCGAGCGCCGGTGCGTAGCGATGGGCGCCGTCGATGTAGAGCACGTCGATCGGTGCATCGACGTCGCCGAGCGCGTCGTTCGAGAACTTGCGGACGTGGCGGACCCGGTCTGCGACACCGGCATCGGCGAGGTTGCGGTTGAACACGGCGTGGTCGTCGTCGGCCTCGGCCTCGAAGCCCTCGATCTCTTGGGGGCCGCGGTCGTTGCCGGCATGGGGATCGATGGCGACGACCGACACGCCGGCGGGCGCGGCGCTGGCGAGCACGATCGTCGAGCGGCCCCGGAAGCTGCCGATCTCGACGATCGTGCCGTCGGGCGGGCAGCTGCGGGCGGCGTCGTACAGCGTGCGTGCCTGGCCGTCGGTCATCCACCCTTCGACACCGTCGACACGGGCCGAAACGGTGGCGAAGTCGGGAGCTGGAGATGCGGTGGGAGACATGAGCGCGCTCGACGATACCCGCCGGTGCCGGGCGACCGGTGATGGGGAGCGGTCAGGCGAGGCCGAGGCGCCGCGCCTGATCGCTGACGAATCGACCGTCGGGGTCGACGGCGCGTCGCACCCGCAACCATTCGTCGAGCCGCGGGTACCCGGCACGGAAGGTTTCCGGTGTCGTCGTGGCGTCCTTGGCGAGATAGAGCCGTCCACCGGCGCCGAGCACGAGCTCGTCGAGCTGCATGACGAGGCTGCGGACCTCCGGCGGCGCGGCTGGCAGATCGATCGTCAGCGTCCAACCCGGGCGCGGGAAGCTGAGCATCGCCGCGCTCTGCGCACCCATGCGCTTGAGCACGTTGACGAAGCTCGCGTACCGCGACTCGACCACGATCTCGACGATGCGTCGCAGCGTGTCGACCTGGTCGAACGGCACGACGAACTGGTATTGCAAGAACCCGCCGTTCCCGTACACCCGGTTCCAGTGGCCGACCATGTCGAGCGGGTGGAAGAAGCCGGTGATCGTTTCGATCCCCCGGTGCTCGCGCGGTGCCTTGCGGTACCAGAGCTCGTTGAACGCCCGCACGGCGAGCCGGTTGATCACGTTCGGCACACCGGGCGGCACCGCGGCGAGCGCCGGCGGGCTGAACGCCAGCGGATCGTCGGCGGCCTTGGGCTGGTGTTCGGCGAGGTCGGCGAGGTCGGCGTGGTCACCTTGGGTCAGAACCGCCCGTCCGAAGCCGGCGCCGGTGGCGAGCAGGTCGACCCACGCGACGGAGTAGCGGTACTCGGCGTCGCTCGCCGCCATCCGTTCGAGCAGCGCGTCGAGGTTCGGCAGGCGTTCGGTGTCGACGAGACAGCGGCTGGTCTCGACTGCCAGCAGCTGCACCGTGGCTTCGAGGATGATCCCCGTGAGCCCCATCCCGCCGATCGTCGCCCACCACAGGTCGGGATCGGTCGTCGCGGTGATCGTGCGACGCTCGCCGTCGGCGAGCAGGATCGTCAGGTCGACGACGTGATCGCCGAACGAGCCGTCGCGGTGGTGGTTCTTGCCGTGGATGTCGCTGGCGACCGCGCCGCCGACCGTGACGAACCGTGTCCCCGGTGTGACCGGCACGAAGAAGCCCCGCGGCACGATGTGGCGCATCAGTTCATCGAGGCTGACGCCGGCACCGACACGCACCTGCCCGGTCGCCGTGTCGAGGTGGATCGGTCCCGGCGCGAGACGCACGACCGTGCCACCCGCGTTCTGCGCCGGGTCACCGTATGCCCGGCCGAGGCCCCGGGCGATCAGACCGCGGTCGCCGGTGTCGAGCCCGCCCGGTCCCTCCGCGACACCCTCCGTTGCCAACGCCGCAACGAGCTCCGCGGCATCGATGTCGACCACGCGGGCGCGCGTCGCCGAGGTCCTCCCCCATCCCGACAGCAGCTCGTCCTTGCTCCTCATGCCGTGTACACGGCGAGTCCGTACACCACGAGCCACGCCACTCCGAGCACGAGCAACAACCGGTCGCTCGTGAAGACCTCCTCCGGCGCCGACCCGCGACCTTGTTCGAGCACCAACAGGTAGCGCATCACAGCCATCAGCATCGGCACGATCGACAGCTCGTACAGCGGCCAGTCGCTCGTCGACACCAGCGCCGTCTCGAACGCCCAGATGCAGTAGCTGATCAGCACGCCGCCGACGCTCACCGACAGCATGATCCGCAGGTAGCCGACCGGGTAGTCCTCGAGCGTGGCCCTCGTGCCGGCCGTGTCGCCCACCTCGTTGAGCTCCGCGTAACGCTTGCCGACGACGATGAACAGCGAGCCGAACATGATGCACAAGATGAACCACCGCGACATCGGCACGTCGACGGCGACAGCGCCGGCCGCGGCGCGCAACACGAATCCAGCGGCGACCGTGACCACGTCGACGACGGGTTCGTGTTTCAGCCACAGCGTGTAGGCGATGGTGATGACGATGTAGGTGGCGACGACCGCGACGGTCTCCCAGCGGCCTGTGGCGGCGGCCAACCCGAGTGCGACGATGGGCAACACGACGCCCGCTGCCCGGGCGGCACCGATCGACAACTGGCCGGCCGCGATCGGGCGGTACCGCTTGGTCGGATGATTGCGGTCGGCCTCGACATCGAGCAGGTCGTTCCAGAAGTAGATGCCGCTCGCCGCGCAACAGAATGCGGCGAACGCGAGCAACGTGGCGCCGAGTGCGTCCCACTCGTCGAGGACGCCTGCCGCGCCGGGGGCGGCGAACACGAGCACGTTCTTGAGCCATTGCTTGGGCCGTGCCGTGCGCACGAGGCCATGCAGGGTCCCCGCGCCGTCACCGGGCGGAGGGGTCGTTCGCTCGTGGTTCATCGCGCCGCAGACCGTACCCGGGGCGCGGTCAGCGTCGCGGTATCTCCGCCAGCAACCACGGCGGCGGTGAGCCACGGCCGACCCAGTGTGCGACATCGGCGTCGAGCAGCAGCTCACGATCGCCACCCGAGTCGCCGTATGCCGTGAGGTGGATGTCGCCCCGGGTTCGGCCGAGGGTTCCCAGCCAGGCGTCGAGCCGACGGACCTTCTCGCCGGCCCGGCAGTTCGGCCCGTCGAGGTCACCGGTCAGCGTGCCGTCGTCGGCCACCGCGAGTCGCGTGCCGAGGACGTGGCCGACACCGAGCAGACCCGCCAGCGGGCGCAGATACACCTCGTAGGAGGCGGACACGAACACGACGGTGTCGCCGTCGGCGAGGTGCCGGCGAAGCGAGCCGACGATCTCGGCCCGCAGGCGATCCTCGTACACCTCGGCGGCGAAGCGCCCGGCGGTGGCGACGACCTCGGCGGCGACCCGCCCGCGCAGCGCAGCGCTCGTGGCGAGCGCTTTGAGTCGATCACGGTCACGGCGCGCAGCGGCGCCGGCCAGTGCGAGCGGGCGGCGTCCCAACCCGGCGACGATGCGCGATGTGCCCCCGACGCGGCGCAGGAACGGCACGACGCAGTCGCGCGACGTGACCGTGCCGTCGACGTCGAATGCCACGACCCGCTCGACGGTTCCCCCTGGCTCGGGGGCGTCGAGTGTGGTGCGCGCGCCGGCCATCGCGTCACCGGCTCCGCGCCGGGATCGCGGCGAGGGCATCCCAGTACGCCGGCCAGCTCTTCGACACCACGTCGGGATCGGCGACCTCGATGCCGTCGACGACCAGGCCGAGCAGTCCGAACGCCATCGCCAGCCGGTGGTCGTGGTGCGTGTCGAGGCGAGCACCGTGCAGCAGGTCGGTCGGCTCGATCAGCAAGCCGTCGGGCTCGACCGTGATCCGGGCGCCGGTCCTCGTCAGCTCGGCGGCGAGGTCACCCAGGCGGTCGCTCTCCTTGGCGCGGATGAACCCGACTCCGGTGATGCGCGTCGGCGTCACGGCCTGGGTGGCGAGCACGGCCATCGTCGGCACGAGGTCGGAGATGTCGGCCATGTCGATCTCGATGCCGCGCAGCGGCTCGTCGCGGCGCCGCATCACCACCGTGTCCGTGGCGGACCGGGTGATGATGCACCCCATCTCGCCGAGCACGTCGGCGAAGCGGGCGTCGCCTTGCACCGACGCTGCCCCGAGCCCGCGGATGCGGACCGCGCCCCCGACCATCGCGGCGGCCGCCAGCGGGTAGCTCGCCGAACTGGCATCGGGCTCGACGCGGTACGACGTGGCCAGGTACTCGCCGGCGGGGACGTCGACGTGGCGGGCGTGGACCTCCACGCCGAGCACGCCGAAGGCGTCCATCACCGCCCGCGTGATCTCGAGGTACGGGCGCGACACGAGCCCTGTCGACAGCCACAGCTTGAGCCCGCCCGGCACGTACGGCCCGATCAGCATCATCGCCGTCACGTACTGGCTCGACACATCGCCGGGCATCACGACGGCGTCGGCGGTCCGGAGTGGTCCGGCGACCGTGACGGGCAGGTGGCCCTCGATCTCAGCCGGCGTGACCGTCGCCCCGAGCGCCACGAGCGAATCGTGGAGGGGGCCCATCGGTCGCGCCCGCAGCGGCGGCAGCCCGTCGATCGTGTACTCCCCCGTTCCGAGGGCGGCGACGGCGGTGAGGAAGCGTGACGTCGTGCCGGCCAGTCCGGTCTCGAGCCGCATCGGGCCAGGCGTCAACTCGCCACCGGTGCCGGCGACGTCGGCGACGAGCAGCCCGTCGTCGACTCGTTCGCCGATCCCCGCTCCGAGCTGTTGCAGGCACGCGATCATCGCCCGCGTGTCGTCACCGGGGGCGATGCCGACGACCTCCGAGGTGCCTTCGGCGAGCGCAGCGCAGATCAACGCCCGGTTGGCGATGCTCTTGGACGGTGGCACGGCGACGTCGGCGATGACCGGTGCGTCGGCCCGCCGGACGCGATGGACCTGGTCGCTCATGTCGGCGGCGTCATGAGAGCGGCTGCACGGCCGGCCGGAAGCCGCGGGCGATGAGGCCGCCGCGGTAGAGATCGACGAGCGCCCGGTCGACGAGCACGACCGCAACGCCGCGGTTGCTCTCGGCGACGTGGACCACCTCGAAGCTGGCGATGTTGACGCTCAGCTCCGCGGCCAGCGTGAACACCTCGGCGGCCGCACCGGCGCGGTCCGGGATCGGGATGCGCACCTCGGCGAGCTCGTCGGGGTGCACGACCCTCGCGGGCAGGTTGACGCGGGCGGAACGTGCCGCAGTGAGCTTGGCGTGCAGCGCGTCGCGGTCGTCGGCGCCGATCATGTCGTGCATCTCCCGCAAGCCGTCGATCAGCTGGTCGAGCGCCTGGAGGATCGCCGGACGATTCTCGGCGCAGATGTCGAGCCAGATCGCCGGTCGTCCGGCGGCCACGCGGGTCATGTCCCGGAAGCCGCCGGCGGCCAGCCGCAACAGGGCGGCGTGTTCCTCGGCGCGCTCGCTGGCGAGGCCCATCAACGTCGCCGCGGTCAGGTGGGGCACGTGGCTGACGACGGCCACCAACTGGTCGTGGCGTTCGGGTGCGAGTGCGACCACCTCGGCGCCGAGCGTCGCCACGATCGATGCCACCGTGGTGAGCACCCAATCATCGGTCTCCGCGGTCGGTGTGAGGACCCACACCGCGCCCTCGAACAGGTCGGCCTGGGCTCCGTCGAGCCCGTCGAGCTCGGAGCCGGCCATCGGGTGTCCGCCGACGAAGCGGGCATCGGCCGACGCTTGGCAGACCATCGCTTTGACGCTGCCGACGTCGGTCACCGCGCCGTTCGTCTCGGCGAGTGCCCGCTTCACCTGGTCGGCCACGCCGAGCACCGGAACGGCGACGATCGTCAGTTCCGCCAGCGGGTCGAGGCCGCCGGCATCGTGGCTGCTGACATCGACGACGCCACGCTCGAGCGCGACCGCGGCGACCGCCGGGTCGCTGTCGTCGCCGGTGACGTACCAGCCGCGCTCACGCAGCCCGAGCGCGACCGAACCGCCGATCAGACCGAGGCCGATCACGTTGGCACGGCGCGGTGCGACGTCGATCGCAGCTGGTAGCGCGGTGTCGGTCACGGCGTCCGATCGTACCGGCGTCGTCGCCGGGCGGGCGGCCCCCGGTCCCGGCCCCCTCCCCGGCACTACTGGGCGACGGCCGCGGTCAGCGCCCGCCACTCCTCCACCGTCAGCGCCCGCCACGCACCCGGGCGCAGCGCACGGTCGGTCAGCGGGCCGATGCGGGTGCGCACGAGCCGCGTGACCGGATGGCCGACCGCCTCGCACATGCGTCGTACCTGACGGTTGCGTCCCTCGTGGATCGTGATGCGGAGCACACCAGGGTCGGGTTGGGAGACCTTGGCAGGGGCGGTGCGCCCATCGTCGAGATCGACCCCTTCGCGCAGCGTTCGCAACGCCGCCGGCGAGACCCGCCCGCCGGCCACTTCGGCGAGATACTCCTTGTCGACGCCGTGGGACGGATGTGCGATGCGGTTGGCGAGCTCACCGTCGTTCGTCAACAACAACAAGCCCTCGGTGTCGGCGTCGAGGCGCCCGACGGCGAACACGCGCGGTTCGGGTGGCACGAGCTCGACGACCGTGGGCCGCCCGTGGGTGTCGCGCGCCGTGGTGACGACCCCGCTCGGCTTGTTGAGCAGGTAGTACACGAGGTCGGGCCGGACGCCGATCGGCGCGCCGTCGACCTCGATGCGGTCGGTGTCGGGATCGACACGCCGGCCGAGCACCGCCACGTCGCCGTTCACGGTCACCCGGCCGGAGGCGATCAACTCCTCGCACGTGCGCCGGCTGCCGTATCCGGTGGCCGCCAACACCTTCTGCAACCGCTCCCCGCCCGGCAGCGTGGCGCTGCGCTCCGCCATCTGCTCCCACAGCGGCGGTTCAGGGGGCCGATCGGTCACGGGGCGTCGGGTGGTTCGCTCGGCTGCGTCGTGACCTCGATCACGGGCGTGACGCGCAAGCCGTGCTCGAGCGCCTCGACGACGTCGGCGCCGGGGATGAACTCGGCGATCGGTGGCAGGTCGTCGATCGTGGCCAGGCCGAGCTTGTCGAGGAACGTCGGAGTCGTGCCGAACAGCACCGCTTGACCCGGACCGGTGTCACGGCCGACCTCGTCGATGTAGCCGCGGGCGTGCAACGTGCGCAGCACGCCGTCGGGGTCGACGCCACGGATCGACGCGATCTGGCCACGCGAGATCGGTTGCTTGTAGGCGACGATCGCCAGTGTCTCGAGCGCCGCACCCGACAGCCGGGCCCGCTGGTCGTGGAGGAGGAACCGCTCGACCCACGGCGTGAGGTCGGCGGCGGTCTGGTAGCGCCAGCCTCCGGCGACGTGGACGAGCTCGAAACCGTGGGCGCCCGAGACGTAGTCGGCGGCGAGCTCCTCGCACCAGTGCTCGACGAGCAGCGTCGGCTCCTCCAGCAACTGGGCCAGCAGATCGGCGGGCACCGGCTCGTGCGCCACGAGGACGATCGCCTCGATCGCCCGCTTGGCGGTCGCCGTGCGGTCGAGGCCGGGCGGCTCCTCGAATGTGGCTTCGG
>CAZQCP010000001.1:37020-51646 GCA_964592115.1 uncultured Ilumatobacteraceae bacterium
GGCACTCCGTCGGACATCGTCACGTCATCCCTCGTAGGCGTCGACCAGCACGGCCGCCGCATCGAAGTCGTCGCCGGCGGTCCATTCGATCTCGATGTCGCCGAAGCGCTCCGGTTGGTCGATCTCCACCGCGCCTTGCTTGTACAGCTCGAGCACCGCCAAGAAGCGGATGATCACCTCGATGCGTTCGGCGAACGACGACGTCAGGCGGCGGAACGTGATGCGTCCCGCGCGAGGCAGCTCGTCGAGCAGCTCGCCGACGGCGTCGGCAACGGTGGTGCGGATCGGATTGACGTGGAACAGGTCGACGGTCGGTACCGGTTTGGGGGTCAGGGCCTTGATCGCCGCGTTGCGCAGCCGGGCGACGCTGGTGCCCTCGAGCAGGTCGGGCACGACGTCGGCGAAGCGCTCGTCGGGTCCGATCGCGCGGGCGAACGAGCGATCGGCGTCGTCGGCGAGGCGGGCGAACACGGCGGCGACGTCCTTGAACGTCTTGGCCTCCAAGAGCCGCGCCAGCAACATGTCGCGCTCCTCCCACAGCGCCAGCTCTTCGTCGAGGTCGATGTCGGTGGCGTTCGGCAAGAGCCGGCGGGCCTTCAGCTCGACGAGCGTGGCTGCGATCAGCAAGAACCCGGTGGCGACGTCGAGGTCGAGGAGCTGCATCCGTTCGAGCTCGACGAGGTAGGCGTCGACGATGCTCGACAGGTTGACCTCGTAGATGTCGACCTGTTCGCGCAGGATCAACTGGAGGAGCATGTCGAATGGCCCCTCGTAGACGGGGGTGGAGACATCCATGGTCATGGCGCCCCACAAACTACAGGGTTGTGATCACACTCCGGGGGTATCGTCGGCACCCGTGACCGACCCAACCCCAGTCCACGACGGCGGCACCCCGCGGGTGCTGTCGTGCATGCAGCCGACCGGAGACGTGCACCTCGGCAGCTATCTCGGGGCGCTGCGCAACTGGGTCGATCACCAGCACGAATGCGACGCCTTCCACGGCATCGTCGACCTGCACGCGCTCACCGTCATCGAAGAGCCGGGCGTGATCGGCGAACTGACCGTGGAGCTGGCGGCGATGTTCTTCGCCATCGGCCTCGACCCCGACGTCGCGACGGTGTTCGTGCAGAGCCACGTGCCCGAGCACAACCAGCTCGGCTGGATCATGGAGTGCACCGTCAGCTACGGCGAGCTGTCACGCATGACCCAGTTCAAGGACAAGTCGACCAAGCGCGAGGGACAGTTCATCTCGGCGGGCCTGCTCACCTACCCGGCGTTGCAGGCTGCCGACATCCTCCTCTACGACGCCAACGAGGTGCCGGTCGGTGACGACCAGCGTCAACACGTCGAGATCACCCGCGACATCGCCATCCGCTTCAACCACCGCTTCGGTGACACGTTCGTCGTCCCCGAGGCGGTCACGCCCGCCGTCGGCGCCCGGGTGATGAGCCTGCAGGACCCGACGTCGAAGATGTCGAAGTCGGACGCCACCGACACGGGCTGCGTGTACCTGATCGACGACCCGGCGGTCGTGATGAAGAAGTTCAAGCGGGCGGTCACCGATTCCGACAGCGGCCCCGATGCGGTGCGCTACGACCGCGCCGCCAAGCCCGGTGTTGCCAACCTGTTGGAGATCAACGCCGCCGTCACCGGACGCACGGCCGAGGAGGTCGCCGACGCGTACAGCCAGTACGGCGCGCTCAAGGGTGACACCGGTGAGGCCGTCGTTGCCGCACTCGATCCGATCCGCACCCGCTACCTGGAGTTGATCGATGACCGCGGCGAGCTCGCCCGGCTGCTGCGCGTCGGCGCCGACAAGGCCCGCGAGGTCGCCAGCGCCACGTTGGACCGCGCCCAGCTGGCGATCGGCCTGCTCCCGTCGTGAGATTGCATCCGGGGTCAGACACCACATGCAACCACGCGCGAGCGCCAGGCCGGCCAACGTGATGTGTGCCGTTGCATGTGGTGTCTGACCCCGGATGCAATCTCTGACGCGCCGGATCGATCGCCGGATCATCGGGCTCGGGCTGCCTGCGCTCGGCACCCTGGCGGTCGAGCCGCTGTACCGCCTCGTCGACACGGCGATCATCGGCCGTCTCGGCACTGACCAACTCGCCGGGCTCGCCGTCGCCGCGGCGATCCTCTCGCTGATCCTCGCCGGATCGAACTTCCTCACCTATGGAACGACCGAGCGCGTCGCCCGCCGCCTGGCAGCCGACGACCGGCCCGCGGCAGCCGATGTCGGCGTGCAGGCGATCTGGCTCGGGTTGATCGTCGCCGCTGTCGCCACACCGATCGTCGTGCTCACGGCCTCACCGCTCGTGCGCGTGCTCGGGGCGAGCGGGGCGACCGCAGAGCACGCCGCGACGTACCTGCGCATCTCGGCGCTCGGCATCCCGTGCGTGCTGTTCGCGCTCGCCGTCCAGGGCACCCAGCGGGGCGCCGCGGACTATCGCACGCCGCTCGTGATCCTCGTCGCCTCCAACGTGGTCAACCTCGTGTTGGCGCCGCTGATGGTGTTCGTGCTCGACATGGGTATCGCCGGCGCGGCGTGGTCGACGGTGATCGCCCAGTTCGCCGCCGCGATCGCGTTCAGCTTCGCCGTCCGACCACGGCTCGCACCTGCGTCCCAGCGCCGGCCCTCGTGGGAGGAGATGGCACCGCTCGTCACCGCCGGTCGTCACCTGTTGTTGCGGGTCGGCTC
This sequence comes from uncultured Ilumatobacteraceae bacterium, assembly GCA_964592115.1. Taxonomy (GTDB): domain Bacteria; phylum Actinomycetota; class Acidimicrobiia; order Acidimicrobiales; family Ilumatobacteraceae; genus Sva-07. Next base: position 39,725 of record CAZQCP010000001.1, read on the forward strand.
GATGCTCGCGGTGTTCACCGGGGCGACGGCGATCGCCGCGCGGATCGACGACGACACGCTCGCTGCGCACCAAGTTGCGATGACGATGTTCATGTTCCTCGCGCTCGTGCTCGACGCGCTGTCGGTGCCCGCCCAGACGCTCGTCGCCGACGATCTCGGACGTGAGCTCGGCGAGGCGCCGCTGATCGCCCGCCGTGTCACGGTGCTGTCGCTCGCCGCTGCCTGTGTGATCGCGGCCGCGCTCGCCATCGCCGCCCCATGGTTGCCGGCCGTCTTCACCGGCGACGACGGCGTCCGGACGGCGGCCACGACTGCGCTGTTGCTGCTCGCTGTCGCCATCGTGCCCGCCGCGATCGCGTTCGCCGGTGACGGTGTGCTGATCGGCGCTGGCGACTACCGCTTTCTCGGCCGCGCGGCCCTCGGCTACCTGCTCGCCGTTGCACCGATCGGTGCCGCCGTGCTCGCCGCTCCCGACGTCGGCATCTCCGGCATCTGGGTCGGCGTGATCGCCTGGATGTGCCTCCGCGCCGCCGTCAACACCTGGCGCGTCCGCCACCTCCTCCCGCATCTCGCGGCGACGCTGAACTCGTGAACAAATGTGCGCTCTCAGGCACCATTCACTCACGAGTTCGCTGCGTCAGGCGTGATCGCTCGCTTGGAGGTCCGGGTAGGCGGGGCCGCGGCCGGCGATCAACTCGACGGTGGCGGGGTCGGAACCGACCGAGGCGGCCATGGCGGCGCCGATCTCCTCGTGGTCGTGGTAGGCGCGGAACGAGTCGGTGAGTCGCGGGCCCACGAGCGTTGCTGCGACGCGGCCGAACGTGCCGAGACCGCACGTGTTCTTGCCGACATCGTGGAGCAGCGCACCGGCGATCTCCTCGCGGGTCGCATCGGGCCGCCGGGCAGCGAAGCGGCGGGCGACGGCGGCGCTGTGACGCTGGTCCTGGTTGGACTGGGCGAGCCACATGTCGGCTTCGGCTGGGAGCAGGTGCGATGTCGCCCACGCGATGTCGTCGGCGGCGGCGGGGCGCGGCGACAGCGACGTGAAGAAGCGCGGTGCCAGGTGCCAGATCTGCTTCATCGCTCGCTCACCGTTCCAGTGTGGCCCGCGGATGCGCCGCGCGGTACACGTCCCACAGACGCTCCTGGCTGACCTTCGTGTAGATCTGCGTCGTCGAGATCGACGCGTGTCCGAGCATCTCTTGCACCACACGCAGATCAGCGCCGTGGTCGAGCAGGTGCGTCGCGCAGGAGTGCCGCAACACGTGCGGTGACAGCTCGTCGCCCAAGCCCGCCCGACGGGCGTACTTCTTCAGCACGAGCCACGCCGATTGCCGGCTCAGTCGCCCGCCCCGGCTGGAGAGGAAGACCGCCTCGGCGTCGTCGCGGCGGCGCCACTGCCGCGGCACGAGCTGGGCGCGGCCGTCGCCCGAGAACCAATCCTCGAGCGCCCGCGAGGCGCTCGATCCGAACGGCACGATGCGCTCCTTGGAACCCTTGCCGTACAAGCGCACCAAGCGGGCATCGAGGTCGATCTCGCCGATCGACAGTCCGACCGCCTCGGAGATGCGGGCGCCGGTCGCGTAGAGCAACTCGATGAGGGCGAGGTCACGCTTGCCAACCGGATCGGAGACGGTCACCGCGTCGATCAACCGAGTCACCTCGGTCTCGGTGAGTGGTTTGGGGATGCCGGCGGGGACGCGTACACCTTCGAGATCGTGTGCCGGATCGTCGGGACGCACACCTTCCACGGCGAGGTAGCGGTGCATCATGCGGATCGCCGCCAACTGGCGGGCGACCGTCGATGTCGCCTTGCCGCTCGCCCGTTGCTCGCCGACGAAGGCGACGAGGTCGGCGTGACCGACGTCGAGCACACCTGTGCCCCGCTCCGCCAGCCACTCGGTGTACACGGTCAGGTCACGCCGGTAGGCGGCGAGGGTGTTCGCCGAACGGCCCTTCTCGGCGACCATCCACGACAAGAACTCCTCGACCTCGAGCGGCAACACGACGGCTCACCCCGCTACACGCCGGTGTCGGCGGCGGCCAATCGCCGTTCGGTCAACAGCACGCCGACCACGGACTTGGCGTCGGTGATCTCGCCCCGTTCGACCATCGCCACCGCGTCGGTGAGCGGCACGTGGAGGATGCGCATGTGTTCCTCCTCGGGGCCTTGGCGGTCGGCCGGCACGGGCGTGCAGCCGGTGGCCATGTAGATCGTGGTGACCGAATCCGTCATTCCCGGCGAGGGCAAGATCTCGGTGAGCCGTTCGAGCGCCGCCGCCGCCAAGCCGACCTCCTCGGCGAGCTCGCGGCGCGCCACCTCGTCGGTGGACTCGCCGTGGATGTCGCGCATCCCTGCCGGGATCTCGACGATCTCGCGCTCGTACGGCGGCCGGTACTGCGCCACGAGCACGAGCGATGCGTTGCCCTCGGCGTCGAACACGACCGGCACGACACCGACCGCGCCTGGCGAGCGCACGATGTCGCGACGAAACGCCGAGCCGTCGGGTGCTTCGAAGTCGGCGACGGCGACGTGCCAGACGTGGCCCTGGTGGACGAGGGATTCGCCGATCCGGCGAAAGCCGCCCTCGGTCACGACCGCAGGGACGGCGCCGACTCGGGCACGGGGTTCGCCGCGATGGAGGCGTTGGGCGGCAGCCCATCACGCGTGGCCCGATGGGCGAGGGCGGCGGCGATCAGTTCGCGAAACAGCGGATGCGGTCGATCCGGGCGGCTCTTGAACTCCGGATGCGCCTGCGTGCCGACCCAGAACGGATGGCCCGGCAGCTCGATGAACTCGACGAGGCGGTTGTCCGGCGACGCCCCCGAGCACCACAGGCCGGCGCCTTCGATCTGCGCGCGATAGCGCTCGTTGAACTCGTAGCGGTGGCGGTGACGCTCGCTCACGACCGGCTCGCCGTACGCCTCGGCGACTTGGGAACCGCTGGCGAGCACGGCGTAGTACGCGCCGAGCCGCATCGTGCCGCCCTTGTCTTCGATGCCGCGCTGTTCGAGCATCAGGTCGATCACGGGATGTGGTGTGGTGGGATCGAACTCGGTCGAGTTGGCACCGGTGAGACCGACGACGTCACGGGCGTACTCGATCGCCATCGCTTGTAGCCCGAGGCACAGTCCGAGGCACGGGATGCCCTCTTCACGGGCGTAGCGGGCGGCGGCGATCTTGCCTTCGACGCCGCGGTAGCCGAAGCCGCCGGGAATGACGATGCCGTCGAGGTCGCCGAGCTGGCCGGCCGCGAGCAGCCCCTCGACGCTCTCGGATTGGACCCACACGATCTCGACGTCGGCCCCATGATGGAACCCGGCGTGCTTGAGGCTCTCCACCACCGACAGGTAGGCATCGGGGAGCTCGATGTACTTGCCGATCAGGCCGATCCGAACCGGCGTGGTGGCCGCTTCGATCTTGGCGACGAGCTCCTCCCACGACGACAGATCGGGTTCGCCGTCGAGCCGCAGCACGCGGCACACGTAGTCGTCGAGGCCCTCGTCGTGCAGGATCAGTGGCAGCTCGTAGATGTTCTTGGCGTCGGCGGCGTTGACGACGGCGCGCTCTTCGACGTCGCAGAGGCTGGAGATCTTGCGCTTCAGGTCGTCGGACAACGGTTCTTCGCTGCGACACACGATCACGTCGGGCTGAATGCCGCGGCTGCGCAGCTCGGTCACCGAGTGCTGCGTGGGCTTGGTCTTCTGCTCGCCCGACGGCCCGATGAACGGCACCAGCGTGACGTGGATGTAGCACACGTTGTCGCGCCCGACCATGTTGCGGAACTGGCGGATCGACTCGAGGAACGGCAGGATCTCGATGTCTCCGACCGTGCCGCCGACCTCGGTGATGACCACGTCGACGTCCTCGCGGGCCACGCGCTGCACGCGACGCTTGATCTCGTCGGTGATGTGGGGGATGACCTGCACGGTCTTGCCGAGGTAGTCGCCGCGCCGCTCGGCGGCGAGGACAGCCTGGTAGATCGACCCGGTCGTGGCGTTGGAGTTGCGCGACAGGTTCTCGTCGATGAAGCGCTCGTAGTGGCCGAGGTCGAGGTCGGTCTCGCCGCCGTCGTCGGTGACGAACACCTCACCGTGCTCGAACGGGTTCATCGTGCCCGGATCGATGTTGATGTACGGGTCGAGCTTTTGCAGCGTGACTCGCAGCCCACGCATCTTGAGCAGGCGCCCGAGCGATGACGCCGTGAGACCCTTGCCGAGCGAGCTCGCAACCCCTCCGGTCACGAAAATGTGCTTCGGCATCGGGGCCTCCTCCGTCTCCGACTCGTGGTCGATGTGGGGCGCCGGGCTCGGCACCATGACGGGACATCACCATACCCCGGCGCGAGCGCGCCGAGCGCGATGGGCGCCGACACCTCGAAAAGTGTCCGATTCATCTCGCGCAGCGGTACGGGACGGACAGATTTACGGTTCGGCGGGCGGGGTTACCGTGCGAGGAGCTCGCGGGCGTGTTCGAGCGCCGACGTCGACGACGAGCCCGACAGCATCCGCGCAACCTCACCGACACGGGCCTCGGCGTCGAGTTGGGAGGCGGTGGCGAACGTCTGGCCGCCGCGGACGACCTTGTCGACGGTGAAGTGTCGACCGGCCGCGGCGGCCACCTGCGCGAGGTGGGTGACGACGAGGATCTGATGCGACCTGCCGAGGGTGTCCAGCGCCTCGGCGATCGCCTGTGCGGCGACGCCTCCGATCCCGGCGTCGACCTCGTCGAACACGAGCGTCCGCTCTCCCGCGCCGTCACCGCCGCGTGTGGTGCCGGCGAGCACGAGCCGCAACGCCAGCATCGTCCGCGCCAGCTCGCCGCCCGACGCGACGCGGGTGAGTGGCAACAGCGGCGTCCCCGGGTTGGCCGCGAGCAGGAACTGCACACGGTCGCCCGGGTGATCGTCGTCGTGGGTGCCGACCTCGACCCCGATCGATGCGCTCGGCATCGCCAGTGCTCGCAGTTCGTTCTCGACCGCCTCCGCCAGCAGCGGCGCGGCAGCCCGTCGGGAACGCCCGACCGCTTCCGCCGCACGACGCTCGTCGGCGAGCGCGCGTCGATGACGTTCGTCGAGCTCGGCTGCACGCGCTTCGAACGACTCCAGCTCGGCGAGGCGGTCGACCACCTCCCGCTGGAAGGCCAACACGGCTTCCAGGTCGTCGCCGTACTTGCGGCACAGCTCGCGCAACGCTTGGCGTCGGGCACGCACTGTTGCCAGACGTTCGGGATCCTCGCCGATCGACTCGCCGACGGCTCGCAGGTCGCTGGCGAGGTCGTCGAGATCGGCGAGCACCTCGTGCAACCTGGATGCAACCTCGGCGAACGGTCGTCGCCCCTCGATCGCTCCGAGTGCGTCCGCCAGCCGGTCGCGGCCGCCGTCGTCGTCGGTGAGCGACGCGAGTGCGACGGCGGCCGCCTCGCGGTGGGCCACGGCGTCGGCCAGCAACGCTTCTTCGGCGTCGAGCAGCGCTTCTTCGTGGGCATCGTCGAGGGCAGCCGAGTCGAGCTCGTCCACCTGGAACCGCAGCAGATCGATCTCGCGGGCACGCGCTCGCTCGTCTCCGCCGAGCGTTGCCAGTGACGCGTCGATCTCGGTGAGCGCAGCCCGGGCGGCACGCAACGGTTCGAGGTCGACCGCACCGAACTGGTCGAGCGCGGCGCGCTGGGTGGCGGTCGACAGGAGTGATTGATGGGCGTGTTGACCATGGAGGTCGACGAGCCCGTCTGCTGCCTCGGCGAGCAACGCCGCCGTTGCCGGACGCCCGTTGACGTAGGCCCGCGAGCGTCCGTCAGCCGGGATCACCCGGCTGAGCACCCATTCGTCACCGGCAGCATCGACGATTCGTCCGTCGATCCGCGCCTCGCTCGCACCGTGGCGGACCATCGCTGCGTCGGCGCGCCCGCCGACGAGCAGTTCGATCGCCTCGACGATCATCGTCTTACCGGCACCGGTCTCGCCTGTCACGACGTTGAGCCCCGGCCCGAACACGAGGTCGGCGCGTTCGATCACGCCGAGGTTCTCGATGTGCAACTCGCTCAGCACGGTCGTCTCACAGCGGTCTCGGTGGCTCGATCAGCGGTCGGCAAGACCGAACTTCGCCTTCAGGATCTGGTGATAACGCTCGTTGCCGAAGCGGACGAACCTCGCCGTATCGGGAGACGGGGAGCAGCGAACGATGTCACCGTCGTCGAGTGACGCCGCAGGTTGGCCGTCGAGGGTCAGCTCGGCGCGACGGTGCCCCGTGACCTCGATCTCGACGACCTCGTTCGGGTCGAGCACCAGCGTTCGATCGAACAGCATGTGCGGAGACACGGGTGTCAGCAAGATCGCCCGATGGCGCGGCGACACGATCGGGCCTCGGGCCGACAGCGAGTACGCCGTGGAACCGGTCGGGGTCGCCACGATCAGGCCGTCTGCCGCGTAGTAGGTGAACGGCTCACCGTCGATCCGCGCCAGCAACCGCACGGTGTGCCCGGGCACCGCCTTTTCCACCACCGCTTCGTTGAGCGCTCGGCCGGCGTCGGCACCGTTGACCTGGACGGCGAGCATCATGCGTTCGTCGAGGTGCCAGCCGCCGGCCGAACGACCCGCCTGCAGTCGCTCGAGCGCGTCGTGTAGGCGATCGGGTTCGATCTCGGTGAGGTACCCGAGCGCGCCGAGGTTGACGCCGAGCACGGGCACCGGCGCTCCGTCGAGGAGGCGCACGCTGCGCAACATCGTGCCGTCGCCTCCGAGGCTCAGCACGACGTCCGCGTCGCCGACAGCGCGTTCGGAGGCGAACGCTCCCAGTTCGAGCGCCGCCGCATCGGGGCCATGGATCCAGAACTCGACCCCGTGGTCCGCACACCACGCGGCAGCCGCGCCGGCGTGATCGCGCGCCGATGCTCGCTCGTGATGGGCAACGAGGGCGACGCGCTTCATCGTCGGTTGCTCATCGCCCGGTGGAGGTGGCGGTGGTGGTGGCGAGAACCAGGAACTCACGGTTGCCGTCGGCGCCGGTGATCGGCGAGTCGACCCATCCGCCGACGGTGCAGCCGGCGTCGAGGAGCGCCTGATCGATCTCGTCACGCACGCGTTCGTGGATCGTCGGGTCGGTGATCACCCCACGGCCGCGATCGACTTCGCGACGCCCCGCCTCGAACTGTGGTTTCACGAGCAGCACCATCGGCGCTCCAGGTTGGCACAGCTCGGTCAGCGTGGGGATGACGAGCCGGAGCGAGATGAACGAGAGGTCGCCGACGGCGATGTCCACACGCCCGCCGATCGTGTCGACGGTCGCATGGCGCAGGTTCGTCCGTTCGAGGCTCGTCACCCGCGGATCTCGCTGCAGCCGTTCGTGCAACTGGCCGTGGCCGACATCGAGGGCGACCACGTGCGCGGCGCCGCGCTGCAACAGGCAGTCCGTGAACCCACCGGTCGACGCGCCGGCGTCGAGCGCCCGGGCGCCGGTGACGTCCACGCCGAACTCGCTCAGCGCATGGTCGAGCTTCTCACCACCACGCCCGACGAAACGTGGGGGCGGCCCTTCGACGTGGACAGTGTCGGCAGGTGCGACCTGGCGCGCCGGCTTGTCGGCGACGGATCCGTTCACCAGGACACGGTGGCGAGAGATCAACTCCTGTGCCTCGGTACGGCTCGTGGACAGTCCGCGCCGCACCATCTCGGCGTCGAGACGCCGACGGGTCGCCACGGGTGCCGGTCAGCCGGCGCTCTTCTTGGCCGCCGACTTCTTTGCTGTCGACTTCTTGGCCGGGGCCTTCTTCGCGGCAGCCTTCTTGGCCGGTGCCTTCTTCTTGGCCGCCGACTTCTTGGCTGCCGACTTCTTTGCTGTCGACTTCTTGGCCGGGGCCTTCTTGGCGGCCGGAGCCGCCGCGGGGGCTGCCTTGGCCAGCGGGTTCGCAACGCCGGCGCGTGCTGCGAACTGCTCGGCGAACTCCTCGAAGCGGTCTTCCATCTCGTCGAAGCGCTCCGACAGCCACTCGAGCTGCTTGGCGACCTCGCGCTGCACCGTCTCGCTCACCTTCGCCGATGTCTCTCGGGTCCGTTCGAGCAGCGCCTGCACGGACGCCTCGGCTTCTTGTTTGCGGAGCTCACCCGAGTTCACGAGCGACGTCACGATCGACTCCGCTTGCTGCTTGGACAGGTTCGTGAACTCGACACCGGCGTCGAGCAGCCGTTGGATCATGGTCGTTGCCATGGGGTGAGGCTACTGCGGTCCGTCACCGTGCCGTGACGAGATCAGCGACCGCCGCGAGGTCGGCCACGTCGTGGTCGATCCGGACTGCGCTCGCCGTGGGGACCGCGTCGACGTCACCGTCCACTCGACGCGCGGTGACGCCCGTGCGCACGAGCGCGAAACGGCAGCCGATGCGGGCGGCGAAGGCGCCGTCGGTGTCGAGCCGATCACCGACCATCAGGGTCGCTGCGGCGTCGAATGGCTCCCCGTCGGCGGCGAACGTGGCAGCGACGAGGTCCGCCATCGGCCCGTGTGGTTTGCCCGCCACGACGGCGTCCGTGCCCGACGCGGTGGCGATGGCTGCCACGATCGCTCCGCCACCGGGCAACAGACCCGCTGGGGTCGGATACGTCGAGTCGTCATTGGTGGCGATCAACCGCGCCCCGTCGCGCACCGCGCCCGCGGCGACCGCCAGCCTGGCGTAGTCGAAGTCCCGGTGCAGGCCGACCATGACGGCATCGACCGGACCGTCGAGTGGGTTCCCGTCGTTGACGACGGCGATCGCGCCGCGCCGCTGCACGGCCTCGGCCACACCTGCCCCGCCGGCGATGAGCACCGTCGATCCTGGCTCCACGAGGAGCGCCGCAGCCATCGGCGAGCTGAGCACGTCGCCCGTCGCGGCGATGCCGATCTCCGCCAACGCCGCTTCGTGATCGGCCACCGTCGGAGCCGAGTTGTTGGTCACGAACAGCACCCGGCATCCCGTGGAGCGCAGCCGAGCGATCGCTTCGACCGACCCAGGAATCGGGCGGTGGGCGAGCCAGACCACGCCATCGAGGTCGCAGAGCACGGTCGTGATGCGTGTCACGCTGTGATCGTTGCACCCGCGCTGCTCACCCGTGACATCCTGTCCGCGTGCCTCGCTTCACGCCGTTCGCCGCCCTCCGCTACGCCGCCGACGATCTCGACGACCTGATCGCGCCACCGTACGACGTCTTGTCCGACGCCGATGTGGCGGCGTTGCGAGCGCGCAGCCCGCAGAACATCACGCACGTCGACGTACCACTCGAGGCGGACGGCGAGGGACGCTACGAGCGAGCAGCAGAGACGCTGCGCGGCTGGATCGCCGACGGGGTGCTCGTCGCCGATGACCGCCCGACGTTCACCATCTACCGCATGCGGTTCACCGATGCTGCCGGCACCGCCCGCGACATCGCCGGCGTACTCGGTGGTCTCGAAGTGGTGGACGAGGGTGCCGGCGGTGTGTTGCCGCACGAACGTGTCACGCCGAAGGCATCGACGGACCGCCTCGACCTCACGCGGGCGACGCGTTCCAACCTGTCGCCGGTGTGGGGGCTGTCGCTCGCCAGCGGGCTGACCGAGGCGCTCGCCGAGCCCGGGGAGGTCGTGGGTTCGGTGACGGTGGACGGCGTGGAGCACACGGTCGAACGCGTCGACGAGCCCGAACGTGTCGCCGTGATCGCGACGCTCGTCGGCTCCGACGACGTGCTGATCGCCGATGGCCATCACCGATACGGCATCGCACGCATCCACCGCGACGCGATGCGCGCTGCTGGGCAGCTCGACTCTCCGGCGGAGGACACGTTGGCATTCGTCAGCGAACTCGTGGAGGATCAACTCTCGGTCGAAGCGATCCACCGGCTCTACCACGACATCACCGAGGACGACCTCGTCGCCGCCCTCGACGTGGTGTTCGAACGCACGGCGGCGGGATCGCCCGACGCCGCCACGCTGGCGACGATGCACGAGCGCGGCGTGTTGTGCCTCGTGCACGGCGATGGAACTGCCGAGTGGCTCACGCCCAGGCCTGGGGCGTTCGACGACGTGCGTGCGCTCGACGGCGCATGGCTCGAGCATGCGCTCGCCGACGTCGCCCACGCAGTCACCTACCAGCACGGCGTGGAACACGTGGTCGACGCCGTGACCGGCGGCCGCGCTGTGGCCGGCGTGCTGATCCGTCCGGTCAGTGTCGCCGAGATCGAGCGGACGGCCCGCGAAGGGTTGCTGATGCCGCCGAAGTCGACGTTCTTCACCCCGAAGCTGCGGACCGGTCTGGTGATCCGCAGCCTCGACGATCGCTGACAGGGTCACGTCAGGGCGGCGATCACACCGTCGAGGGCACGTCGAACCTCACGTCGTCTGCTCGCCGGTACGACCCGCAGCGCGCGGACCTCCGTCCGACTCTGCGTCGCCCCGCCGACGCGGAAGAACCGACGCTGGACGGCGCCGATCACGAGGATCTCGCCGTCACCGCCGACGACGTCGCGCCAGGTCGCCGGCGGGTCGTACCAGGCGACCGGGACCGCTGCGCTGCGTTCACGGCCGTCGACGGCAACGCGGGTGATGACGTCGAACTGGATGACGGTGCCCCCACCGGGCAGTTCGCGCGGCGTGCCGTTGGCGCACGGCCCACGCAGAACGGTGATGTTGGCGTCTGCCATGGTGGCGGGCGACCCGCTGGCATCGCCGGTCCTGGCCCTGGTGGTGTTGTTGTCGATGCTGGTGTTCGTGGTCCTGCTCATGGCACTTGCTCCCTGGTCGGTTGCAGCTGGATCGGCAGGGGGAGTCGGTGCGCACCACCATAGAGAGGGGCTGTGACAGGGTTCCCGCGAACGCTGCCAGGGGGTCAGCGTGCCGCTGATCTCGTGAACGTGTTGCGTGCTGAACACGCAACATGTTCACGAGATCGTCGGCCGGGCCGGTGACGACGCACCGCTAGTGTGGCCGCGCGTGGATGAGCTGCGCTGGGGGATTGCTGCGACGGGGAACATCGCAGGCTCGATGGTCGAGGCGCTGGGGACGCTCCCCGACGCACCGGTCGTCGCTGTCGGTTCGCGTCGTCAGGAGTCGGCCGAGGAGTTCGCCAGTCACCACGGCATCGCGCGTGCGCACGGTAGCTACGAGGCGCTGTACGCCGACCCCGACGTCGACATCGTCTACGTCGCGTCGCCGCACAGCCATCACAAGGCGATGACGATCGCTGCGCTCGATGCGGGAAAGCACGTGCTGTGCGAGAAGGCGTTCGCGTTCAACGCCGACGAGGCGCGCGAGATGGTCGCCGCCGCCCGCCGCAACGATCGCTTCTTGATGGAGGCGATGTGGACGTGGTTCATCCCCGCCGTGGTCACGATCCGCGAGCGGGTGCGGGCGGGCGAGATCGGTGACCTGCGGCTGATCCAGGCGAGCTTCGGTATCCCGGTCCGCGATCCCGACGGTCGCCATCGCCGCATCGACCTCGCTGGTGGCGCGATGCTCGACCTCGGTATCTACCCGATCTCGTTCGCCCGCTTCCTCGCCGGCGATCCCGTCGACGCCCGTGTGCTCGGCGCGCTCGCCGACACGGGGGTCGACGCCAACGTCGGCGGCGTCGTGTCGTTCGACAGCGGTGCGATCGCCGTCTTCGACACGTCTCTCGACGTGCTGTCGCCGCACTCGGCGACGGTGATGGGCACGAGGGGGCGCATCGATGTGGCGGCGCCGTTCTGGCACCCGACGACGTTCACGGTCCACCGTGCCGGGCACGCCGCGGAGACCGTCGAGATCCCCAACGCCGGACTTGCCCACGAGGCCGCCCACGCGATGGACCGCATCCGCGGCGGTCACAACGAGAGCGACGTCATCCCGCTCGACACGACCGTGTCGACGATGGAGCTGCTCGACGACATCCGCGCCCAGCTCGGCGTCGTCTACCCCATCGAGTGACACTGGAGTAACAGTGGG
>CAZQCP010000001.1:51746-80535 GCA_964592115.1 uncultured Ilumatobacteraceae bacterium
GGAGTAACAGTGGGGACGGACCCCGCTGTTACTCCGGTTCGCTCGCCGGGTAGTCCGCGTACGACGCTTTGAACACGCCTTGATGCAACAACACGGTCGCCGCGTGGACACCCGTGTCGGCGTCGGTGAGCGTCGTCTCGGTCCAGTACGACTCGACGCGCTTGCTCTGCCCGACGCCGACGACGGTGTGCACGATCCGGTAGGGGTGGCCGACGAACACCGGCCCGTCGACGTAACGCACCTCGAGGTCGATGAACAGGCCGACCGCCGGGCCACGCACGGGAAGGGCGACGCCAGCCTTGTGGGCGAGCACGCTGAGCATCTCCGTCGGCACGATCGGGCGCCCCCACGGGCTGTCGCCGTCGGCGTCGTACCAACTCGAGCGCTCGGTGATCCGCGCCAGCTTGTCGGCGAGCGTGAACGGATACAGGTTCCCGTTGTGCTCGTCGAAGCCGAGCGTCACCGGCTCGGGTTCCACCACCTTGGTACCGACTTCGAGTTGGTCGACGATGTAGAGCGCACCCGGGTCGCCGGCGAAGCGCTCCCGCCGCTCGTCGAGCTCGGTGCGGACCCCACCGAGCGACGCCGTGCCGGCGAGCACCGGCGTGCCGTCGGCCTTGAACGCCTCGATCCGTGCGAGGCTGTCGCTCGCCGGCGCGAGCGTCGCTCGCACCTGCTCGCCCTCCACCACCATGTTGAGGAAGTGCGCGCTGGTGCACCCGCGCTCGAACCACACCTGGCCGAAGTGAGCCACGGCGAGCGGGTCGAACTGGCTGAAGTGCGTCGGTCCCTCGATCGGCGCGCCGGCCAGGCCGAGCTTGGCGGCCGTCTCGTCGTCGTGCACGCTCGTGTGTCCGCCGTACTCCTGGTCGGCGAGCATCTGCGCGGGTGAGCGCAATGGCCCGCTGAGGCGGCCCTCGTCGTCGGTCGTGATCGGCGTGTCGAAGCTCATCGCCCCGATGCTGTCACGTCGCCGGGGGAAGGACCTTGATGCCGAGCTCAGCGAGCGTCTTCGGATCTCCGACGATCGGTGAGTTCGTCATCGGGTCGGCGCCCGACTGGGTCTTCGGGTAGGCGATGACCTCGCGGATGTTCTCCTCCCCCGCGAGGATCGCCACGAGCCGGTCGAGACCGAACGCGAAGCCACCGTGGGGAGGGGCGCCGTAGTCGAACGGGTTGAGGAAGAAGCCGAACTTGCGCTCGGCTTCCTCGTCGGAGATGCCGAGTGCCTGGAACACGCGCCGTTGGAGATCCGCCTCGTGGATCCGGATCGAACCCGACCCCAGCTCCCACCCGTTGAGCACCAGGTCGTAGGCGATCGAGCGCACCGCCAGCGGATCGGTCTCGATCTTGTCGACGTCGTCGGGGTGCGGGCGGGTGAACGGGTGGTGGCCCGGCTTGGGGCGTCCGGTCGCCTTGTCGACGCCGACGAACAGCGGGAACTCCACGATCCACACGTACCTGTACGGGCCCTCGTGGACCGGCGGACGGCCGAGGTCGTTGCGCAGCGTGCCGAGCACCTCGCACGTGGTCATCCAGTCGTCGGCGACGATCAGGATCAGGTCGCCCGTGTCGGCCCCCATCGCCGAGCGCACTGCTGCCGTCTCGGAATCGGAGAGGAACTTGGCGACGGGTGAGTCGAACCCGTCGCTGGTCACCTTGAGCCACACGAGACCCTTCGCTCCGAGCGACTTGGCCCGGTCGGTGAGCTTGTCGAGTTGGTTGCGGCCGTACTCGTCGGCACCCCCGGGCACCCGAACGCCCTTGATCGCCCCCGCGCCGGCGAACGCCTTGAACTCCGTCGCCGAGAACACGGGCGTGAGCTCGACGAGCTGCAGCCCGAACCGCAGGTCTGGCTTGTCGCTGCCGTAGCAGTCCATCGCGTCGTGCCACGTCATCGTCTCGATCGGGGCCGGGCGCTCGCCCGTCGCTGCTTCCGCGGCATCGAGGACCGCCGCGCTCACCGCGGCGAGCACGTCGTCTTGGGTGACGAAGCTCATCTCCATGTCGAGCTGCATGAACTCGTACTGGCGATCGGCGCGCAGGTCCTCGTCACGCAAGCAACGCGCCATCTGGTAGTAGCGGTCGACCCCACCGACCATCAAGAGCTGCTTGAACAGCTGCGGCGACTGGGGCAGCGCGTAGAACGAGCCGGGTTCCTTGCGCGACGGCACGAGGAACTCGCGGGCGCCCTCGGGGGTCGACGGCACGAGCATCGGTGTCTCGACCTCGACGAAGCCCTGGGCCTCCATCGCGTTGCGCACGGCGGCGTTGACCCGCGAGCGGACACGCAGGTTCTTCTGCATCCGCTCGCGACGCAGGTCGAGATAGCGGTATTGGAGACGGATGTTCTCGTCGACGTCGTCGGCGCGGGCGTCGATCGGGAACGGCGGCGGCGTCGCATCGCGGAGCACCTCGACCTCGCACTCGCCGAGTTCGATCTCACCGGTCGGCAGGTTGGTGTTGACCGTACCGTCGGGCCGGGCGCGCACGACACCCGTGATGCGCAAGACGTACTCGCTGCGCACGTCGACGTCGTCGTTGATCACGCACTGGACGACACCTGAGTGGTCGCGCAGGTCGACGAAGGCGAGATGCTCACCGTGCTCGCGTCGGCGGCCGACCCAACCACACACGCTGACGGTCCGGCCGGCGTGCTCGGAGCGCAGCTCACCACACAGGTGGGTGCGCATCGACGTCGCCTGTGTCGATGCCTGTACGGAGGAAGTGGGTTCGGTCATCTCGGTCCTGGTGTCGGTCCGGATGAGCAACGGTCTGGGGACGGGCCCCGAACCGTTGCCCATTCAGAGCTGAGTAGAGAGCTGCGCAGCGAGGTGGGCCACGAGTTGGTCGCGCGGGATGGCGACCTGGTCATCGCCCGTGCGCAGCGGTTTCACCACGACGGTATCGGCGGCGACCTCGTCCTCACCGACGATCACGGCAACCGTCGCGCCGCTGCGGTTGGCGAGCTTCATCTGCGCCTTCATCGACCGGTTGTCGTACCCGCGGTCGGCGCTGAGTCCGGCGGCGCGCAGGTCGGTGGTGAGGCGCAGCGCCTCGGACCCGCCGGTCACGTCGACGACGAACACGTCGAGCGCCAGCGGTTCGGTTCCGAACACGCCCTCGTCGTCGCAGGCCAGCAATGTGCGGTCGACGCCGAGGGCAAATCCGATGCCCGGCGTCTCCGGCCCGCCGAGCGCCGCGACGAGGCCGTCGTAACGACCGCCGCCACCGAGCGCGTTCTGTGCCGAGTCGAGCGTCGCTCCTTGGAACTCGAAGATCGTGCGCCGGTAGTAGTCGAGGCCACGCACGAGCTTCGGCTCGACGCGCAACGAGATGTCGAGCGCCCGCAGCCCATCGAGCACGGCGTCGAAGTGGGCGGCAGCGTCGGGACTGTAGAAGTCGGCGATGCGCGGCGCACTGGCGATGGCCGCGGCGTCTTGTTCGCGCTTGGAGTCGAGCACCCGCAGTGGGTTGCGGGTCAACGTGGCCTGACTTTGCGCGCTCAACGCGCCACCGACCGTGCTGAAGTGTTCGCGCAGCGCGTCGACGTAGCGGGCGCGGTCGCTCGGTTCGCCGAGGCTGTTGACGATCAGGTCGACCTGGCGCAGACCAAGCCGGCGATAGAACTCGGAGGCGAGTGCGATGACCTCGACGTCGAGCATCGGGTCGTCGACACCGAGCACCTCGACGCCGACCTGGTCGAATTGCCGGTACCGGCCTCGCTGGGGCTTCTCGTAGCGGAAGTTCGATCCGGCGTAGAAGACCTTCCAGGGCGTGGTCGGACGGTGCTCGGCGAACGCCCGGCACACGCTGGCGGTCATCTCGGGGCGCAGCGCGATGTGCCGCTCCCCCTTGTCGATGAAGTCGTACATCTCCTTGGTGACCACGTCGGTGGCGTCGCCGATGCGGGTGAACACGCCGAGGTCCTCGAGCAGTGGGGTGACGATCTGGCCGTATCCGGCGGGTTCGACGACATCGGCGAACGTGGCGACGAACCGGCGCCAGCGACCGCTCTCTGGCGGCAGGATGTCCCGCATCCCGGGACTGGTCTGGAACGCTGGCACGGCGCGCCAGGCTACCTGGGGACATCCATACCTTCCGGGGCAGATTTCGTCCGGAATCCGGAACGGATCTGCCCCAGATCGTCGGGCGCGGCGCGTCAGGCGACCGGGGTGACGGCGCCGGGGACCAAGCGGTAGGCGTCGTACACCGAGTCGACGCCCTTGATCGTGCGCAGCACCGCATCGAGGTAGCTGGGGTTGGCGAACTCGAACTCGAAGCGCATCTTGGCGACACGATCGGTCCCCGTGACGGTCTGGCACGACAAGATGTTCACCGAGTGGTCGGCGAGCGCGTTCGTCACGTCGCGCAACAGCCGTGTGCGATCGAGGGCGACCACCTCCACGCCGGCGACGAACGTACGGCCCGGTCGCTCGTCGGCGTCCCACTCGACCTCGATCATCCGCGTGGCTTGCTCGGCCATCAACGACACGGCGTTGGCGCAGTCGGTGCGGTGCACACTGACGCCGCGGCCCCGCGTGACGAACCCGATGATCGGGTCGCCCGGTACCGGGGTGCAGCAGTTCGCCAGCCGCACCAGCAGGTCGTCGAGGCCCTCGACGTGGATGCCGATCGAGGGGCGATCGCCGTCGCGCCGCTCGCGTCGCGGCCGGTCGATGGTGGCGGGCAGGTTCTCGTCGCTTTCGCCGTGGAACTGGCGGGCGATCCGCTGGGCGACCGACTTGGCCGACACGTGGTGCTCGCCGATCGCCGCCAGCAGCGCGTCGAGATCGGTGTAGGTCAATCCGTCGAGGACCTCGGCGAACTCCTTCGACTTCCACACCTGCTGCACCGGCAGACGCTCCCGACGCATCTCCGCGGTGAGGTCGTCGCGCCCGGCCTCCACCATGTCGATGCGTCGCTCACGGCTGAACCACTGCCGGATCTTGTTGCGCGCCCGCGGCGAGGCGACGAAGCTCAGCCAATCCTGCGACGGACCTGCGGTCTCGACCTTCGACGTGAAGATCTCGACGTTGTCACCGCTGTGCAGCACATGGTCGAGTGAGACGAGGCGCCCGTTGACCTTCGCCCCGATGCACGCATGGCCGACCTCGGTGTGGACCGCGTATGCGAAGTCGACGGTCGTGGAGCCGACCGGGAGCGTGATGACCCGACCCTTTGGCGTGAACACGAACACCTCGTCTTGTTCGAGGTCCGTCTTCAGGCTCTGCATGAACTGGGCCGGGTCGGAGATCTCCTCTTGCCAGTCGATCATCCTGGTCAGCCACTCGATCTCGGAGTGCTTGTCGCCGCCGGACTTGTACGCCCAGTGCGCGGCGACGCCCCACTCCGCCCGCTGGTGCATCTCTTGGGTGCGGATCTGCACCTCGATCGGCTTGCCCGCGGGCCCGATCACGGTCGTGTGCAAGCTCTGGTAGAGGTTGAACTTGGGCATCGCGATGTAGTCCTTGAAGCGGCCCACGACCGGCCGCCAGCGCCCGTGGATCGAACCGAGCGCGGCGTAACAGTCCTTCATCGAGTCGACGACGACACGGATCGCGATGAGGTCGAAGATCTCGTCGAACTCGCGCCCTTTGACGACCATCTTCTCGTAGATGCTCCACAGGTGCTTGCCGCGGCCGGTGACCTCGGCCTTGATGCCGAGCTCGTCGAGACGTGAGCGCACCTCCGCGAGCGTCTTGGCGAGGTAGATGTCGCGCTCGGGTGTCCGCGTGCTCACGAGGTGGTCGAGCTCGGCGAAGCGCTTGGGGTGCAGCGCGGCGAACGACAGATCCTCGAGCTGCTGTTTCATCTCCTGCATCCCGAGCCGGTGGGCCAGCGGGGCGTAGATGTCGAGTGTCTCTTGGGCGATGCGGCGCTGCTTGTCGGGTGGCATCGCGGCGATCGTGCGCATGTTGTGGAGGCGGTCGGCGAGCTTGATGACGAGGACCCGCAGATCCTTGGCCATCGCCACGAGCATCTTGCGCATCGTGGCGGCCTGTTGCTCCTCGCGCGAGTCGAACCGGATCCGTTCCAGCTTGGTCACGCCGTCGACGATCGCCGCGACCTCGGCGCCGAAGTCGCGATCGACGTCGGCGACGGTGATCTCGGTGTCCTCGACGGCGTCGTGCAACAGCGCGGCGGTGACCGACACCTCGTCGAGCCCGATGTCGGCCACGATCTGCGCGACTGCGAGCGGGTGGAAGATGTAGCTCTCGCCGCTCGAGCGCATCTGCGAACGGTGGGCGTCGGCGGCGACGCGATAGGCACGATTGATCGTCGACACGGCAGATTTGGGGTGCCGGCGCCGGTAGGACACGAGCAGCGGCGTCAGCTCACCGGCGGTTGCCGAGTCGACGTGATTGCGCCGCCACGGGAGGACACGGTCGACGGTGCCCATGGTGCCCCTAGAAGTGCAGGAGCGACTTCACGGTTCGCTCCCCCAGCCGAGCCCGCCCCCCGAGCTCGTCGAGTTCGACCACGAAGGCGAGGCCGGCGAGCACGCCACCCAGCGTTTCCACCAAGCGTGACGTGGCCGCCGCGGTGCCGCCGGTGGCCAACACGTCGTCGACCACGAGGATGCGTTCGCCGGGATGGATCGCATCGCGGTGGATCTCCAGCTTGTCCCTGCCGTACTCGAGCGTGTACTCCTCGCGCACGACCGCCCAGGGCAGCTTGCCGGCCTTGCGAACCGGCACGAAGCCGGCGCCGATGCGGTAGGCGACGGCGGAGGCGAAGATGAACCCGCGCGCCTCGATCCCGACCACGCGATCGACGGCGACACCGGCGAACGCCTCGACCAGGCCGTTCACCGCGGTCGCGAACATCGTGCCGTCACCGAGGAGCGGTGTGATGTCACGGAACGTCACGCCGTCTTCTGGGTAGTCGGCGATGTCGCGCACGTACCCACGGAGCGCTGCGAGATCGGCTGCCATGACCGGAGGATACCGGTCGCTGCGTCAGTGGCGCTTCTTCTTGCGGGGTCGCGGCGGGTGCGACAGCAGGCGATCTGCCGACACGTCGGTGAGCGTCGCGATGCTGGTGGTGACGCCGGACACCGCGCGCTCCCGATCGTCACCCTCACCGGCCCCGTCGCCAGGACCACCGTCGCCGGAGCTGTCGCTCGTGGCCCGCTGCTTGCGACGACGGCTGCCGCGCTCGGCTTCGGCTTCGAGGGCGCGACCCGTGACGGCGCCGCCGACGACCGCCGCCCGCAGCGCTTCACCGCTCAGCCGCTGACGGTGCGCGGATCGTGCCGCGGGCGCCCGCAGCATCGCGAGCAGCGGCGTGGCGATGAAGATCGAGGAGTACACACCGGCGACCATCCCGACGAACAACGCCACCGCGAAGTCGCGCAGCGCCACCGCTCCCATCCACCAGGCACCGACGACGAGCAGCGAGATCACGGGGAGGATCGACGAGATGCTCGTGTTGAGCGAGCGGATCAGCACCTGGTTCATCGAGATGTTGACGACATCGTCGTAGGGCATCTTCGCCCCGGCGTACTTGCCCTCGTTCTCCTTGATGCGGTCGAACACCACGACCGAGTCGTAGAGCGAGTAGCCGAGGATGGTCAAGAAGGCGACGACCGTCTCGGGTGTCACGACGAACTGGAACAGCGAGTAGATCCCGACTGCCAGGATCACATCGTGGAGCATCGCCACGATCGACGCCGCGGCCATCCGCCACTCGAAGCGCAGCGAGATGTACGCGGACACGATGAGCACGAAGACGACCAGGGCGCGGACCATCTTCTCGGTGATCTCGCCGCCCCACCGTGAGCTCGTGAACGCGAAGCTGATGTCCTCGACCGGAACGCCCGCAGCCTCGGCGAGGTCGCGGGTGATCGCCGCCGCCTGAGCGGTCGGCAGTTCTTCGATCTCGATCGTGATGACGTCGACCGTCTCCGAGCTGCGCTCCTGGATTCGGGCGTTCGCCGTCGACACACCGTTGGCGGCGAGCACATCTTGGGCTTCTTCGACGCCGAACGTCTCGCTCGCCGGCACCTCCCAGGCGTTGCCCCCCTCGAAGTCGAGGCCGAGGTTGAGCCCTTGGGCGAACAGCGACACGACCGTGATCACGACGGCGGCGACGGCCGCTCCGAGGCTCCATCGCTTCATCCCGGCGAAGTCGACCGCCGTCTGGCCGCGCAACAACCGGCCGAAGCGGGACGGGGAGATCTGTGCGTCGACCGTCATCGCGTTGCCACCCCGATACCGAGAACGTGGTCCTGGCGGGCCAGGAGCTTGCTGCGCGACAACAGCAGAACCGCCGGACGGGTGAAGAAGTAGCAGACGAGCAGGTCGCAGATCGTCGTCAGCCCGAGGTACAGGGCGAAGCCGCGGACCGAGCCGACGCTCAGCCAGAACAGGACGACCGCGCTCATCAGGGCGATGATGTTCGCCGCCCAGATCGTGCGCCAGGTCGAACCGAAGCTGCGCGGCGAGGCGTTGCGGATCGTGCGGCCCGAGCGCAACTCGTCCTTGATCCGTTCGAAGTAGACGATGTAGCTGTCGACCGTCACGCCGATCGACACGATGATGCCGGTCACGCCGGCAACGGTGAGGGCGTAGTTGGTCCAGATGGAGACCAGCGAGGCGAGCACGAACGTCATCAGGCCCCACACCACCAGGCCGCCGACGATGACCAACGCCAGCCGGCGGTAGTACGCGACGAGCATGGCGAGCACGAGCGCCAAACCGACGACGCCGGCCACGACCGCCGCCCGCAGCGACTCGTTGCCGGCCGATGGCGAGATGATGCGCGTCTCTTGTGCTTCGACCTCGACGGGGAAGGCACCGCGGTTGAGGACCGCGGCGAGCTCTTCGGCCTCGCCCCGGGAGAAGTTGCCGCTGATCGCCACGGAGTCGGTGAAGCTCGGTTGGTTCACCTGTGGTGCCGATTGCACGACGCTGTCGAGGACGATGGCGATCTGGCCGCGGACGCCGGGTTGCGTCGACGGGCACGTCGGCAGCTGGTTGAAGCACTGGTTGGTGAGGCTGTTCCACAGCGCCTGGCTGTCGCTGCGCAGCCCGACCGAAACGCCCCAGCCGGCGTCGGAGGTCAGTGCCGCACTTCCCCGTTCGAACACCTCCCCGGTGCCCTGGGCCGGGCCGACGCACAGCACCGCTCCCTCGCGGTTCGGCAGCAGTTCGGCACCGGTGTCGTTGACGGGACTCGTCGGGAACTGGCTGAGGTCGATCGCGTTCTGCGTCGGCACGCTGCCGTCTGTCGGGAGGGTGTCTGTCGGCGCGGCGCGGCGGAGACCGGCGGGGACCGAGTCCTCTGCCTGCCCGTCCGCCTGTGTGGTCTCCGGCGGGAGCACCTCGCCGGTCGGGCACGACGAGAAGTTCAACACGGGCCGCAGTTCGACGACACCCGACACGTCGACGGCCGACAGCGCCTCTTGTTGGTCGCGCACACCGGGCAGATCGACCACGATCACGTCGCCTTGCACCCGTACGTCCGGCTCGGCGATGCCGCGGTCCTCGAGCTCGCTGCGGATCAGGTCACGGATGACGAGCAGGTCATCGGTCGACGCGTCCTCGACCGGGGCGAGGATGACCGACACGCCACCTTGCAGATCGAGGCCGAGGATCGGCGTGTTGCCCGTTGCCAGGACGAGGCCGAACGCAACGACCACGATCAGCACGACGCCGATCAGCGAGGCCCACAACCGGCGCGTCATGGCCGCCGCACGGCGGTCAGGAACCGGGCGAGGAGATCACTCCGCATCGTCGGCGGTGTCGTCAGACGCGTCGTCGGCAGCAGCATCATCTTCGATGCCGTCTTCGACGCGGGTGTGGATCGCGGCGCGAGCGACGCGGATCTGCACGTCGTCGTCGATCTCCAGCCAGAAGCGTTGGTCGCCGTCTTCGCCCGTGATCGTGCCGTAGATGCCCGACGTGGTCACGACCTCGTCGCCGACGCTGATCGAACGCTGCAGCTCTTGTTGCTCACGCATCCGGCGCCGCTGCGGACGGATCATGAAGAAGTAGAGCGCGAACGGGATCAGCAGCAAGATGCCGAGCTGCAACAGTGCAGCGCTTCCGCCGCCCTCTGACTCTTGGGCGACGATGGCATTGATCAATGAGGTGGACATGCGGTGAGCGAGCCTATCCCCACACGTCGAGCACCGACCGGCGCAACGCATCGAAGCGTCCGTCGACGATCGCCGTCCGCATGCGCTCCATCAGATCGATCGTCCAGGCGACGTTGTGGATCGACAACAGGCGCGACGCACTCGGCTCACGCACCTGCAGGAGGTGGCGGATGTAGCCCCTGCTGTGACGGGCGCACACGTCGCACGGGCAGTCCGGATCGAGCGGTTCGTCGAGCTCGGCGTTGCGCGCCGCCTTCGCCTGGAAGCGACCGGTGCTCGTGAGCGCGGTGCCGTGCCGACCGAGGCGGGTCTGCATCACGCAGTCGAACTGGTCGACGCCGAGCGCCACCGCCTCCACGAGCGAGGCCGGGTCGCCGACGCCCATCAGGTAGCGCGGGCGGTCCGCCGGGAGGTGGGCGATGGCCGCGGCGAGCGCTGGCAGCATCTCCTCGCGGGTCTCACCCACCGACAGGCCGCCGATGCCGTAGCCGTCGAAGTCGAGATCCACGATCTGGCGGGCGCTCTCGGCGCGCATCGCCTGGCTGATGCCGCCCTGAACGATGCCGAACAGCGACTGATCGGGGCGCGCGTGCGCCGCCCGGGCCCGCGCCGCCCACGCTCCGGTGAGGTCGAGCGCGCGGCGGATCACCGCCGGCGGGCTCGGCAACGGGGGGCACACGTCGAGCACCATCTGGATGTCGGCGCCGAGCTTCGTCTGGATGTCGACGGCCAGCTCCGGCGTGAAGCGATGCGTCGATCCGTCGTACGTGCTGCGGAACGTGACGCCGTCGTCGTCGAGGTCGGGTTCGAGCGAGAACACCTGGAACCCGCCGGAGTCGGTCAGCGTGAGGCCGTCCCATCCGGCGAAGCGCCCAAGACCACCGAACCGCTCGACGAGGTCGGCGCCGGGCCGCAGCATGAGGTGGTACGTGTTGCCGAGCACGATCTGCGCGCCGACGCGCTCGTAGTCGGCCGCGCTCAGGTACTTGATCGCACCGCGGGTACCGACCGGCATGAACAGCGGCGTCGTGTACGTCCCCCGCGCCGTGGTCGCCGTGGTCGCCCGCGCCGCCCCGTCGGTGGCATCGATGCTGGCCTCGACGGGAAACATGCGCGGCGACGGTACCCGCCCGACCCCAAATATGTCCGCGCGATGCCGCTCAGCGAGACGATTCGGACATTTTTCGGGTGAGGAGCATTGCGTCGCCGAAGGACAAGAAGCGGTAGTCGGCGGCGAGGGCGATCTCGTACAACTCGCGCCAGCGGGGACCGACGAACGCGTCGATCATCATCAACAACGTCGTGCGCGGCAGGTGGAAGTTCGTCAGCAATACGTCCACGAGCTGCCAGTCGAAGCCGCGATGGATGAACAGATCCGTGCGTCCGGCGAGTTCGCCACGGCGGGCGGCGGACTCCAGCGCCCGAACGGCGGTCGTGCCGACGGCCACGACCCGGTCCGCATTCCGGCACGCGGCCATCGTCGCTTCGGGTACGCGGTAGCGCTCGGTGTGCATCGGGTGATCGAGCGGATCGTCGGTACTGATCGGCTGGAACGTGTCGAGTCCGACGACGAGTTCGACGGTCGCCGTGGCGACGCCGACATCGGCCAGGCGGTCGAAGAGCTCGGGCGTGAAGTGAAGACCGGCGGTCGGCGCAGCCGCCGATCCTGGCTCGCGCGAGAACACGGTCTGGTAGCGCTCGGGATCGTCGAGACGTGCACCGATGTACGGCGGCAGCGGCATCTCGCCATGTGCGTCGAGCGTGTCCAGCGGATCGGTGTCACCGACGAGTTCGACGTGGAACGTGTCGCCGGCGGCGGTCCGCTCCCCCATCCGCACGATCGGCACCCCGTCGACGGAGAGCTCCTCGCCGACGGCGAGCTTCCCACCGGGCCGCACGAGCGCCTCCCAACGACGTCGGGTGGGATCGGTGGCCTCCAAGAGGAGCACCTCAGCGGCTCCGCCGGTCGCCCGCCGCAATCGCAGACGCGCCGGGATCACTCGCGTCTCGTTGAGCACGAGCAGGTCGCCCTCCCGCAGCAGGTCGGGCAGGTCGCGCACGTGGCGATGCTCGGGCGCCGCGCTCCCCCGGTCGACCAGCAGCCGCGCCGAGTCCCGCGGCTCGATCGGCGTCTGGGCGATCCGCTCCTGTGGGAGCTCGTAGTCGAAGTCGGTGACCCGCACCGCTCGGAGGCTACGGCGAAGCCCAGCGCGGCGAGGCGGTGAGCGATGTGAGCGCGTCAGTCGAACAGGGAGCCGGTGGCCGGCGGGCGCTGCGGGGGGACGAGGCCGAGGTGTTCGTAGGCGGCGACGAGTGCGATGCGACCGCGCGGCGTGCGCGCCACCATGCCCTGCGTGATCAGGAACGGTTCGTACATGTCCTCGACGGTCTCGGGCTGCTCGCCGACGCTGATCGCCACGGTCGACAGCCCGACGGGGCCGCCGTTGAACTGCGTGCACAGCGCCGTCAGGATTGCCCGGTCGACCTTGTCGAGGCCTCGGTCGTCGACGCCGAACAACGCCAGGCCTTCGCGGGCGACGCCGGCGTCGATCGCACCGTCGGCGCGCACTTCGGCGAAGTCACGCACACGCCGCAGCAAGCGGTTGGCGATGCGCGGGGTGCCCCGCGAGCGGCGCGCGATCTCCCACGCCCCCTCCTCGTCGACCTCGACGCCGAGGATGCCCGCGGCGCGCAGCACGATCGCTTGCAGCTCGTCGTCGTCGTAGTAGTCGAGGCGCGCCACGAGCCCGAACCGGTCGCGCAGCGGGCCGGTGATCATGCCCGTGCGAGTGGTGGCGCCGACGAGCGTGAACGGCGGCATCGTGAGGCGGATGCTCGACGCCGCTGGGCCCTTGCCGACGACGATGTCGAGCTGGAAGTCCTCCATCGCCGGGTAGAGGATCTCTTCGACCGCCCGCGACAGCCGGTGGATCTCGTCGATGAACAAGACGTCGCCATCTTCGAGCTTGGTGAGGATCGCTGCCAGGTCACCGGCCCGTTCGAGCGCCGGCCCCGACGTGACGTGGAGGTGGACGCCCATCTCGGTGGCGACGATGCCGGCGAGCGTGGTCTTGCCGAGGCCCGGCGGGCCAGCGAACAGCAGATGGTCGACCGCCTGGGAACGTCGCCGGGCCGCTTCGAGCACGATCCGCAGGTGCTCTTTCAGCTCGCGCTGACCGATGAACTCGTCGAGGGCGCGCGGGCGTAGCCCGGCTTCGAGCTCGACCTCGGCGGCGATGTCGTCGTCGGTGCCGCCACCGATCGCGGGGTCGAGGAACTCGTCACGCACGGCGCGCCCCCAGCGATTTCAGCGCGTCGCGCAAGAGGGTGGCCGAGTCGCCGTTGGTCGGCAGCTCGCGCAACACGTCGCGGATCTCGTCGGTCCCGTAGCCGAGGCTGGTCAACGCATCACGCACGTCGGCGACGGCGGATGCCCCCGATCCGCCGCCCGAGTCGGACGTGGCCAGCTCGGGCACGGCGAGGCGATCGCGCAACTCGACGATCAGCCGCTCGGCGGTCTTCTTGCCCACACCGGGCACGAGCGTCAGTGCGGCGACGTCGCTGTTGGCGACGACGTCGAACAGCGCTGACGGCGGATGGGTGGCGAGGATCGCCATCGCCAGCGCAGGCCCGATGCCGTGCGTACCGATCAGCGTGTGGAACGTGGCGCGCTCGTCGCGGGCGGTGAAGCCGAACAGCGTCTGGGCGTCCTCGCGGACGTGATGATGGATGTACAAGAAGACTGGGCTCGACGGTTCCAGCTCGCTGAGCACACGGGACGTGACGATCACGAGATATCCGACACCGCCGACCTCGACGAGCACCGTGCCGTCGAGATTGCGTTCGAGCACGGTGCCGCGCAACGAGCCGATCATGGAGCGACCCCGCTGGCCTGACGAGACGCGGCCTGACGAGACGCGGTCTGACGCTGCACTCGGCGGGCGATCGGCGCCATCGCGAGGTGGCAGAGCGCGAGCGCCGCGGCGTCGGCGGCGTCGGCCGGTGACGGCAGTGCAGCCAGCCCGAGGCGTGCCTGGACCATCTTCTGCACCTGCTGCTTGTCGGCGCCGCCCCATCCGGCGACGGCATTCTTGACCTGGTTCGGTGTGTACTGGACCACCTCGCACCCGGCGAGCGCAGCTTCGGCGAGGGCGAGCCCACTGGCTTGGCCGACGCTCATGGCGGTGCGCACGTTGACCTGGAAGAACACTTGCTCGACGGCCACGACATCGGGCGCGAACTCGGCGATCAGGGCCGCGAGCTCGAGGCGCAGCGCGGCGAGCCGGTGCGGCAGTTCGTGGGTCCGCGGCGTGGTGACGACGCCGAGCGATCGAGCCCGTGGCTGGCCGGAGCCTCTCCCGTCGACGACGGCATATCCGCAGCGGGTCAGTCCGGGATCGATCCCGAGCACCCGATAGGCCGACTCACGTGGCGCAGTATTGGCGAACACAGGTTCGTAGCGTAGTCCCGGCGAACCGATCGAGTCGGGATCTCAGTCGGAGATCTTGGCGAGCTCGCCGATCAGTTCCTTGACCGGCCGGAACGTCAGCCCGGCGATCGCCCGGTGCGCGTACCGGATGACGCCGTCGGCGTCGATGATGAACACGCTGCGCCGCGGGAACCCGATCGGCCCGAGCGTGCCGTACGCCGCGGCGACGACCTTGTCCGTGTCGGCGAGCAGCGGGAAGCCGAACCCGTGCTTGGTGGCGAAGCTCTCGTGGCTCGCCACGTCCTGCGCGGAGATCGCCAGCACCTGCGCGTTCATCTCCCCGAACTGGCTGAGGTCGTCGTTGTAGCTGTTGAGCTGCTTGGTGCAGATCGGCGTGTCGTCGCCCGGGTAGAACACGAGCACGACGGGCCGGCCGCGGTACGACGACAGCGAGCATTCACTGCCGCCGGTAGCCGGCAAGGTGAAGTCGGGCGCCTCGTCGCCGACGCCGATACTCACGATGTGAGGGCCTCCATCAACTCGTCGCTGATGTCGAAGTTGGAGAACACGTCTTGCACGTCGTCGTTGTCCTCGAGCGCTTCGAGGATGTTCAACACGGCCTTCGCGTCGCTGCGCTCGGTGACGGGCACGAGGTTGTCGGACACCATCGGCGAGTCGGCGGAGATCACCTCGATGCCGGCAGTGTCGAGGGCGGCCTTGATGTCGTAGACGCTCGACGGCTCGGTCATGATCCGGAACGCCCCGTTGCTCTCGGCAACGATGTCGTCAGCTCCGGCTTCGAGCGCGGTCATCATCACCGTGTCCTCGTCGAGACCCTCACCGGTGAGGATCACGCCGCGGCGGTGGAACTGCCAGCTCACGGCGCCCGGCTCGGCCATCGACCCACCGAGTTTGGTGAACACGCTGCGGATGTCGGCGCCGGTCCGGTTGCGGTTGTCGGTCAGCACGTCGATCATCAGCGCCACACCACCCGGTGCGTACCCCTCGTACATGATGCTCTCGTAGTTGCCGCCGTCGTCGGCACCGGTGCCGCGCTTGATCGCCCGGTCGATGGCGTCGTTGGTCATGCGTCCCGCCTTCGCCTTCTGGACGGCGGTGCGCAGCGTCGGGTTGGCGTCGACGTCGCCGCCGGTCTTGGCGGCGACTTCGATCTGCCGGGCGAGCTTGGCGAAGAGCTTGCCGCGCGCCTTGTCGGCGGCGCCCTTCTTGTGCTTGATCGTTGCCCACTTGGAATGGCCGGACATGTCTGCCTCGTGATTGTGACGGTCGGTCTGCGGTGGTTGTGTGAGATCAGGCCTGGAGTGACTCGACGAACTGGCGGTGGAGCCGGGTGTCGTCGGTCAGTTCCGGGTGAAACGCCGCCACGGTACAACGTCCGCCACGCACGAGCACAGGATGACCGTCGTGGCGGGCGAGCACGTCGACGTCGGGTCCGACCCGCTCGACGAGCGGTGCCCGGATGAACACGGCGTGAAACGGCACCACGGCCCCGTGCGCGGCTCGGAGACCCTCGACAGCGAGATCGGCCTCGAAGCTGTCGAGCTGGCGTCCGTAGCCGTTGCGGCGCACCGTGATGTCGAGCAGGTCGAAACCGCGCTGGTCGGGTCGGGCGTCGCGCACGTCGGTCGCGCACAGGATCATCCCGGCGCACGTGCCGAACACCGCAAGCCCGTCGGCGAGGCGGCCCTTCAGCTCGTCGAACAGCCCGCTCGTGGTCAACAAGTGCGACATCGTGGTGCTCTCGCCGCCGGGCAACACGATCGCGTCGAGCCCGACGAGGTCGGCGGGTGTGCGCACCGGCGGTGCGTCGGCCCCGAGGAGCGTCAGACGTTGCTGATGCGCGGCGAAGGCGCCCTGTAGCGCCAGGACGCCGATGCGCAGGCCCGTACCGCTCAGGCCGTCACCGCGCAGGCCGTCACCAGCCCCGCTCGGCATACCGCTGGTTGATCTCGTCCATCTCGATGCCCGTCATCGGCGCCCCGAGCCCTCGGCTGACCTTGGCGAGGATGTCGGCGTCGTTGTAGTGCGTGGTCGCCTCGACGATCGCCTTGGCGCGTGGGGCCGGGTCTTCGGACTTGAAGATGCCCGAACCGACGAACACCGCTTGGGCACCGAGTTGCATCGCCATCGCCGCGTCGGCCGGGGTGGCGAGCCCGCCGGCGCAGAACAGCGGCACTGGCAACACGCCGGTCTCGGCGATCTCTTGCACGAGCGGCAATGGTGCTTGCAGCTGCTTGGCCCAGTCGAACAGTTCGGCGGAGTCGGCCTGGGTGATCTTGCGCATGTCGCCGGTGATCGAGCGCAGGTGCCGTACCGCCTCGACCACGTTGCCCGTGCCGGCCTCGCCCTTGGAGCGAATCATGGCCGCACCCTCGGCGATGCGCCGCAGGGCCTCGCCGAGGTTGGTGGCGCCGCACACGAACGGGACGTCGAATGCGAACTTGTCGATGTGGTGCGCCTCGTCGGCCGGGGTGAGCACCTCGGACTCGTCGACGAAGTCGACACCGAGCGCCTGGAGGATCTGCGCTTCGACGAAGTGACCGATGCGTGCCTTGGCCATGACGGGGATCGACACGGCGGCCTTGATCCCCTCGATCATCTCCGGGTCGCTCATGCGGGCGACACCGCCGTCGCGGCGGATGTCTGCGGGCACGCGCTCGAGCGCCATGACGGCCACGGCACCGGCGTCTTCGGCGACCTTGGCTTGTTCGGGCGTGACGACGTCCATGATGACGCCGCCCTTCATCATCTCGGCCAGTCCCCGCTTGACGGGGAACGTGCCGGTGCTGCGCGTCTCGCTCATGATGCCAGTGTACGTTCGGCGGTCCCGATCACCGCCGCCCGATTCCGCGTCAGGTGGCGGGGAGGATCTCGATGTTGACGAGGGCGGTGCCGTCGACGATGGCCTGCTCGGGGAGCTCGATCCACGTGTTGCCGACGTTGAGCGCGATCGGCTCACCGTCGATCGTGTAGAAGCCGATCGGCTCCGTGTTCGCCTCGCGGCGCCAGACGCCCCCGGTGACCTTGCCGTCGCTCAGGATGTACACGGGCCCCTCGCCGACCGTCTGCGCTTCGGGGCTGCGGCTGTCGGCCGGGCTCGGCTTGTAGTCGACGCCCATCACGATGACGTTCGTCGCGCCGATGCGGCCGGTCAGGCTGTCGCTGTGCGGCGCCCCGCGCTGGCTGCGCTCGAACTGGCCGCGCTCGGCGTTCCACGTCCACTCGATGCGCTCGCCGCCGACGGGAAACTTGGCCCCGCCGAGCGCGTCGCCGGTGAACTTCTCGTCCGCTTCGAGGTACTCGAACTGCTGGCCGGGCGCACCGGGCTGGAGCGCCGGTGTCTGGGCCCAGATGTTGTCGGTGCTCGTGTACAGGTTGTGCGGTATCCCGCCGGGGCCGCGCCAGTAGCCGCTGGCGTGGTTCTGGCCCATGTTGAGCAGCGTCGACTCGTCGATCGCCCGCGTCACGTTCGGGTTGCCGCCGCTCCACACGAACAGCGGGTAGTTGAACGACGTGAACATGTCGATGTCCTGCGTGCGGCCCGATCGGATCGGCCCGATCGGATCCGAGCTCTGCGAGTGGAACACCGCCGCGAAGCGGGTGGTGCGACCCTCGACCATCTCTTCGAACACGATGTCGGCCACGCCGAGCCCGCTGTGGTTCGGGACCGCCCTTGGATTGTTGTCGATCTTGGCGACGAGTGCGGCGCGGGGGATGATCTCGTCGTCGCTCGTGAGCGGCGCGCCGGTGAGCGGCTGGCGGATCGTCGGCGCGACCGTGGTGGTCGTGGTGCTCGACGAGGTGGTCGTGGTCGGCTTCACGGTGGTCGTGGTCGACGACGAGGTCGTGGTGGCGATCTCGGTGGAGTCGGCAGAGTCATCTCCGCCGCCGCCACACGCAGCAACGAGCAGGGTGAGTGCCACCAGAACGGCGGCGGGACGGATTCGTGTCATCAGAGTTCTCTCAAGAGGGCAATTCGCTCGTCGAGCGGGGGGTGGGTGTCGAACAGCTTGTGAACGCCGCCCAACTTGCCGCCATCGCCGACGCCACTCATGGGCTGTTCGATCCACAAGTGTGCCGTAGCCGTGGACGCGGAATGCGTCACCGTCGTATCTTCCTTCAGCTTCTCGAGCGCCGAGATGAGGCCCGGCGGATACCGGGTGAGCTGACAGGCACTCACGTCGGCGAGCGTCTCGCGGCGGCGAGAGATCGTGGCCTGCATGATCTTGGCCACGATCGGAGCGACCACGAGGAGCACGATGCCGACGATCGCCAACGGGTTGGTGCCGTTCTGGCGATCGCCGTGGCGAGCGACGCGGCCGCCGTTCCACCACATCGTGCGGATCGCCATGTCGGTCATCAGGGCGACCGCGCCGACCATCGTGACCGCCAGTGTCGACACCAAGATGTCGTAGTTGCGGATGTGGCTGAGCTCGTGGGCGATCACGCCTTCGAGCTCCACACGGTTCATCTTCTCCAGCAGCCCTGTGGTCACGGCGATCGCCGCATGGTTCGGGTTGCGGCCGGTGGCGAACGCGTTGGGCGCCGGATCGTCGATCACGTACACGCCCGGTTTGGGGAGCCCGCCGGCGATGCACAGCCCCTCGACGAGGTTGTGCAGCCGCTGGTACTCGTCGGGCGACGCCGGCCGAGCTCGGCTGACCGACAGGGCGATCTTGTCCGCCTTCCAGTACGACGTGAACGCGATCGCCGCGCTGATGACCAGGGCGATGATCGTCCACAGCGGGCCGTTGCCGACCAACGCCCCGATTCCCGCTCCGAGGAGCCCGATCAGCAGGATGAATCCAGCGATCATGAGCGCGCTCCGGCGCTTGTTCGCCTTGATCTGCTCGAACATCAAGAGACGTTCAGAACTCGACCGTCGGGGCGGCCTGGGCTGCCTCTTCGGCCTCGAAGTACTCGCGACGGCTGAAGTTGAAGGCCTTGCCGATGATCACGGTCGGGAACTGGTCGAGCTTGTTGTGGTAGCCGAGCACGCTGTCGTTGTAGAACTGGCGGGCGTAGGCGACGCGGCCCTCGGTTGCGGTCAGCTCCTCTTGCAGGGCGAGGAAGTTCTGGTTCGCCTTCAGGTCGGGGTATGCCTCGCTCAGCGCGAAGAGCTGGCGCAGGGCACCGCTGAGCAGGTTCGATGCCTCGGCCTGCGCGTGCGGCGTGTCGGGGGCAGCGAGGGCTGCGTTGCGGGCCTCCACGACCGACTGCAGCGTCTCGCGCTCGTGGGCGGCGTAGCCCTTGACGGTCTCGACGAGGTTGGGGACGAGGTCGAGGCGCCGCTTGAGCTGGACGTCGATCTGCGACCAGGCGTTGTCGACCTGGTTGCGCCGCGTGACCAGGCCGTTGTAGGCGGCGATCACGTAGATCACGAGGATCACGGCGATGCCGACGACGATCAGGATGGGAATCACGGCGTCGAGTCTAGGGGCAGGGTCGCGCTCGGAGCGGTTGTTCGGTCGCCGACGCTCAGGCGACCAGGTCGGCGTAGATCTCCAGGTAGCGGTCGGCGAGGCGGCTCATCGCGAAGCCCTCGGCCCGATCGGTACCGGCCGTGCGCAGACGCGTCGCGAACGCTTCGTCGGTGAGCGCCCGCTCCAGGGCGCCGCACAGTGCCGCCGCGTCGCCGGGCTCGACGAGCGCCGCGTCGACGTCGTCCGTGGCGACGTTGCGATAGCCGTCGAGGGCGCTGGCGACGACGGTCGTTCCGGCGGCCATCGCTTCGATCAAGACGACGCCGAACGACTCACCGCCGAGTGACGGCGCGCAGAACACATCGGCGGCACGCAGCCGGGAGAACTTCTCGGTGTCGTTCGGCCGCCCCAGCCAGTGCAGCCGGTCGTCGCCCGCCGTGTCCCGCTTGAGATCGGCGGTGTCAGGCCCCTCCCCCGCGATCCAGACCTCGATCGGGCCCCGGTATTGACGCACGGCGTCGACGAGGACGCGCAGGCCCTTGCGCTCCTCGTGCCGAGCGCAGAAGAACACGACCGGCGGACCGTCGACCGGGCGCGGCCACGGCGGACAGCCCCTGATCTCCTCGAGGTCGACGCCGTTGAACAACACGTCGTAGTCACCCCCGAGGTAGCCGCCCACGAGCGCCTCGGCGTCCTTCGACACGACCACGCGGCGATCGAGGCGGTTGGCGATCCGTGTCAGCTGGCGGTGCAAGAAGCGGTAGCTGGTCGATCCCCCCGCAGCGTGGAACGTTCCCACCATCGGCGCGGCGTGGGTCAAGAGCGCCCCATACGTCGGCCCGGGCGCCAACGGCTCGTGGAGGTGGATGACGTCGAACTCCTCGTCGCGCAAGGCGCGCAGCGTGCGCAGTGTCGCCGAGGGGTCAGGCGCGAGTGGCGCGATCGAACCGTTGGCAGCGGTCGGCAGCGAGTTGCCCAACGGCGTGACGAAGCTCTCGGGCGGCGGACCGTCGCATGGGCCGAGCACCCGGGCCTCGTGGCCGCGGCGGCGCAGCTCGCGAGCGAGACCGAGCACCTGCGCCTGCACCCCGCCGGGAACGGTGAGGCTGTAGGGACAGACGATGCCGATGCGCAAGCCGACGGGCACGTCAGGCGACCCCGAAGCGACGCTCGAGGTCGACCGACTCGATCGGGCCGGCGAGCAGGTAGCCCTGGCCGAGGTTGCAGCCGAGGTCGCGCAGCGCTTGGAGCTGGGCGGGGCGTTCGATCCCCTCGGCGATGCTGATCACGTCGAGACCGGCGGTGAGCTGCAAGATCATGGCGGCCAACGTCCGCGAGCGGGGTTGCTCACCGAGCTCGTCGACGAACTGCCGGTCGATCTTGATCACGTCGACAGGGAAACGCTGGAGGTACGACAGCGAGCAGTAGCCGGTCCCGAAGTCATCGATGGCAATGCGTACACCATGGGCACGCAACCGGGCAAGGCTGTCGGCGGTGCCGTCGAGCTCGTCGACGAGCATCGTCTCGGTGATCTCCAACGTGAGACACGACGGCGGCAGCCCTTCCGCTGCCAAGGTCTCGACGACGTGGCCGACGAAATCGGCCGACCGGATCTGTGCCGCGGACACGTTGACGCTGACGACGAGTGGTGACGTGCCCTGCCAGCGCGATGCGGAACGGATGCTCTGTTCGATCACCCAGCGCCCGATCGGCACGATGAGGCCGGCCCGCTCGGCGATCGGGATGAACTCGTTCGGCCCCACGGGCCCACGCGTCGGGTGTTCCCAGCGCAACAACGCCTCGGCGCCCACCACGCGGCGGTTCCGCAGGTCGACCATCGGCTGGTACACGAGGCGCAGCTGATCGCGTTCGATGGCGTTGCTGAGATCGCTGCGGAACTCGAGATGGCGCGTTGCCGACAGCCGCATCGCCGGGTCGAAGATCTTGATCTGGCTCTTGCCGGAACGCTTTGCTTCGTACATCGCGATGTCGGCATCGCGCAGCAGTCCCGCCGTTGTCATGCCCGGGGTCGACACGGCGACTCCGACACTGGCGAGCACGGCGAGGTCGTAGCCGGCCAACGCGACCGGCTCGTGGAGCGATGCGAGCAGCGACTCTGCGAGCTCGACGGCGCGGTCGATCCCACCGTCGTCTTCGAGGAGGATGGCGAACTCGTCGCCGCCGAGTCGGGCCGGCGTGTCGCCCGGGCCGGCGACGCGGCGGATGCGGTCGGCGATCGAGCGCAACATCTGGTCGCCGACGCCGTGACCGAGGGCGTCGTTGACGGACTTGAAGTCGTCGAGGTCGACGAAGAGCACCACGACGGGGTCGTCCTCGCTCCGGTTGACGCGCAACGCCTCGTCCATCCGGTCGAGGAACAGGGCGCGGTTGGCGAGCCCGGTGAGCTCGTCGTGGAACGCGCGGTGGCTGAGTTGGCGTTCCAGATTGCGCTGCTCGGTGACGTCACGGAACGTGGCGACCATCCCGTCGACCGCGTCGCCGCCGAGCAGGTTGGCGATCGTCGCCTCCATCCGCCGGCGCAGGCCGTCGACGCGCACGAGGCTCGCTTCGAACTTGACCATCGCTCCGTGTCCGAGCGCCACAGCCTTCGACAGCTCGGTCGCCGCCCCGTCTCGGTCCTCGCTCGACATCAGGTCGATGACCGATCGCCCGGTCCAGTCCCCCGGCCGATGCCCGAGCGTGCTGGCCAGCCCCGGGCTGGCGTAGCGGATGACCCCAGCGGCGTCGACGAGCAACACGACGTCGCTCGAGTGCTCGACCATCGCCGCCAACCGGTCCTGCCCGCGACGCTCGGTCAGCACACGGACCGTCGCCAAGAGGCGCCACATGCGTGTCAACGCGAGGATGACGACGATGACCGCACAGACGGCGGCGATCGTTCGGGTCGTGCGCGTCGCGAGTCCCGCCGCCACGAGCGTGAGCACGATCGTCAAGGGCGCGAGCGTGGCGACGCTGAGCCACACGACGCGGCCGAAGCCGAGCACCCGCACGGTGGCCGGGGAGCGATACCGAGCGGCCATCGTCGGATCGAGGGCCGACGCGCCGATCAGGATGGGTCCGGGGATGGCGAGTGTCGCCACGATCCCGCCGGCCACGAGGTCCCCACGCAGCTCAGCGATGCTGCGCACGACGTCGGCGACGAGCACGAGCACGACACCGGTGGCGAGCAGCATCGGGGCGGGCGGATGGGTCGGATCCTGGATGACGCTGCGGATCACGATGGCGACGGCGAGCGCCTCCATCATCGGCACGAGGACCGCCCACACCCGATCACCGAAGGCGAGGCCCTGGTCGGCGAGATACGGCTCGACCACGGCCAACCACACGCCGAGGCCGACGGCGACGCTGACGATGCCGATCTCGATGCCGCCGAGCGAGTCGCCCTCAGGCGCCGTGTCGCGCTCGAACACGAACACGGCGAGCACGAGCAACACCGCCGCCACCAAGCGCACGGCATCGCTGGCGGAGGGGAACGTCTGACGTTCGGCGAAGTAGAGCGACGCCCAGATCAGGTTGGCGACCGCCATGCCAGCGAGCGAGAACGCCAGCAGCACCCAGGCGAGCACACGCTTGGGCTGGAAGGCGGCGACGCCCATGATGATCGCCCCGACGCCGATCGTCGGGGCGACGACGCGGATCACCTCTGCACCCGTGCTCGCAGGCAGCACGAAGTACGCGACGGCGAGCGCGGCAGCCGTCACGACGAGCGCGATCGAGCGCCCGGCGAGCGAGAACGAGGGTTGAGGGTCGATGGACCATCATCGTCCACCCACCCGACCGACTTGACGCTCGTCCCCCATCGATGAGGTTCCGGTGCAGCCCCTGCACGGCAAACTCACCGGTGGGCGGTCTCAGTCGTCGTGGTAGCCGGGGTCGCTCGGCCAGTTGGGCTGGAACATGTGCCACTGCTCGGGGGCGCGGCGGATCAGCACTTCGAGCTCATGTGCGAGGGCCTGCGTGACGCGCTGGACGTCGTCGCGCAGCTTGCCGTCGCCGCGTTCGGCGGGGACCGGCGGGCGGACCCACGCCTGGTGCCCGTCGATACGGCGCGAGAAGTAGACCGCCGTCGGCAGGATCGGCGCGCCGGTGCGCAGCGAGAGCATCGCCGGGCCGGCGGGCAGCGTCGTCGTCTCGCCGAAGAACTCCACTTCGGGGCCGTTGCGCTGCAGGTCCCGATCGGCGAGCAGGCACACGACGTGGTTGTCGCGCAACGCCTGCATCAACGCCCCCGCGGCGCCGCTGCCGAGGGGGATGACGTGCATCCCCAGCTCCTGGCGGAGGTCCACGAACCAGTCGAACAACTCGGGCGGGTCGAGGCGCTCGACGACGACCGTGATCTGGTGGCCCAGGTCGGCGATCCATCTCCCGGCCCACTCCCAGCCTCCGAGGTGGGGCAACACGAGGATCACGCCGTTGCCGGCGGCGAGCCCGACGGTGATGTTCTCGAAGCCATCGACGTCGAAGCCGCGGGCGACCGTGCGCGCCGACAGCGTCGGCAGGCGGAAGCTCTCCAGCCAGTAACGAGCGTAGGAATCGAACGCCTCTTGGGACGCGCGCCGCAAGCGCAGCCCGCTCAGGGTCGGATCAGCGCGGCGGAGGTGACGCTGGATCATCGCCCGCTTGTCGGCGCTGGCGAAGTTGGCGCCCGCGCCGAACGGTACGACGAGGCCCGCGGCGAGCGTTGCCGGCAGGTAGCGGGCAGCCGCACCCCCGAGACGGTAGGTGTTGGTGGTCGCCGCGTCGATCAGTCGCTTGGACGCTCCCGGCCAGTTTCGGTCGTCGCTCACTGCGGTCCGGACAGCGGCCGCCGTGGCACGCGAGTCCGTCGTCGATGGCGACGCTCGGTGCGTGCCACCCGCCGACTCATCCGCCGCGACCGGCGCATCTCGATCCGTTCCGCGGTCACCGGTGCGATCGCCGCCTGCTTCCACACCTTGACGAAACGCTGAATCGCGGTGATGGAGGTGAGGACGAGCATCACCCACAGGATCGGGATCAACAGCACCGGCACGAGCAGACCCAAGCAGATGGCGATGATCCGCTCGGCGCGCTCCATCAGTCCACCCTTGGCCTCGATGCCGAGCGACTCCGCCTTGGCGCGCTGGTAGCTGATGATGCTCGAGATGGCGGCGACGGCGAACGGGAGCATCGCCATGTGTGGCGATTCCTCGCTGGCGAAGTACCAGGCGATGCCGCCGAGGAGCAAGAAGTCGGTCAGCCGATCGACGGTCGAGTCGAAGAACGCGCCACGCTGGCTCGATGCGTCGGACGCCTTGGCCAGCGCGCCGTCGAGCAGGTCGGGCAAGGCGGCGAGGATGACCAGCACGAGGCCCCAGCGCAGATGGCCGGACCCGATGGCGAACGCCGCGCCGACGCCGACGAGCAACCCGAGGATCGTCAGGTGATCGGGGGTGAGTCCCGTCTTCCGGAGGAGCGCGCCCAGCGGCTTGACCGCCTTGTCGACCGGAGCACGGAACTTGCCGTCGAACATCGATCAGACGCTATCGCGGCGTGCCGGCGCCGTCGGGATTACCCGCCGATCCGGCGGTCGCCGCGTCGTCGATGTCAGGGTTGTTCTCGACGAGTTGCTCGACGACGTGGCCGTCGATGGCATCGACGAGCACCAGGCCACGGCGCAGCGGTGGGTCCTCCGACGAGTACGCCAGCACGCGCCAGGTGGGCCGGCTGCGCAGACCGTGCCAGACCTGCTGCGCGGAGGCGTGGCCGACGACGAATCCGAGCTCTTGTTGGGCCACCACGAGGGCGTCACGCTCGTCGACGTGCATCCGCCAACCCGATGTCAACGAGAAGATCCCGACCGCCGCGAGCACCGCCGCGGCGACGAGGAAACCACCGTTGACGATCGCCGACTCGTCGGCGAGCACGACGTACAGCACGACGCAGATCAGGGCGATGACCAGGTACAACGCGGCCGGCCAGCGCCGGCGGCTGTTGTCGGGGAACTGGTAGGGGCCGACGAAGCCGGACGCGTCCAGGTCGTCGGGAAGTTCGTCGCGAATGTCGTCGCCGAGGTCGTCGGTCATCGGGATCAGGCTACGGGGCGATCACGGCTGCCCAGCCGGCGCGGAGCTTGGTGGCCGTGTCGACGAGCGATTCGGGCAGCGTTTGCGTGTTGGAGATGGCGGTCATGAAGTTCGAATCACCCGTCCAGCGCGGCACGACGTGCACGTGCAGGTGATCCGGAACCGACCCACCCGCCGGCCGGCCGAGGTTCAGCCCCACGTTGATCCCGTCAGGGCTGTAGACGTGGCGAACGACGCGCACCGCATCGGTCACCGTCGCCCAGAGGTCGTTGGTCTCCTCCGTGGTCAGGCCGTCGAGATCGGCCACTTCGCGGTAGGGCACCACGAGCACGTGGCCCGACGTGTACGGGAAGATGTTGACGACGACGAAGCAGGACGCGCCCCGGTGCACGATGTGGGTCGCCGCATCGGGTGCGCCGGAACGAAGGAGGCGCGTGAACACGCTGCCGGTCGCCGGGGTTCCCGCGGTGGCGGCTGGCTCGCCGTTGCGCACGTCGGCGCCGGCGACGTACGACGCCCGCCAGCCGGACCAGATGCGTTCGAGCATCAGGCGGACAGGGCGGCCGTCTCGGCGTCGGCGACCTCGGCGAGGAACTGCTCGACGAACGACTCGACAGCGACGCCGCGCTCGACCTCGCCGCCGCGCGGGTTGACGCCGACCGTGCGGTTCTCGATGTCTTCCTCGCCGACCACGAGCACGTAGGGGATCTTGTCCATCTTGGCGGAGCGGATGCGCTTGCCGAGACCATCGTCGGCGGACACCGCATCGACGCGGGCACCCGCCTGACGCAGGCGCTCGACGACGCTCGCCGCGTACGCCTCGTGGGCTTCGGCGACGGGCAGCACGCGCACCTGCACCGGTGCCAACCACGTCGGGAAGGCACCGGCGTAGTGTTCGAGCAGCACACCGAAGAAGCGCTCGATCGACCCGAACAGGGCGCGATGCAACATGATCGGGCGGTGCCGGTTGTTGTCGGCGCCGACGTACTCGAGGCCGAAGCGCTCCGGGTGGTTGAAGTCGCACTGGATCGTGGACAGCTGCCACGAACGGCCGATCGCGTCGCGCACGTCGACGTCGATCTTCGGACCGTAGAAGGCAGCATCGCCCTCTTTGATCCCGTAGTCGAGGCCGTGCTTGTCGATCGCCTTGCGCAGCGCCTCGGTCGCCTCCTCCCAGATCTCGTCGGAGCCGACGTACTTGTTCGGATCCTTCGTCGACAGGTTGAACGTGAAGTCGTCGAACCCGAACGCCCGCAGCACCGAGAGGATGAAGTCGAGCAGGCTGGCGACCTCGTCGGCGAGCTGCTCGCGGGTGCAGTAGATGTGACTGTCGTCTTGGGTGAAGCCGCGGATCCGCATCAGCCCGTGGAGCGTCCCCGCCCGCTCGTAGCGGTACACGGTGCCGAGCTCGAACAGCCGCAACGGCAGCTCGCGGTAGCTGCGCTGCCGGCTGGCGAAGATCAAGCAGTGCATGGGGCAGTTCATCGGCTTGGGGTAGTACGTGCCGTTGTCCATCTCCATCGGCGGGTACATCCCGTCGGCGTAGAACCCGAGGTGCCCGGACGTCTCGAAGAGCTTGGCGTTGGCCAGGTGTGGCGTGTAGACGAACTCGTAGCCGCCGTTCTGGTGGCGCAGGCGGCTGTAGTCCTCGATCAGCTTGCGCACGATGGCGCCCTTGGGGTGCCACACAGCGAGGCCGCCGCCGAGCATCTGCGGGAAGCTGAGCAGGTCGAGCTCGGTCGCCAGCTTGCGGTGATCGCGCTTGGCGGCCTCTTCGAGCTGGTGGAGGTGGTCGGCGAGCGCCTGCTTGGACTCCCATGCCGTGCCGTAGATGCGCTGCAGCATCGGGCCCTTCTCGTTGCCGCGCCAATACGCGCCCGACACGCGCTGCAGCTTGAAGAAGCCGAGCTTGCCGGTGGATGGCACGTGTGGGCCGACGCACATATCGACGAAGGAGTCGGTGTTGCGGTAGGCGCTGATGACGCCGTCGCCGGCCACCTCGCCGGCATCGGAGCTGTCCGCGCTGGCCGACTCGACGCGCTCGATGATCTCGACCTTGTAGGGCTGATCGGCGAACAGCTCCTTCGCCTCGGCCATCGACATCTCCGAGCGGACGAACGGCTGGTTCGCCTTGACGATCTCACGCATCTCGGCCTCGATCCGTTCGAGGTCGTCGTCGGTGAACGTCGCGCCGCCGGGCAGATCGAAGTCGTAGTAGAAGCCGTTCTCGATCGCCGGCCCGATCGAGAACTTGGCGCCCGGGAAGAGCCGGGTGACCGCCTGGGCCATGACGTGCGCCGTCGAATGGCGCAGCACGTGGCGACCCTCGTCGGTGTTGGCGGTGACGATGGCGACCGTCGCCCCGTCGGGCAGTGGCGCGGTGAGGTCGGTTTCCGTGCCGTCGACGACCGCTGCGACCGCCGCCTTCTTGAGACCCGAGCCGATCGACGCCGCCAGGTCGAGCGCCGTCGCCCCGTCGGCCAGTTCGCGCGCTGAACCGTCGGGTAGAGAGACCGTGATGTTCGCCATGGTCCCCCCAGGTTAGGAGCCGTCGCCGCTCGTCACCCGCCCACCCCCACCGATGAGTTTCGCGCCCCACAGGTGCGCCGAAAACTCATCGCATGCGTCCGAGCGCCGTCACCGATGAGTTTCGCGCCCCACAGGTGGGCCGAAAACTCATCGCATACGTCCGAGCACCGTCACCGATGAGTTTCGCGCCCCACAGGTGGGCCGAAAACTCATCGCG
>CAZQCP010000001.1:80635-86150 GCA_964592115.1 uncultured Ilumatobacteraceae bacterium
GTCAGTTGCCGGCGACGAGGGTGAGCTCGCGGGCCTCGACGACGTCGTCGGCGGACTCGTCGGGGATCTCGTCGACGACCGAGGCGACCTTGGCCTCGAGTGTCGGTTCCGTCTCCGCCTTGGCGCCGGCGTAGCGGTTGACGTACGTCTGGCCCGTGAGCTCGCGGATCTCGTACATCACCTCGTCGATCATCGACCGCCACGCGATGTGTTCCGCGCCACGGCCCCGGTAGCGCTCGGGCCGGATCGGTCGGCCGATGCTGACCTTGCACGTCGCGAACAGCTTCGGTGCCTTGGCGTCGGGAGGTTGGATCCTGTCGGTGCCGGTGATGCCGACCGGGAAGATCGGGCAGTCGAGCTTCATCGCCAGGCGCGCCGCGCCGGTCCGCCCCTTGAACAGGTCGCCGGTGCGGCTGCGCGTGCCCTCGGGAAAGATCCCGAACAGCTCGCCGCGCCGGAGCACCTGCTCGGCAGCGTCGAGCGCCGCCGTGCTCTTGTCGCCGCCGGACCGGTCGATCGGGATCATGCCGAGCGCCGGGAACAGGTGCTTGGTCTTCCACGAATCCATGTACTCGGCCTTGCCGACGAAGGAGATGTTCCGCGACAGCGTGAGCATCAAGAACGCCGAATCGAGGAAGCTGATGTGGTTCGGGCACAAGATCGCGGGGCCGTCGGCGGGGAGACGTTCGTAGCCGCTGCGCTCGATGTGCCACAGCCGATCGACGACCGGACGAGCGACGCCACGGAAGCGCCGCTGCGTCGCGCCTGCCCCAGGCCCCGTTCCCATGGCCAGCACAGTAGAGCGCACGGCGGCGCGTGTGAAGAGCAGAGCGCGTGAACTTCGCGTGTCGGTGACCGCACCGCGCCGGCGCGGACGCCCACCGATAGCTCGGGGTCAGACGTCGAGGTCGATACCGAGCAACTCGGCGGCATCGAGGACGCCGTCGCCGCGGGCGGCTGCCGCGTCGACGGCGGCCAACGCGCCGGGCGTGTCGAGATCGTCGTCGAGACGCTCGCGCACCTCGTCGACCAGGTCGGGGTTGGGCGTCGAGCAGCGGCTCCAGGCGGCGAGTCGGGCCCCGTTGCGCGGCATCAGCTCGTCGTCCCACTCCCACTCGGTGCGGTAGTGGTGTTCGATGATCGCGAGGCGGATCGCCCGCGGGTCCCACGTCTCGCGGAGCTGGTCGACGAACACGAGGTTGCCGAGGCTCTTCGACATCTTCTCGCCGTCCATGCTGATCAGCGCGGTGTGCATCCAGTGCCTGACGAACGGTTCGCCGGTCGCCGCTTCCGACTGCGCCCGCTCGCACTCGTGGTGCGGGAAGATGAGATCCGCGCCGCCACCGTGCAGGTCGATCGTGGTGCCGAGCTCGCGCAGCGCCAGCGCGGAGCACTCGATGTGCCAGCCGGGCCGACCGGGGCCCCACATCGTGTCCCACGACGGCTCGTCGGCCGCCGACGGGTGCCAGAGCACGAAGTCGAGCGGCGAGCGCTTGTTCGGGTCATCGATGTTGCCGCCGCGCTCCTTCGCCAGCAGCAGCATCTCGTCGTCGCTGTAGTGGCTGAGCGAACCGAACGAGTCGAACTTCGAGACGTCGAAGTAGACCGACCCACCGGCCTCGTACGCGAACCCGCGGTCGAGCACCATGCCGATGAACCCCCGGATGTCGGGGATCGCCGATGACGCACGCGGCGACGAGGCGACGGGCAGCGCGTTGAGGGCCTCCATGTCGCGCTCGAAGCGGGCCTCTTCGCCGGCGGCGAGGTCGAGGTAGTGGATCCCGAGCTCACGCGCCTTGGCGAACAGCGGGTCGTCGACGTCGGTGACGTTGCGCACACAGCGCACGGTGTGCCCCTTGTCGATCAGGCGTCGCTGGAGCACGTCGTAGGCGATGAACGTCGCCGCGTGGCCGAGGTGCGTGGCGTCGTACGGCGTGATGCCGCACGTGTACATCAGCACGTGGTCGTTCGGCTCGAAGGGAACGATGGCGCGCCGCGCTGTGTCGTAGAGATGCATCACCCGGCGTCAACCGGCGGGGGGTCGGTCTTGATTCCCGTGAGCTTGGGCGCGACACGGGTCTTGTAGCGCACGTTGAGTTGGAGCAGGACGGCCGTGAACGCCTCGATCGCCGTCGCGTTCGAGAGCTCGCCCGCGTCGAGGGGACGGCAGCCGGGAAACTTGTCGACGATCTCGCTCACCGTGCGCACCGCGGCGGGATCGTCGCCACAGATGAGCACGTCGGAGTCGATCGGCTGGTCGATGTGGCCGAGCTCGGTCGCCGGCAGGTGGTGGAACGCGGCGACGACCCGGCAGCGCGGCACCGCCGCCTGCACGTGCGCAGCAACGCTGCCGCGGGGCGGCACGAGCGGCTGGAACTCCTTGTTGACGCGCACGAGGGCGTTCGCCATCGACACGACGATCTTGCCGGCGAGCGCCCGTTGGTTCTCCTGGGCCGTGCTCGCCGCCGAGTCCCACGGTGTCGCGATCACGACGAGATCGCAGGCCGCAGCGGCGGCGTTGTCACCGCATTCGAGCAGCTCGTCGAGGTCGGGCCACTGGGCGACCAGCTCGTCGCGAGCCTCCATCGCCCGATACTTCGAGCGTGAACCGATCAACGCCGGATACCCGACGCTGGCCAGACGCGCCGCCAGTCCACTGCCTGCGGGTCCGGTTCCACCGAGAATGCCGATGCGCATGGCGACAGCGTGGC
Organism: uncultured Ilumatobacteraceae bacterium; assembly: GCA_964592115.1. Classification (GTDB taxonomy): domain Bacteria; phylum Actinomycetota; class Acidimicrobiia; order Acidimicrobiales; family Ilumatobacteraceae; genus Sva-07. The sequence continues at coordinate 83,347 of CAZQCP010000001.1, forward strand.
ACATCGGCCCCGAGTTCCACACATGGCGCACGGCACATCAACGACATGCCCCTGACGATCATCTACGGTCCTGGTCATGGGACTGCTCGACGGCAAGAAGATCGTGATCACCGGCGTGCTCACCGACGCCTCCTTGGCCTACGGCGTGGCGCGCATCGCGCTCGACGAGGGCGCCGACATCGTCCTCACCGGCGCCGGGCGAGCACTCAGCCTGACCCAGCGCACGGCGCGCAAACTCGGTGACGGCATCGACGTGTTCGAGCTCGACGTCACGGTGCCCGAGCACGGCGTCGCGGTCCGCGAGGCGTTGGCCACCAAGTGGGGCCGCGTCGACGGCGTGCTGCACTCGATCGGGTTCGCTCCCGAGTCGTGTCTCGGCGAGGATTTTATGGGGGCGCCCTGGGACGACGTCGCCGTCGCCATCCACGTGTCGGCGTACTCGATGAAGGCGCTCGCCGACGCGTTCGTGCCGTTGATGAGCGCGGGTGGTGCCTTCGTCGGCCTCGACTTCGACAACCGCCAGGCGTGGCCGGCGTACAACTGGATGGGTGTCGCCAAGTCGGCGCTGCAGAGCGTGTCGCGGTACCTGGCCAAAGAGCTCGGTCCGCAGGGCATCCGCTCCAACCTGATCGCCGCCGGCCCGGTCAAGACGATGGCCGCCAAGTCGATCCCGGGCTTCGCCAAGTTCGAAGACGTGTGGGACGAGCGCGCCCCGCTCGGCTGGGACGTCACCGACTCCGAGCCGGTCGCTCGCGCCTGCATCGCCCTGCTGTCGGACTGGTTCCCCGCCACGACCGGCGAGATCATCCACGTCGACGGCGGCTACCACGCCATCGGCGCCTGACGCCGAAGGCCTACTCCCCCTCGGTGCGGCCGACCTCGTAGCTACCGGGCTCAGGCATGCCCGTGGCGATGGCGAGGCGGTTCCACGCGTTGATCTCGATGATGGCGAAGAGCAGCTTGCCGAGCTCGTCGCGCGTGAACTGAGCCGATGCTGCGTCGAGCACGGAGTCCGGCACGTGGCCCTCGGCGACGAGTGTGACCGCCTCGGTCAACGCCAGCGCGGCGCGCTCGCGGTCGGAGTAGAACGTGGTCTCCCGCCAGGCGCCCAACGAGTACAGGCGTTGCTCGCTCTCACCGGCCGCGCGGGCGTCCTTCCAATGCATGTCGAGGCAATACGCACAGCCGTTCACCTGTGACGCTCGCATCTTGACCAGTTCCAGGAGTGGCGGCTCGAGACCCGACGCCTTGACCGACGCACTGAGTCGCTGCATCGCCTGGTACCCATCCGTCCACAGGCGGAACGTTCGCTGTCGTTGGTGGACCACGACGTCCACCGTAGTGCCCGCGGGCCGGGTGCAGTTCTGTCGACATTCTTCGCGCGTATATTCGTTTTTCCCTTGACATCGGAACGTCAGCGCGATAGCGTTTCGACATGGGGCAGTGGGTCGATCTCGTCGACGAGGTACACGACCTCGACGACGACGCAGTGATCGCCCGCTTCCGCGACCTCGAGCTGGCGTTGCGCCGCCAGGAGGCAGAACTGGCAGCGGTGATCGCCGAGGTCGATCGTCGTCGCCTCTTCCGTCGCGATGGGCATCACACGATGCGCAACTGGATGCTTGCCGAAGGCACGTGGTCCAGCTCGCAGGTGATCCGCCGTCGCCGTCTCGCCGCGCTCGTCACCGAGATCGATGCGGTCGGAGCTGCGCTCGTCGAGGGCACGATCGGTGTCGCCCAGGTCGACGAGTTGGCCCGTGTGCACGCCAACCCGCGCTGCGGTGATCAGCTCGCCGACGCCGCGGACACGTTGGTCGAACAGTGTGAGGTGTTGTCGTTCGACGATGCCCGCACGTGCGTCCGCCAGTGGGAGACGCTCGCCGATCTCGACGGCGCCCACCGCGACCGGGCATCCAGCGAAGACCGGCGCCGCGCGCACGTCGGGGTGGACGATGACGGGCTCGTCGTGTCGGCGTCGGGTGGCTCGGCGATGGATGCGGCTGAGATGCAGGTGATCTTCGACGCGTTCGTCGAGCGCGAGTTCCGCAACGACGTCAACGAACGCACGATCACACGCGGGCCCGACGCTCCCGACGCATCGCTCCCCCGTACCGCACCGCAACGCCGATTCGATGCGCTGGCGGCGATCTTCCGGGCGGCGGCAGCCAATCCGACCTTGGCGCCGCGAGTTCCGGTCGTCGTCAACCTGCTCGTCGATCAGTGGACGTTCCACGATTCGCTGTATCGCCACGGGCTGACCGCCACCGCGCCAGATCCCGCCCGGCAGCCCGACCCATCCGATCGACGCTGCGCGACCGACGATGGCATCCCCGTGCTGCCCGACGATGCGTTGCGTGCCGCACTCGATGGGCACATCCGTCGCATCGTGATGGATTCCGACCACGTCGTCATCGACGCTGGGCGCCGTCAGCGCCTGTTCACCGGCGCAGCCCGCGACATCGCCCGCATCCTGGCAACTCGTTGCGAGTGCCCCGGATGCACCGTGAAGGCCCGCTTCGCCCAGGTCGACCACCTGACGGAGTGGCTCGATCACGGTGAGACGGCGCTGGCCAACGCCGACGCCGAGTGCGGCCGCCACAACCGGCACAAACATCGAGCCGGATGGACCGGCCGCCGACGTCCGGACGGACAACTCAACTGGTACCGCCGAGACGGCACCGAGATCCTCCCCGCCGGTCGTCGTCACCGACCCGACATCCACGAACTCGACACCCTCGCCCGGCAACGGCTCGATGCCCTTCGCCCCGAACGCCGAGCCCACGATCGCCCCGACGACCCGGACG
>CAZQCP010000002.1:0-2765 GCA_964592115.1 uncultured Ilumatobacteraceae bacterium
CGGCGATGGGCATCGTGCGCGTCCGGGCGGCGGCGATCTCGATCGCCAGCGGCAAGCCGTCGAGTTGGCGGCAGAGGTCGACGATCGCGGCGCGTTGACCATCCTCGACGGACGCGCCCGCGTCACGGCACCGCAGCAGGAACAGCTCGACGGATGCGTTGGTCGGATCGTCGTCGTCGAGGGTCGGCATCGGCAACGGCGCCAGTGGCACGAGCGACTCACCGGGCACCTCGAGCGGTGACCGGCTCGTGGCCACCACGGTCGGCTGGCGACACGCCCCGAGTACCTGCACCAGTGCCTCGGCCGCCGCGTCGAGCACGTGCTCGCAGTTGTCGACCACGACGAGCGCCGGCTGGTCACCCGGTGATGCCATCAGTGCATCGAACGAGTCGAACCCCAGCTGGCTGGCGATCGCGCCGCCGACGCCCGCCGGGTCGTCGAGCCGTGTGAGGTCCACGTGGAACACGCCGCGGGCGAACCGGTCCCTGAGACGCTCAGCGGCCGTGCGCGCCAACGCCGTCTTGCCGACGCCGCCCGGACCGACGATCGTGACGAGCCGATTGGTTCGGACTCGGTCCTCGATGTCGTCGAGCTCCCGGGACCTCCCGACGAGTTCCATCGTCGGTGCACGCTATTGCAGTCGACTCACGGTGTGAGGCGTGATCTCACGGTGTCAGTGGTGTCAAGGCACACACCCGCGAAAGGAACAACACCATGACCTCGACAAAGACATCTCCCGGAACCACCACCACGACGACCACCACGACCACCAACGCCGGGTCGCTGCCCCAGCTCACCAGCGCCACTCCGTTCCTCTCCGACGGCGGACTCGAGACGCGCCTCATCTTCCAAGACGGCGTCGACCTGCCCGAGTTCGCCTCGTTCACGTTGCTCGACTCCGACGCCGGAACGGCGACCTTGCGCGCGTACTACACCCCGTATCTGGAACTCGCCGAACAGCACGCCATCGGGATCGTGCTCGACACGCCGACGTGGCGGGCGAGCCTCGACTGGGGTGCCCGTCTCGGCTTCGACGGCACGCGGATGGCGACGCTCAACCGTCGTGCCGTCGAGCTCGTCGACAGCGTGCGCCGTCAGCACCCCGGCGTGCAGGCGGTGGTCAACGGGGTCATCGGACCGCGCGGCGACGGCTATGTGATCGACACGGCGATGTCGACGTCGGAGGCCGCCGCGTACCACGCGCTGCAGGCGCGGGCGTTCGCCGAGGCGGGCGCCGAGATGATCAGCGCGATCACGATGACCTACGCCGACGAGGCCGCCGGCATCGCCCGCGCGGCCAAGGCGGTCGGGCTTCCCTCCGTGATCTCGTTCACCGTCGAGACCGACGGCCGGCTGCCGTCGGGCCAGACGATCGGCGATGCGATCGCCCAGGTCGACGACGCCACGGGCGCGTCACCGGCCTACTACATGATCAACTGCGCCCACCCGACCCACTTCTTGCCGACGATCGACGCCGCGGCGCCGTGGGTGAGCCGGGTTCGTGGTGTCAGGGCCAACGCCTCGCGCCAGAGCCACGCCGAGCTCGATGCGGCGACCGAACTGGATCGCGGCGACATCGCCGAGCTCGCCAGCCTCTACGTCGAGCTCGACGAGATCTTCGATCTCTGCGTGTTCGGCGGTTGCTGCGGCACGGATCACGATCACATCGGAGCGATCGCCGCCGCCCTCGCCTGACGAACCGGCGCCGCACCAGCCACTCTCCTCGATCTCGGTCGGATCAGTCCCGCGTGGCGGGAACATCCCGACCGAGATCGAGGGTGGGGCGATACCGTACGCAGCAGGATTGCATACGATCTGCGATCCGGCCTGTTCCGCTGTGGGCAGGACGCGAACAGGAAGGAGACGTTCCGCATGCCGACCGTGACGCCCCGCATCGCCGTCCGTGACGTGACGTTGCGCGACGGCCTGCAAGACGAAGCTCCGATCTCGACCGAGGCGAAGCTGGCGATCTTCGAGGCACTCGTCGCGGCGGGCGTCGACGATCTCGAACTGACGTCGTTCGTCCGCCCCGATCGCGTCCCTGCCCTCGCCGACGCGGAGCAGCTCGTCGCAGCCACCAATACCGCCGTCGGTGTGCGCCGGTGGGGGCTCGTGCTCAACGAGCGCGGCGCCGACCGCGCACTGGCGGCCGGGCTCGAGCACCTGCAGTTCGTGTTGTCCGTATCGGAGGCGCACAACCTCGCCAACGCCGGTCGCAGCGTCGACGACAGCTTCGCCGCACTCGCGTCGATCCGCGCGGCCGCGCCGGACGCAGCCGTGGAGGTGACGCTGGCGACGTCGTTCGGCTGTCCGCACACCGGTCCCGTCGACCCGGCGGTCGTCGACGATGCCGTTGCCCGCTCGCTCGATGCCGGTGCTGACGGCATCGGGCTCGCCGACACGATCGGCACCGCCGTGCCGTCCGATGTCGCCTTGGTCGTTGGGCGTGCCGTCGAGCGATGTCACGACGTGCCGGTCGGCGCCCACCTGCACGACACGCGTGGCCTGGCGATCGCCAACGCACTCGCCGCCATCGGGGCGGGCGCAGTCCGGCTCGACGCTGCGCTCGGCGGGCTGGGCGGGTGCCCCTTTGCGCCGGGTGCGTCGGGCAACGTGCCGATCGAAGACCTCGCCCACGTGCTCGTGGAGGAGCGGTACGACGTCGGTCTCGACGTCGCTGCGCTCGTCGACGCGGCGGCGCTGGCGTGCCGGTCCACCGGCCGGACGATCGGCAGCCACATCGGTGCAGCCGGCCCGCGGTTCGC
>CAZQCP010000002.1:2865-7775 GCA_964592115.1 uncultured Ilumatobacteraceae bacterium
GTGTGATGGGCGGCGAGCGTGCTGGCGTCGAGCTCGCCTACGAGCGCGTCCGCACCGCGATCGTCGAAGGCGAGTTCGCGCCGGGGCAGCGACTGATCGAGCAGCGCATCGCCGAGCAGTACGAGCTGTCACGCACACCGGTGCGCGAGGCGATCCGGCGGCTCGAGGCGGAAGGCCTCGTGGTGAGCGTGCGCCATCGTGGCGCCATCGTCCGCGAGGTCTCGCTCGACGAGGTCGAGGATCTGTACGAGTTGCGGGCGCGGCTGGAGTCGTATGCCGCTGAGCTGGCGGCGGCGCGGGCAACCCCAGAGCAGCGCATCGCGCTCGCCGACGCGGCGGCGCAGTTCGCTCGGGTGCGCAGCCGCGGCACCGGCCGTTCACGTCGCAGGGTCGAGTTCGTACGTGAGCTCAATGCAGCCAATGGCACGCTCCACCGACTGATCGTCGAGGCCGCCCATCACGATCGGCTCGCAGCCATGCTGCGCCGGACGGTCGACATCCCGCTCGTCTTCGGTGCCTTCCGCCGCTTCGACGACGCCGAGCTGGAGCGCTCCGATCTCTTCCACCGTTTGATCGTCGACGCGATCGTCGACGGCGACGGCGCCCGCGCGTCACGTCTCATGACCGAGCACATCGCCCAGGGTCGCGACGTCGTGCTCGGCGCCCTCCGCTCCTCCTGAGTGTTCGGACTGCGAGTGTTGCGTCGGTCAGCCGTGGACGAACGGCAGGTCGCGCTGGTAGAGCATCGCGAAGATCACATTCGGTGGGGTCTCGACGAAGTCGATGGTGGCGACCACGAGATTCCCGTCCACCGCGATGTCGCGGAGCGAGAGTCGCTCACTGAGCGCTTGACCCGTCACGAGCGAGGTGCCGGTCTCGATCGTCTCGCTGATCGCCTCGGCATTGTCGGCCGCGGCATCGGCGGTCGGATGGTGGTACACGATCGTCGCCGACGGTCCGTCGTCGCTGACGCTCAACCCGACGCCGATCGCCGTGAACAGCTCCGGCAGTGTTCCGGACTCGGCGAGCAACGTCTCGACGTGTTCGGGTGTCTGGCTCGCACCGAGCGCAGCGACGATCGAGTGGTCGCCGCCAGCGAGGAGGACCGCCGTGTACACGTCGGCCCGGTCGAGCGTCTCGGCGATCGACCTGAGCCGTTCGTTGTCGCCGAGCGCCGTCGCTGGCCCGGCGAGCCATGCAGCGATCGGTGGCGTGGTACGAGATGCGGCGAGGAGGCCGTCCTTCGTCGCCAACCGCAGTGATTCCCCGAGCGGGCGGGCTGGAGTAACGCCGGAGATGTCGATCGCCAGGTCCTCGCCACCCAGCGACCAGATGCCTTCGACCGGCTCGCCGACCGCTTCGTCGATCGCGTCGCTGCGGTCGCTGCTCATGGTGGCCACCGTGAACAGGCGGGGCAGGTCGGAGACCGTGACGTACTGGTCGACGTCGGCCACCGCCCAGCCGAGCTCCTCACGGATCTCGTCGACCCGGGCGAGCTGTTGCGGGCTGAACGACTCGCTGAGCTGGACGTAGTGGGCCCCGGGAGGTTGCTGTGCGACCCCGGTGATCGCGGCGATCCAGTCGCGGACCGCGTCCGCGTCGTCCGGTTCGGGTCGTTCGACGCCTGCCTCGTCGGTCGCCGCCGCGAGGTCGCCATAGGTGATCTCCAACATGACGTTGCCCTCCGCGACCACCGCAGGGAGTTGGTCCAACAGCGCGGCGAACGACCCGTCGCTCGCCGTGTCATCGTCGCCTCCACACCCGACCGCCGCCGCGGCGAGGGCGATCACCACGATGGGCGCGAGGCGCGCCGCACGGCAGGGATGGTTTCGCAGACGCATCCCGCGGACGGTATCGGTGACTTCGAAAAATGTCCGCCTCGTCACGCTGAGCGAGACGAAACGGACACTTTTCGGCTGAGTCAGCGGGAGAGGAGGTCGAAGCGCCAGCGGAGGTTGATCGACCCGCCGAACGTGACGTCGCCGGACGCGTCCTCGGGGCGCCACTTCACGTCGAAGTCACCGCGCAAGAAGATGTCGACGTTGCGCAGCGGTCGGATGCCGAACTCGACCTCGTTGTCGAGCCCGAGCTCGAACCCGCGGCTGCGTGACCAGTCGAGCGTCAGCTCCGTGGTCTCCTTCAGGAACCAGTTGCGCCAGAACCGGAACTCGCGGTTGAGGAGTTGCACGGACCCGTTCCCGGCGAGCGGCCCGACCGGCCCCTGCAACGTCAGTTGCGCGTTGGGCAGCTGCGCAAGGTCGAAGTTGTCGAAGTCGAGCAGCATCTGATCGATCGTCGTCTGGTCCCAGTGCAGGCGAAGGCTGAACGGCACCCGCAGGTCGAGCGGAGTGGTCGTACCTGGGGCGGCTGACGGGTTCTCCAGCTTGTCCCACGTGTCGTCGTCGACCACCCCAGTCTCGGGAAGTCCGACGAGCTGTTGGAAGAAGATGACGCTCTTTTCGGTGATCGGTCCGAAGATCCCATCGACCGGGCTCAGCTCGATTTGCCCGGCGGCGGCCTCGGTGGCGAGTCGCTGCTCCAGCAACTGCTGGAGGTACTCGACCCAGGCGGCCTCGTCGCTGTCACGTTCCAGTGTCGGATTGGCCATGCCGTCGACCTCCTCAGGCGATCGCCGACCCGCCGGAGCGGAGCGATTCGTCGATGCCGTCGACGTTCGGCGGGATCGGCTCGTGTTCGAGCCATGCCACCCACTCCGCGTCGAGGCCCAGCACCGCCTCGGGTGTGACGTCGCGCTCGAGCTCGACGCCTTCGATGTCTTGCGATGGTCCGTCCATGTCGCCTCCGATGTGCAGTCGCCCGCTCCGTCGATCGTGCGCCCGCCGACGGAGGTGCGACAGGTGCGGTGGGGCGGCCACGCGGGCATCTCGTTGCCCGATCGTGCTCCCGGGCCGGATCGGCGACCCGGCCAGCGACCCGTGACGGGGACGGACAAGCAACGGCTCGGGGTCCGTCCCCTCCCTGTTGCTCACTCGGTATTGCTGATTCGGTGTTGCCTATTCGGCGGTGGGGACCGTGACGTACTTGGTGAGGTCGCCGGCGTCGGCGCGTGCGCCTGGCGGAGCGACGACCCACAGCGCCCAGTCACGGTGGGCGAGCGTGACGGTCAGTTCGTGGGCGTCGCCGAGCCCGCCGTGGCGCCAGTCGAGGACGGAGCGCGTGCCGTCGATGCCGAGCTCGTCGAGGCGGAGCGTGTCGGTGATCTGGTCGCGCTCGCTGGCCGAGTCGGGTTCCGTGTCGGTCGTCGTGTTGATCGCCAGGACGTACGTCCACGGCTGGCCGGAGCTGGTCGCCGTCGTCGATGCCCACGCAAGACGCTCACCGCGCGCTGGTTCGCCGAACAGGCAGCCGTCGATCAGCGCCAGGGGGCGGTCGACGTGGCGGATCGTGCCGTCGTCGTCGCACGTGCGCATCACGATCGCACGGTTCGTGCGACCGATCCGATCCCCGATGCCGACCGGTCCGGCCGACATGCACGCCAGCAGCGCCTCGAGCTCGTGGTGCTCGTCACCGTCGATCGGGTCGATGTCGTTCGGGTCGACGCGGCCGCCGGCAGGCAGGTCCGCCGAGAAGAAGCAGTCCTTGAACGCCCGCAGTCCCAGCGCGCCCGCGAGCCGATTGACGGTCAGGTACCACGTCCACAAGAGCGCCGGGTCGGCGGCGAAGCGGTAGTCGTCGCTCGTGCGCACGGCGACGACTCGGTCGAGTGAGGCGGCGTGGATGAGGTCGGCCGGCGTCGCCATGCACCAGATGAGGTCGACACCCGACTCGGCGGCGAGCTCGTCGAGCCCGCGCTGCCACCGCGCCGCGCGGCCGGGCGCGGCGCGCAGCGCCCGGATGCCGAACCAGTACATCAGCATCCAGTCCTGCTCGATCGCGCACACACCCCAGCGGCGGGCGTCGTCGAACCAGCGGCGAAAGAACGCCGTGTCGTGAGGATGAGCGCCGAGCAGGTCGACCCACCAATCGCCCTCGGTGACGTACGGCGACTCCGGCGAGATGTGCCGGGAGTGGATCACCAGGGGCGGCCGTCCGAGGCGGTCGGCGAACGCCTCGATCGCGTCGCGCCCGTCGCTCGGCGGATCGAACGCATCGGCGCGTGGCGTCCACGTCATCATCCCCGACGGCGGCACCTCCTCCGGGTATCCGATGGCGGTGATCGGCCGCGGCACCTCGTGGTCGTAGCACCAGGAGTCGAGCTCGATCGCCCGCACGGGCACCCCGTCGCGCCGGAGTGATTCGACCGCGTCGGCGACGCTCCCACCGTTCGTGCGGCCTGGCTCGGTGCGGTACCAGTAGGCGGCGCCGTTGTCGGACCAGTACGACAGATGCGACGTGATCGGGTTGATCGACGCGTCGACTCGTGGCCGCCCACCGCGCATGTCGCTTCCCCACCGGTCGAGGAGCGCACCGATCGAGTCGCCGCGCAGCACGGCGAGTGTCGTCGAGAAACCGGTGGGGATCTCGTCGAGGTCGCCGTGCCAGCCCCAGCGCATCTCGCCGTCGGCGACCGACAGCACCTGCTCGTGTGGATGGTCGAGGGGAGCGAGGAGCACGTAACCGGTGGTGACCCGAGCGGCGAGGGCGCCGAGCACGGGAGGGGACTGGAGGTTCGGGGCGGGATGGAAGTCGAAGTCGAGTGCCGGTCCGGCGAGTACGGGCAGCGCGAACTGCGTGTACGCGAATCCGAGATGCTCGGTGGCACCGAGGATCTCGACGGGCACGGCTGCGACGAGTTGCGAGAACCACCCGGTCGCGATCCCGGCGATGTCGCGGCTCGCGGTGAGCGTCAGCAGCGTGCGGTCGCCGTCGTCGATGCGCCCCAAGACCACGCCGTCGGGCAGCAGGGGCTCACCGAGTCGGATCACGTCGTCGGTCTTCATCGCACCGTC
>CAZQCP010000002.1:7875-20805 GCA_964592115.1 uncultured Ilumatobacteraceae bacterium
CGGGCAGCAGGGGCTCACCGAGTCGGATCACGTCGTCGGTCTTCATCGCACCGTCATCGCATCGTCGCCGTCATCGCATCGTCGCCGGTCAGGCCGTAGCGGCAGCCGCCTCTTCGAGCGCGTCGGAGATCCCTGCACGCGGCCGGAGTTCGCGCTCGGGCATCAACAGCACGGCGACGAACCCGACGATCATGATGCCGGTGCACACCAAGTAGATCGTGCCGACGCCGGACGCGACGCTCTCGACGACCGCCTCGCGGCTGGCGTCGGGGAGCGCGGCGATGTCGGACGGCGCCCGGATCAAGCTCACCGCCTCGTCGGGGGTCACACCGAGCCGGTTCGGGATCTCGCGCCGCACGGTGGCGGTCAGGATCGTGCCGAAGATCGCCAGGCCGATCGATCCGCCGAGCGTGCGGAAGAACATGATCGTCGCGGTCGCGACGCCCATGTCGTGGAAGTCGACGGCGTTCTGCGTGGCGATCGACGTGGTGGTGAACACCGCGGCGACACCGAAGCCGATGGCGATCATCGGCGCGATGAGCCAGCTGTACGGCGTCGTACCGGAGATCTGGCTGATCATGAACAACCCGCCCGCGGCGAGCGCGGTGCCGGTGACGGGGAACGCCTTGTACTTCCCCGTCCACAGCACCATCCGGCCGATGCCGAACGTGCCGAGTGTGACACCGATCATCTGCGGCAACATGCGCAACCCGGACTCGGTCGGTGACACGAACAGCGAGTCCTGGAAGTAGAGCGGGAGGAACTGGCCCGCACCGAACGCGATCGCGCCCGCGGACGCGCCGGCGATCACGCACGTGAGCACGACGCGGTCGGAGAAGAGACGCAGCGGGATCATCGGTTCGACCGCCCGCTGTTCGACGACGACGAAGATCGCCAGTCCGAAGACCACGGTCGCGCCCAGCATGACGACGGTCGGGTCGGTCCATCCGTCGTTGCCGCCGATCTCGAGGCCGACCATCAGCGACCCGATGATGACGGCGAGCAGGATCGCCCCGGTGATGTCGAGCTTCGTCGACCGCCGCGGGAACGGCAGGTCGAGGGCGATGTAGCTGACGACGCTGGCGACGAGCGCCAGTGGCACGTTGATGAAGAAGATCCACGGCCACGACCAGTTGTCGATGATGAAGCCGCCGATCAGTGGGCCGAGCAAGGCCGCACCGACGAACGCCAAGGTGAAGTAGCCGATGTACCGCCCGCGCTCGCGGGGCGGGAGGATGTCGCCGAGGATGGCGAACGCCAGCGCCTGGATCGCCCCGCCGCCGAGACCCTGCACGCCGCGGAACGCGATGAGTTGGTTCATGCTCTGGGCGAAGCCGCACAGGAGCGAGCCGACGATGAACAGTCCCATCGTCACCTGGAAGATCAGCCGCCGACCGTAGAGGTCGGACAGTTTGCCGAGCAGCGGTGTACCGATCGCCGACGTGGCGATGTAGGCGGTGCCCACCCAGGCGAAGCTCTCGAACGCGTTGAACTCGCCGGCGATCGTCGGCAGCGCGGTGGAGATGATCGACATCTCCATCGACGCCATCAGTACGGCGAGCATCAGCGCACCGAGCACCGTCCAGAGACGAGCGTTCGTCATCCCCGGCACGGCCGTGCTCGTCACCATCGGCGTCACCGTATGCGCCGCGATGCGCCGTGGTCCCACCCGGAGCGCACCACGCCTTTCGCCGACCTCGGTCGAATCAGTCCCGGTCTCCGGGACGATGCCTACCGAGATCGCCGAAGCCGGTGCGCGACGTCAGAAGAGGGAGGGTTGCGCGTCGCTGGCGCCGAACGCGATCGGGTTCGGCAGCGGTGTGAGATCGTCGACGAGCGCGGCGACGGTCCCGTGGAATCGGCGGGCGAGCGCCGGCGACTGACGGTTGTCGGGCTGGTGGGCGAAGACGTAGGGCCGCTTGCCCTCGCCCAGCCACTCGGCCACCTGCTCACGCCACGCGACGAGTCCGGCGAACGCACCTTCCACGTCGTCGCCACCGATCACGCGCACGATCGGCTCATCGCCCATCAGGTCCGTCACGACGGGCAGCTGCGGCTTCGTCCGCCGTTCCTGCACGGCCGCCTCGCTCGTGGCCGGCGTGGCGTACAGCGGGCGCGTGTCGAGCACGACCCGACCGATGCCCGCCGCTGCGAGGGCGTCGTCGACGGCGCGGTGGGCGGGTCCGCCGTCGGAGAACTCGGTGTGGCGAAGTTCGACCACCCAGCGATGCGTCGTCGGCAGACCGACGACGAACGCGCGGAGCTGGGGGAGGGCGTTCGGGCCGAACGACGGCGGGAGCTGGAGTTGCACGGGCCCGATGCGACCACCGAGCGGTTCGATCACGCGGAGGAACGCGGCGAGGTCGCGGTGGGCGTCGGTGTGCAGGCGACGGTCGTGGGTGACCGTTCGCGGCGCCTTGAACGCGAACCGGAAGTCGGGCGGTGCTTGCTCCGCCCATCGAGCGACCGTCGTCGGCGCCGGCACCGCGTAGAACGTCGTGTTGCCCTCGACCGCGTTGCACCACGACGCGTACTCGGCGAGGTCGTCGCCGGTGCCGCTGAGGAAGCGTCCCACCCACGGCTTGTGCGCCCACATCGCACATCCGACGCGCAGCACCGGGGGAGTCGCGTCACGGGATGTCGCGTGACGGAGTGTCGCGTCAACGGGTGCATCCACGGCCCCGGATCGTAGGCCGCGTCGATGGTCGTGAATCTGCCAAATATCATGAATCTGTTGTATTGCAAGATTACGAGTATGCTCTCCCCTCGTGGTTGATCAGCGTCCCGTGTTCGAGCTCAAGGCCGATCTGTTCAAGGCCCTGGCGCACCCGGCCCGGGTGCGCGTCCTCGAGGTGCTCGCCGACGGTGAACGTTCGGTGTCAGACCTGCAGCCCGACGTCGGGCTCGAACCTGCGCACCTGTCCCAACAGCTCGGCGTGCTGCGCCGCGCTGGCCTCGTGGCCACCCGCCGTGAGGGGACCACGGTGTACTACTCGATCAAGCATCAGGGTCTCATCGAGCTCCTCGCGGTCGCCAAGGCGTTGTTGATCTCGTCGCTGACGGAAACCCGCGATCTGCTCGTCGAGCTGTCGGAGTCGTAGATGTTCGCAGCGGTCCGGCGCCTCCTGCCGACCCGCGCCGACTACGCGGGACTGCGGCGAAGCTGGCGCGCCGACGTCTTGGCGGGTGTCACCGTCGGCGTCGTCGCGCTGCCTCTCGCCCTCGCCTTCGGCATCACGACCGGGCTCGGCGCCGACGCTGGGCTGGTCACGGCGATCGTTGCCGGGCTCGTCGCTGGCGTGTTCGGTGGTTCGAGCGTGCAGGTGTCCGGGCCGACCGGAGCGATGACCGTCGTGCTCGTGCCGATCGTCGCCCGCCACGGCGCCGACGGGGTGTTCGTCGCTGGGATGTTGGCCGGGGTGCTGATCCTCGTCGCCGGTTGCTTCGGTTTCGGTCGCTACCTCGCCTACGTCCCGTGGCCGGTCGTCGAGGGGTTCACGCTCGGCATCGCCGTGATCATCTTCCTCCAGCAGGTGCCGCCGGCGCTCGGCGTGCCCCGACCGGAGGGTGAGAACACGGCGGTCGTGGCGTTCCGCGCGGTCGGCGATGCGCTCGATGGCGCCGGGAGTTGGTGGGCGCTCGCGCTCGTCGCGCTGGTGGTCGTGATGATGATCGTCTTGCCGCACGTGCGCCGTGGGTTGCCCGCCTCGTTGCTGGCGGTCATCGCGGCGACGCTCGTCGCCCGGCTCGCCGACGGTGTCCCGGTGATCGGTACGCTTCCGAGCTCGCTACCGAGCCCGTCGCTTCCGCCGTTCTCGTGGGATCTTGCTTCCGACCTGAGCGGCGCCGCGGTCGCCATCGCCGTGCTCGGCGCGCTCGAGAGCCTGCTGTCCGCCAAGGTCGCCGACGGCATGGCCGGCGTCGGTCGCCACGACCCGAACCGCGAGCTCGTCGGCCAGGGCCTCGCCAACGTCGCGTCGCCGCTGTTCGGTGGTGTGCCGGCGACCGGGGCCATCGCCCGCACCGCCGTCAACGTCAAAGCTGGTGCGCGCACCCGCGTCGCGGCGATCGTGCACGCGCTCGTGCTGTTGGCCGTCGTCCTCGTCGGTTCCGGTCTCGTCGCCGAGATCCCGCTGGCCGCGCTCGCCGGGGTGTTGATGGTCACCGCGATGCGCATGGTCGACCTGCGCAACGTGCGCGCCGTCTTGCGTTCCACCCGCTCCGACGCGGTCGTGCTCGTGTTGACCGCCGCCGCGACGGTCGCCTTCGATCTGATCGTCGCCGTCGAGATCGGGATGGCCGCGGCGGCGATCCTCGCGTTGCGTCACATCGCCCGCACGTCCACTCCGGTCGGTGAGCCGTTGCCGTTGCTCGACGACGACCTCGCCGAAGAGCTCCACCGCCAGCACATCATCTCCTACCGCCTCGACGGTGCGCTCTTCTTCGGCGCGATCCAACGCTTCCTCGGTGAGATCGCGGAGATCGACGAGGTCGACGTCGTGATCTTGCGGTTCCCCGAACTGCAGGTGCTCGACGCGTCCGGAGCGCACGCGCTCGGCGAGTTGATCGACGAGCTCGAAGGCCGCGGCATCACCGTGCTCATCAAGGGGCCGAAGGAGCATCACCTGCGCATCTTGCGGGCGGTCGGGGCGATCGACCGGCTGGCACACCAGAATCACCTGTTCATCGACCTCGACGAGGCGATCGCCCACGCCCGAATGCACGTCGAGCGCCGCCACGCCCTCGCCGGGTGAGGGCGGACTAGCTTCGTCACGTGGACGACGCGGGACGGGCCCACACCGGCACCGACGAGGACGTTGGCGACGCGACAGACGGTGACCGCGACGCCGATGTGGCCGTCGGGAGCGCCGCTCAGGTGGCCGCCGGGCTCGACGAGGCGGTCGCAGAACACTTCGTCGATCCCAGCAATGCCGTGCGGTTGCTCTTGGCCAAGCACGAAGAGCGCGGCGTGATGATCGAGCGCTACAGCAACGCCGGCAACGCCGAGCGCGACATCGCCATCGAGCTCGAGCTCGTCCGGCCCCTCGCGCAGCCCGACCTGTTCGTGGAGGCGCACCGCAACACCCTCTACGCGATCGAGGTGCTCGACCGCAACGGTGGCCGACCACCGACGCTGCCCCGCCTCGGTCCGCTGCGGCCGCTCGCCTCGCTCATCGTCGGGTGGCTCACTCGCTGGATCGCCCGCGGACACCAGCGCCGACTGATCACCGCGATGCGGCGCCTGTACGAGCGGCGTGAGGCGATCACCGAGCCGGCGTCACCCGATCACTCGATGCTCATGCGCGCCCGGATGCAAGCGGCACGCCTCGAGAACGACTACCGGGGCGCAGGTGCCGGGCTGCCGGCGTTCATCGTCGGTGGTGCCGCGTTCTCGACCATCACCACGTTCGCCGAGAGCATCTTCTTCGGGATCTCCGGATCGGTCATCTGGCGCGTCGTGATCGG
This sequence comes from uncultured Ilumatobacteraceae bacterium, assembly GCA_964592115.1. Taxonomy (GTDB): domain Bacteria; phylum Actinomycetota; class Acidimicrobiia; order Acidimicrobiales; family Ilumatobacteraceae; genus Sva-07. The sequence continues at coordinate 13,342 of CAZQCP010000002.1, forward strand.
TGTGTTCCTGCTCGCCGTGCTCGCGGGTCTCGGCTGGAGCGTGTTGCGCGCGGCTGCCGTTGCCCGCCGTCGCATCCGGATGACGACGGACGCGCCGAGCGCGCTGCTCTGGGCGGTGATCGGATCGTGCGGTGAGCCACCGCGCGACCAGTCGTACGCGTTCGCCGCGATCGCGATGGTGATCACCGTGCTCTCCTGGCTGGCTGTGCCCGCCGTGATCTACCTCATCTTCGGGCTGTGAGCGAGGCCGCGCTCGAGTCGCGGTTGGCGCGCGCACGGCGGGGTCGGCGCGGCGCATCATCCAGGGAGCGACGAGATCCGCGCTGCGCGACGGTCCCATCTCGATCTCGGTCGAATCCGTCCCGCCTCCCGGGAAGCTTCCGACCGAGATCGCCGGGTTGGGCTCGCGCTGGCACCGTGTGTCAGCCTGCGGCGATGTCGACGGACGAGGAGCAGGCGAGGCCGAGCTGGATCGCGCAGCTCCTGACGCTCGAACGCGAGGAGGACGACTTCACGTTCCGCCGGCCCGAGGCGCCGCAGGGCCGGTTGTTCGGCGGTCTGATCGCCGCCCAGGCACTGGCATCGGCGGCAGCGACGGTCGAGGACGCGAAGCTCCCACAGTCGCTCCACGCCTACTTCGTGCGCGCCGGCAAGCCCGACGTCGACGTCGTGTACAGCGTCGCTCGCACGCGTGACGGGAAGTCGTTCGACACGCGGCAGGTCACCGCATCGCAAGACGGCGTCGTCATCTTGGAGATGATCGCCTCGTTCCACGTGCCCGAGACCTCGGTCGACGCGGCCCCGGACGTACCGCCGAAGATCGCGCTGGCGGACGCCACCGAGACGCCGACGATGCCGGAGATGTCGGAGCGCTTCGAGATCCGCGTTCCCAAGCTCGAGGCGCACGGCTTCGCCGGCCTGCCCTACTGGATCCGCATCCGCCAGCCCGTCGAAGACGATCCGGTGGTGCGGGCCTGTGCGCTGACCTTCCTGTCCGACATGGGGTTGATGGGCGTCGCCAGGCCGCCGGGCGTGACGTTCGCGTGGGGGCGGGGGATGGCCGCCAGCCTCGATCACGCGATCTGGTTCCACCGCCCGTTCGATCCCGCTCGTTGGCACATCTACGACGCCGACCCGCACAACTTCAACGACGCCCGCGGCCTCGCCGTCGGTTCGCTGCGCAGCGACGACGGCACGCTCGTCGCCTCGATGGCCCAAGAGGCCCTCTTCCGCATCTGATCGCGCCCGGTGTCCCGTGGGGGACGGGTGCAACGGCACACGTGGAAGACTGGACGTGACCGGTCCGGCGACGACACGGGAGGGACGAGGACCGATGGCCCGCAAGCGACGAGCGACCGTCGAAGACGTGCATCGGCTCGCGGCGGCGATGCCGCAGGTCGAGCGGAGCGTCGGGCCGATCGACAACGCGAAGTACGCGATCCGCGGCAAGCACTTCGTCATCTTCCGCACGCCACGCCCGGACGCCGTCGACGCGCAGACCGGCGAGCGACTCACCGACGTGATCGTGGTGTGGGTCGACTCCGAGACCGACAAGCTCGCACTGGTCGACGACGATTCGACCCCGTTCTTCACGACGCCGCACTTCGACGGCTACAACGCCGTTCTCGTCCGGGCGAGCCGGATCGGTGAGTTGGAGTACGGCGAGCTCGCCGAGGTCATCGCCGACGCATGGTTGACGCGGGCGCCGAAGCGCCTCGCCGGTCAGTGGCTCGCCGATCACCCCGACTGGCCCGCTGGCGCCTGAGTCCGTCGACGGCGAAGGTGACCTGCCACGTCACGTAGCGGCACCGAGCGCGGCGAGGTCGCGCCTGGCATAGCGGTTGTGCCAGAACTCCTCCTCGAGCACGGCCCAGAGACATTCACGCATGGGGTGCGGACCGTTCTCCAGCACGGCGACGGTGCGGTCGAGGTCAGCTGCGGTCACGGTCGCGATGTGCGAACGGAATCGCGCCGACCGCTCGGCGCGCACTTCCAGTACCTCGTCGACGGAGGGTCGGGCGTCCAGATCGAGGCCCGGCCAACCGAAGTCGATCGATCCCGAGTTCGGGAGTCCGGCGGGATGGAACGGCGCGCCGAGGACCGGCACGGTGAACCACTTGTCCATCGCGAACACGAGGTGTCGCACCGTCTCGACGAAGGACCATTCGCCGTCGATCGACTCGTACAGCCGGGCGTCCACGAGTGTGCGCGCGAGCGTGATCGTGTCCTCCCAGGCATCCTCGAGCGCCGCCCACCCGGCACGCACTCCGTCGGGGTCCGCGGGCATCAGCATCGACCGCAGCGGATACCAAGGGTCGCGCTCGTTGACGTACGACGTCACGTCGACGCCGTTGACGACGAGGCGATCGACGGTCGCATCGATCGCCACATCGACGACGAGCGCGTGGCTGATCCTCGTTCCCGTCAGGTCGACGTCGCGAAACGTCGCGCCGCTGAGGTCGGCGCCCCAGAACACTGCGGCGGCGAGGTCGCCGCCGAACTCGGCCGGCTCTCCAGTGTCATCACCCATGGCTTCAGGCTCCACTCTCGAACACGCTCGGGTCAATGGAGATGAACGTCGCCTTCGAGCGGGCCAACACCTGTCCGGTTCCCACGACCGTCAGCTCACCGGTCATGAACAGCTTGCGCCGCTCGCTGGACTCGAGCCGGACCCGGCATTCGAGCGGCACCCCGATCGGGACGCCCGCCTCGTAGCGCACGGACAGCTCGCCGGTGAACGCCGCTTGCGAGCGGATCGACAGCACGAAGCCGTACACGTCGTCGAACAGCGCGGCGACGATGCCACCGTGGCTGCGGCCAGGCGCACCCTCGTGCGCGGCGCGCAGCGTCAGCGTGGCGGCTGCCTCGTCGCCATCTCGGCGAACCTCGATGTCGAGGCCCCACGGGCTCGATCGCCCCGAGATCGGTCGCTCGTCGTAGCTCGTCATCACGTCGCCGTCGGCCGGCGGGTCGCCGAACTCCTGCTCCCGGCGAACCTCGACGCGCGTACGCGTGGTGCCGGCGTCGAGCTGCTCGGTGAGGTGATCGAGCTGGGCGGTCACCGAACGCAGCAGGTCGAGCGGCGCGTGGTGGCCGACGAGCGCATGGCCGATGTCACGGATCGCCCGCCCCGCTTCGGCGCGGACGTCGGCGAGCTCATCGGGGTGCTCCGGCTGCGGAACGTGGGCGAGCGGATCGAGATGGGCGTCGGACATCGCCCCGACGATAGGACCCAAGCAACGGTTGGGGACGGGCCCCAGCCGTTGCTTCTTTTCCACAGGCCGTCAGCTGGTCTCACCCGGTCGAATCGGCCACCCAGTCCAGATACCGCTGCGACCCGCCGCTCACCACGACCGCGGAGATCGCCGGAAGGTCGTAGGAGTGCATCTCCTCGACGAGCTTCACGATCGCCGGGAACTGGGCTTCGGTCGACTTGGCGAGGAGCAGCACCTCCTCGTCGTCGACGACCGCGCCGTCCCAACGGTAGGTGGACCGGATCGGGAGGCGTTGGGCGCACGCCGCGAGCCGTTGCTCGACGAGCGCCGCCGCGATCCGCGCCGCCTCGGCGTCGTCGGCGCAAGGAACGTGGACCTCGATCACGTGCGTCGCGTCCGCGGACATGGATTCGGACCATAGCTGCGGCTCACTCGTACGATCGCCGGAATGGACGTACTGCTCCCCGCCCTCGTCGGCCGGTTCGGCGACCGTCCCGATGCGGTGCGCGTCGGCGACGATGCCATTGGCTGGGAACAGCTCGCAGCGCGGGCGTCGCAACTCGCCGGTCGCCTCGGCGGGCAGCGCACGGTGGCGATCGAGGCGACGGCGACCCTCGACACGGTGGTCGCTGTCACCGGGGCGCTCGCTGCTGGCGTGCCGTTCGTGCCGGTTCCGAGCGATGCTGGCCCGCTCGAGCGCGAGCACATCTTGCGTGACAGTGCAGCATCGGCCGTCGTCGGCTCGCCGTCCTGGTCGGCAAGCGGCGTCACGCCGATCCCACTCGCGGGGGTGGTGTCGGATGGTGCTGCCGGTGGACTCCCGGAGCCGTCGAGCGACGCCCCTGCATTGATCGTCTACACGTCGGGTACGACCGGTCCACCGAAGGGCGCAGTCATCTCCCGGCGGGCCCTCGCCGCCGATCTCGACGGGCTCGCCGATGCGTGGGCGTGGACGCCCGAGGATCACCTCGTTCACGGTCTGCCGCTCTTCCACGTCCACGGACTGGTGCTCGGCGTGCTCGGCGCGTTGCGCGTCGGTTCGCGACTGACGCACACCGTGCGCCCGACCCCGGCGGCGTATGCGTCGGCGGACGGCACGCTGTACTTCGGCGTGCCGACGGTGTGGTCGCGCGTGTGCGCCGACCCGGGCGCGGCGGCTGCGCTGCGTTCGGCGCGGCTCTTGGTGTCGGGGAGCGCGCCGCTTCCGGTACCGGTGTTCGAGCGGTTGGGCGAGCTGACCGGCCACCACCCGGTCGAGCGCTACGGGATGACCGAGACGCTGATCACCCTGAGCACCCGCGCCGACGGCGAGCGGCGGCCGGGCTGGGTCGGGTTGCCGCTGCGCGGGGTCGACACGCGGATCGTCGACGACGAAGGTCTGCCGGCGGCGCACGATGGCGAGACCGTCGGGCACCTCCAGGTCCGCGGCGCCACGCTCTTCGACGGCTACCTGTCAGGAGGCAGCGCTGCGGACCATGTCGGCGGTTGGTTCGTCACCGGCGACTCGGCGGTGATCGACGAGGGTGGGTTCCACCGCATCGTCGGTCGCACGTCGATCGACATCATCAAGACCGGCGGCTACAAGGTCGGCGCGGGCGAGGTCGAGACTGCCATCCTCGCCCATCCGGCGGTACGCGAGGTCGCCGTGGTCGGCGCGCCCGACGACGACCTCGGCCAGCGCGTCGTCGCCTACGTCGTGGCCGACGGCGTCGAGGCGGCGGTACTCGACGAGTTCCTCGCCGGCATCCTCACGACGCACAAGCGCCCGCGTGATCTGCGCTTCGTCGACGCGCTCCCGCGCAATGCCATGGGCAAGGTCCAGAAGTCCAAGCTCACCTGATCCACACCCGGCGATCTCGGTAGGAGTCCTCCCGCCTCTCGGGAAGATCCGTACCGAGATCGAGATCGCGGCGCTCGGTCAGGCTGCCTGGCGGCCTAGGACGGAGCGGATCCGGGCCGCCACGACAAACGGCGTGCGGATGATCGATCGATACGTGAAGCGCAGCGTGACCCAGCCCGCCGCAGCGAGCTCGGCATCGCGCTGGCGGTCCCGCTCGAACTGGAGGCGATCGAGGCCGTGGTACGTCCAGCCGTCGCATTCGATCAACACGTTGGTGTCGACGATGCGGAAGTCGATCTCCCAGCCCTCGATGATCGGGTGGAATTCGACCGGCGGAAGATCCGCGCGTCGAACCAGTCGGTGCATCGCGACCTCGAGGACCGAGTCCGCGGGACGACCGTCGAGGGTCCATTCGTCGAGTGCGTCGCGCAACGCGACGATGCCGTGCCGGCCGTGCTCGGAATGCTCGATGACCGCCGTGTGCAGCTGCTCCAGCGTCACCGCGCGGAGCGCGAGGACGTGGCCGACCGCGCCGCGCACGGCGGGTCGATCCACCGCCCCGAGGTCGAGCAGCATGCGCACGATCGGCGTGCAGCGAATACCCTGCCGCAACGGCGACGGACGCAGATCGGCCTGGTCGTTCGGACGATGCAGGACGACGCCCTCGTATCGACGGGCCGACCCGCGCCCAGTGACGATCAGGTCGACGGGATCGTCGTCCGGGCGAGGGATCCCCCACAGATGTGCCGACGACCGGTGTGATGCGATCGCGTCGGGGCCGACGGCCAGCGCCGCAGCGGCGATGCGCAGCTCTCGTGTCTCGAACGTTCCAGCGAGGCGGGCGACGTTGGGATGAACGCCGACGAGCAGTCCGCTGTCGTGCGCCCGGTACCACGAGCTCGTGCTCGCGCCGGTGTCCTCGCGGTGGATGGCGCCGTGGTGCTGGCGGGCGAGCTGTGCAAGTTGTCGGATGTCCATGCCCCTGCAGTGGGCGGTGGGGCGCCGAAACCGGAAGACCCCGATCTCGGTCGAGATCGTCCCGCCCAGCGGGAAGATGCCGACCGAGATCGGCAAGTAGTGAGCGTGGTCGGTACGGTTCGCGGCGTGAGCGAGGCGACCAGCACAAGCCGCGGCGAGGGGACAGGCGCCGGCGCGCCGGACCTCGACGAGTTCCGACGTCACGCCGCCGCATTCCTGGCGTCGGCCGTGGAGCGCGACGAGCACTGCCCCGCATTCGGGGCGATCATGCCACCGGCGCTCCATGACCGCGCCCGGGCATGGCAGCGACGCATGTCCGAAGCGGGCTACGCCGGACTGCACTGGCCGGAGGAATACGGCGGGCGTGGACTGACCCGCGAGTTCACTGCCGTGTGGGCCGAAGAATGCGCCAAGGCGCGCGTGCAGAACATGCTGAACCTGCAAGGGATCGTGTTGGCGGGGGAGGCGATCCTGCGTTCGGGGACCGACGAGCAGAAGCGCCGGTTCCTGCCCAAGACCTTGTCGGGCGACATCTTGTGGTGTCAGCTCTTCTCCGAACCCGAAGCCGGCTCGGACCTCGCGAGCCTGCGTACATCCGCGGTCCGTGACGGTGGGCAGTACGTCGTCAACGGCCAGAAGGTGTGGTGCTCCAACGGCCAGCACGCGGAGTTCGGGATTCTCCTGGCGCGGACGAATCCGGACGAGCCGGGACACCGCGGCATCTCATTCTTCCTGCTGGACATGCATGCGCCGGGCGTCGAGGTGCGGCCGCTCACGCAGATGACCGGCGACGCCGAGTTCTGCGAGGTGTTCCTGTCCGACGTGTCGACACCGGCTGAGTCGTTGCTCGGCCCGGAGCACGGCGGATGGTTGGTGGCGATGCAGGTGCTCCAAGACGAGCGCGGCTCGTCGGGCTCGGCCGGCCTGATCGGACTCGAGCGTCGACTGGCGTATCTGTCGTCGTTGGAGAGTGACGACCCGGCGCTCGCCGACGAGCTCGCCCGCTTGCTCGCACGCGGACTGGCGCTGAAGGCGATGCTGATGCGTTCGGGCGGCGGGCCCGCGGCGGCGTCGTCGGCCAAGTTGATGCGCACCGAGCTCGAGTTCGACGCCGAGCTGTTGGAGACGAAGCTGCGCGGTGCCGACGCGATGGTGCTCGACGAGCGCACGGCACGGTTCCTCTACGCGCCGGGGATGAAGATCGCCGGCGGGTCGAGCGAGATCCAGCGCAACATCATCGCCGAGCGCATCCTCGGCCTCCCCCGCTGAGATTGCATCCGGGGTCAGACACCACATGCAACAGCACACACGACGTTGGCCCGCCCGGCGCTGGTGCGCCGTTGCATGTGGGGTCTGACCCCGGATGCAATCGTCCACCCGTGCCGGAGGATCTCACGGATTGCATGTGGTGTCTGACCCCGGATGCAATCG
>CAZQCP010000002.1:20905-84236 GCA_964592115.1 uncultured Ilumatobacteraceae bacterium
GTCTGACCCCGGATGCAATCGGTGCCGGCGGCGTTGTTACCGTCACGGGGATGGGGACCACTGCTGACGGAGCCACGCGTGATGGCTGAGTTCGAGACGCTGCGCTACGAAGTCGACGCTGGCCTCGCCCGGTTGACGCTCGATCGACCGGACGCGATGAACGGCATGACGAACCAGATGGTGCGCGAGGCGTGCGATGCGCTGGAGCTCGCCGCAGGCGATCCGACCGTCCGGGTGCTCGTGCTGACGGGCGAGGGCAAGGCGTTCTGCCCAGGGGCCGACCTCAACCACTTCACCAGCGGAGGCAAGGACGAGCGTCTCACGCCCCGCGAGTTCCAGGTGACCACGCTGTTGCACGAGATCCCCGCGGTGACGGTGGCGGCGATCAACGGGGCGTGCGCGGGCGCGGGGCTCGGTTGGGCGCTGGCGTGCGACCTCCGGGTGATGACCGCCACCGCCCGCCTGAACACCGCCTTCCTCGACGTGGCCGTGGCGGGTGACATGGCGATCCCGTGGACGCTGCCCCGGCTGATCGGCGCATCTCGGGCCCGCGATCTGTCACTCCTCCCGCGCAAGGTCGACGCCGACGAGGCGCTGCGGATCGGACTCGTCAACCGAGTGTTCGCCGACGACACGTTCCGCGACGACACGGAGGCGATCCTGGCGACCCTGCTGGAGAAATCGCCTACGGCGCTGCGCGGGTTGAAGGCGAACTACGTGGTGGCCGAGCGCACCACGTTGCGCGACTTCGTCGACTACGAAGCGGAACGTCACCTGCGCATCGCTGCCAGCGCGGACACGGCGGAGGCGTTCCGGGCGTACATCGAAAAGCGCAAGCCGAACTTCGGAGGATCGTCGTGAGCTGGATCCGTCTGCGCCAGGTGGCCCTCGTCGCCCATGACCTCGACGCGATCGTCGATGAGCTGCACGAGCAGTTGGGCCTGGAGGTCGCCTTTCGTGACCCGGCGGTCGCCCAGTTCGGCCTCGTCAACGCCGTGATCCCGTGCGGCAACCAGTTCATCGAGGTCGTGTCCCCGACCCGCGACGGCACCGCCGGCGGTCGCCAGCTCGAACGGCTCGGCGGTGACGGCGGCTACATGGTGATCTGCCACACCGACGACCACCCGGCAGTGAAGGCCCGCGTCGACGAGCTCGGCGTGCGTACGGTGATCGACGCAGACGATCACGGCTATCACATCATGCAGCTCCACCCCGGTGACACCGGCGGGTCGTTCCTGGAGATCGACTTCCAGCCAGGCGGCGACGATCCCGAGGGTCCGTGGGCGCCGGCCGGTCGCGACTGGCAAGCGGCGCGGCGGACCGATGTCGTGCATGGCATCACCGCCGTCACCGTCGCCAGCCGCGACCCGCACGCCACTGCCGCACGATGGGCAGAGATCACCGCCTGCCCGCTCGACAGCACCACACTGCAGCTCGACAACGCGACCGTCACGTTCGTGGGCGGTCCCGTCGAGTCGCTCATTGCAGTCACCATCGCAGCCTCCGACCCGACCCGCGCCGGTGAACGGCGCACGATCTGCGGCGTGGAGTTCGCGCTCGCCTGAGCCCAGCACCATCGCTACGTTGGGGCGCGTGATCACGCTGCGCCCGATGCGCGTCGATGACGTCGAGCACCTCGAACGCTGGGACGAGGATCCCGACGTCGCCGCCTCGGGCGGGGAGTCCGACTGGTACGACTGGCCCGCCGAGCTCGCCCGCGGCGAGCTGGCGTGGCGCGAGTTCCTCGTCGCGGAAGAGGACGGCCGACCGGTCGGGTTCGTGCAACTGATCGACGCCCACGAGGAAGAGGACCACTACTGGGGCGACATCGCCGCGGGCACGTGGGCACTCGACATCTGGATCGGGGAGCCAGCCGACCGCGGGCGCGGCATCGGTGCCGAGATGATGCGCCAGGCGCTCGATCGCTGTTTCACCCGGCACGGTGCACGCGAGGTCGTGATCGACCCGCTCGCCACCAACACACGCGCGATCCGCTTCTACGAGCGCCTCGGATTCGAGTTCGTCGAAGCGCGCGACTTCGACGACGACCACTGCCACGTGTACCGCGTCGGACCAGCAGCCGGCTGACGGCGGCCTGCCGGACGGGCCTCATCTGGCACTCGCCGGCGCGCCGATCGGGGAGTCAGCGGGCGAGCACCGACGCCCAGATCGCCCGCTCCTCCTCGAACGGTGCCTCGATCGCGCCGCACTCGCGCCCGAAGATCATCGTCGTGCGACGCTGCGAGTCGTAGGGAGCCCACGCACCGATCCCCCCGTGGCTCGGATCGCCGGTGCGGGCGAACGCGATCCACGCGTCCATCATGTGTCCCGACAGCACGTCGGCGTCCGGGCCGGATCCCGTCATCCGGTCGTCGCCGGTGCGACCGATCGTGCCGAAGACGAACGGGATCTCGATGCCGTGACAGGCGCCGAGCGCGCCACGTCGGGCCGGCGACTCCCAGTCGATCTGGTAGACGAAGGTCCGTTCCTGGTGCGCCCGCTGTGCCTCGGCGAGACGTGTCGCGGGGATGCGGAACCGTGACGCGGTCGCAACGGCGTCGGCGAGGTCGAGGTTCGACGACGGGAGCCCTCTCGATCGACGCGAGTCGCGGTACGTGTCGGCGACCTCGCCCGCACGCTCGGCCGAGCGGGCAGGGAGCCACCCGGCGACCTGGGCGACCAGCGTGGCGTCGTCGATCGGCTCGCGCTTGGGATCCACGTACAGCTTCTGTTCGTCGCGGGCGGTGCCGATCATCATCGCCACGTCGGCGACGGCACCGTCGCGCACGGCGTGCAGCGGGTGGGTCGGGATGGTGACACCGTCGACCACTGGCGACAGTGGCCCGCGGGGGCCCTGGGCGCGCACGATGTCCGCGACATCGACCGTGCGCAGCCGGTCGGGATCAGCATCGGGGATGCCGAGGCGTTCGAGATACTGGCCAGCCACGGTGGACGCGTACGTCGTGTCGCCGAGGCGGTTGGCGGTGCCGCTCTGGGCGATCGCCTTGTGGAAGTAGCGCCGCGCGCTCGGCATGCCGAGCAGCGTCGACACCGCAACGCCGCCGGCGGACTGTCCGAAGATCGTGACGTTGTCGGGATCGCCGCCGAACGCGGAGATGTGCTCGCGCACCCACGCCAGCGCGGCGACCTGGTCACGTTGCCCGGCGTTGTCCGTCGCCTCCCAAGCCCCGCCGTCGTGGCCGCCGAGGTACAGGTATCCGAGTGCACCGACGCGGTAGTTGATGGTCACGACAACGACGTCCCCACGTTCGGCGAGTGGGCCGCCGTCGTATTGCGGTTGCTTGCCCGACCCGTGACTGAACCCGCCGCCGTGGATCCAGAACAACACCGGGCGTCGCCGGTCGTCGAGCGACGGCGTGTACACGTTGAGGAACAGGCAGTCCTCGCTCTCAGGCTCGGCGGCGCGGAACGGAAACGGCACGAACGGGTCCTGCGGCGCGGCAGGCGCGTACTCGCCAGCGTCGACGATTCCCGTCCACGACGACACGGGAGTCGGTGCGGTGAAGCGCCGTTCGCGGGCGGGTGAGTCGGCGAAGCGCACGCCGAGGAACGCGAGATGGCCACCGCGGTCGAGACCGCGCAACGCTCCGAGCGCGGTCGTGGCAACGGGGTGGGTGGCGCCCGATGTGGCCCGCTCCTGCTCGCTGGATTGGGCGTTCGCATCGATGGTCACGGCTGTACCTCCGTCATGGTGCTGGTCGTCGTGCTTGTTGGTCGTGATGCTGCCGGGGGTGGCCCGCGGGTTCGGGAGCGGGAGGCACGGGTGTTGCGGATCGGTCATCTGGCCACCAGATCGACGAGATCGGCGGCCCGGGCGAGCGAGCCGAGCGATCGGCACGTGGCCACGATCTCCGCGGCGCGTGCCTCGCCGAGTGTGGGTCCGATCAGCCCGATCGCCTTCCGCTCGACATCGTCGGCGGACATCGGGTGACTCGGGAACCCGCGCACGAACTCGACGCGTCGCGCGACGGTCGTCCCCGACGCCAGCGTGACCGTGACGTGTGCCGACTCGGTGCGGTCGCGTCCGTGCCCGGCCTCTTGCTCGGGGTCGTGGGTGACCTCGACGCGCGCCATGAGAGCCGCTACGTCGGGATCGCCATGCATGCGATCGAGCGACTGGGCGGCGAGGAAGTCGAGTCGTCCGTCGACGAGGATGATCGCCGTCAGGTAGGCGAGGTTGAGCGCGGGCATCGAGGCGTTGGCGAACGCCTCGGCCCGGCCGGGCATGGCGATCTGCACCGCGGTGACCTCGTCGCGATCGATCTCGCCGACGAGGTCGATCAGCGCCTCCACGGCAGGTTGCGCCGGGCCGCCGACGGGGTAGCGCTTGAACGCCGCGTCGTGCAGCGCGCGGCGATCGCCGAGGTCGGCGAGGGCCGCCGCCGGGTCGCTGTCGCCCGCCGCGAACGCGCCGCCGAGGCGCCAGCCGCCGGGGTGATCGAGGCACTCCGACACGCCTCGATATCCGGCGTCGACGAGCAGCGCGGCCTGCAAACCGCCGCGTGCACCGAGGCCGGCGAACACGAACGCCTTCTCGATGTGCTCGACGTCGGAGAGCCATTGCCACGACCCCGACGCCTGCTGCGCGCAGCACGACAGCACGTGGCCGATCGCTTCGCTGTCCATGCCGAGCAGACTCGCCGCGGTGGCCGCGGCGCCGAACAAGGGCCCGACGCCGTGGCTGGCGATGCCCGCTCGGCGCAGGTTCTGAGCGCCGAGCAGCCGGGGCATGCAGGCGGCGATCTCGTACCCGACCGTGATCGCCCGCTCCACCGCTTCGCCCGACGACGATGCGCGCTCGCTCACACCCAGCGCGGTGCTGACGATCGCTGGGCCGGGCTGCACGAACACGGACGGCATGAAGTCGTTGATCTCCGCGCCGTGGCCGGCCATCGCTCCGGCAAACGTCGCGTCGACGATCGATGCGCGGTCGCGCGAGCCGAGGATCGTCGTACCGGAAGGCGAGCCGCTGACCGCAACCGCATAGCGCCGGGCAATCGTTGCTGCGGCGAGGTCGCGGCAGGCGACGACCGAGGCGAGCGTGTCGAGCAGGTGGAGGCGCGTGAGCAACGATACGTGCGGGTCCGTCGGGGCGGTCGCAGCATCGGCGATGTGCCGAGCGATCGACGACGTGATGCTCGTGTGCGCCGGTGCGACGATGCCGGCGGCGGGCTCGCCAGCGCGGCCGGACGTGTCGGTCACAGTCGCCCGACACCTTCACTGAGTCGGGTCGCGGTGGCGACGACCTCGGCGATGATCGCCTCGCGACGTTTCGCGTCGACGCGCTCGGCGGGTGCCGACACGGCCAACGCGCCGGCCGGGTTCCCGCGTCGATCGACGACTGGCGCGGCGACGCTGCACACCGGCAACCTGGACCCGGAGATGGCGTACCCCTGGCGGCGCACGCGTTCGATGGCGCGCAGCGTCGCCGCCGCGTCGAGCGGTCGAGCGAGATCGACGCGCGCCGCGATGCGATGCACCACGTCTGCGGCGTCATCGCTGTGGGCGAGGATCGCCCGCCCACCGGTCGGCAGTGCCAGCGGCACGCGGCTGCCGACACGGGTCGTGAAGCGCAGCGGCCGCGGCGAGACGAGCTTGTCCACGTAGAGGGCATCGTCGCCGTCTCGCACCACGAGGTTGACGGTCTCGCCCGTGCGTTCGTGCAGTTCGTGCAATGCGGCGCCGGCCACCTGCTTGACCGGGAGGTCGGCGGCGATGCCGGTGCCGAGCTCCCACATCCGCAGCGTGGGCCGGTATCGACCCGAGTCGTCGGGGTCCCGCGCCGCGTAGCCGAGCTCGATCAACTCGGCGAGGATCCGATGGACGGTGCTCTTCTGGAGGTCGAGCTCGGCCGCGATGGCCGACAGACGCACCGAACCGTGGGCGCGAGTCAGCGTCTCGAGGACTCGGAAGCTCTTCTCGACCGCACTCGCCATGGCGGATATTCTGCACTGATGAACGATGTTCTGTCCAGTGGAACGCGCTCATCGCGCTCAACGCGGGCGACCACCGCCGACGGCGTCGTGCGCGGTGAGGCAGGCGATGGGTTCGTCGTCTTCCGTGGGATTCCGTACGGCGCGCCGACCGGCGGGGCGAACCGCTTCCGCCGGCCGCAGCCACCCGAACCATGGGCTGGCGAGCGCGCCTGCGTTCGCTACGGAGAGACTGCACCGCAGGCGAGGCACTGGCTGGCTCGCGGTGGTTTCCCTGGAAACGAGCCCGACATCGGCGAGGACTGTCTCGTGCTCAACGTGTGGACGCCGCGGCTCGACGAGGGCACGCGCCCGGTGCTCGTGTGGCTCCATGGTGGCGGCTTCGAGGCCGGCACTGCGTCGATGCTCCTCTACGACGGTGCGCGTGTGGCGCGGCGCGGTGACGTCGTGGTCGTGACCGTCAACCATCGTCTCGGCGTCATGGGGCATCTGCACCTCGCCGACAACGTCGGACCTGAGCGAGTCGACGAGTTCGCCGGCTCGGGCAATGCCGGCCTGCTCGACATCGTCGCCGCACTGCGATGGGTGCGGGAGAACATCGGCGCGTTCGGCGGCGACCCGGGATCCGTCACGATCTACGGACAGTCCGGCGGCGGTCGCAAGGTCAGCATCGCCGCTGCCACACCCCTCGCGCAGGGGTTGTTCCACCGCGGCATCGTCCAGAGCGGTTCGCAGCTCCGCCTCCTGCCGCGTGACAGGGCCGCGGAGCTCGCCAGCCGACTGTTCGACCAGCTCGGTCTCGCACGTCACGACATCACCTCTCTCCAGGCGTTGCCGATGACGGACGTGTTGCGTGCCGCCCGTGCGGTCGGTCGCAGGTACATGCCGACGATCGACGAGGTCGTGTTCGACGGCGATCCCTGGGATCCCGATGCGCCGCCGACCGCGTACCACGTCCCGATGGTCATCGGCACATGCCGCACCGAGTTGTCCAACCAGATCGGAGCGATGGACCCGACGACGTTCGACATCACCGATGCCGATCTGCCGGAGCGACTCGCGGCATTCGTCGCGCCCGGCGACATCGACGAGGCGGTGGACCTCGTACGTCGGTCGAATCCTGACGCCGATGCGCCCGAGGTGTTCTTCTCGATTGCGTCGGCGCGCAGCTACTGGCGTGACAGCGTGTTGCAGACCGAACGCAAGGCGGCGCAGGCAGTGTCTGGCGGCGCGCCCGTCTGGTCCTATCGGCTGATGTGGCGTACTCCGGTCGAGGGCGGCCGCCAGATCACGCCGCACTCGCTCGATCTGCCCTTCGTGTTCGACAACGTCGCCGTTGCCGAGCACATGGTCGGACCGGCCACCGCGGCGACCGCCGCGATGACCGATGCGATCTGCGACGCATGGTTGGCCTTCGCGCGTGCCGGCGACCCGAACAACGCCGGACTCGCGCCGTGGGCGCCGTACGACCTCGAACGCCGTGCCGTGATGCACTTCGACGTGCCGCCCGTGGCCGTCGACGACCCGCACTGCGACGAGCGACGCTTCTTCGAACGCTACGAGACCGGACAGTTCAGCGGCACACCGCACTGGCGGCGAAGTTCTTGAGCTCGTGCTGAAGACGGGGGCACCGCTGAGGGTGGGTCGCGGTGTCCGGTCCGGTGGCGGCTCGTCTACGATCCGAACGACCGCTTCCACAGCGGTCGCAGCGTGAACACAACCCAATCGATCCCCCCGGGCTCGACCGACGCTCCACTGTCGGCCGCGACCCTGCTGATCCCCCGATCCGTCCGCCGAAGATCGCTCGTCGGACTCATCGGTGTCGTTGTCGCGTTCGTCTCCATCGGCACGCTGTTCGCACTGCAGCAGCCTCCCTTCGTCGGCGCCGACGAGAAGGCCCACCTCGGCTACGCCCACCTCGTCGCCGACGGTGAGCTGCCACGGATCGACACTCGTCAGCCGGTGCCGAGTTGGGCCACGCAATGGCTCTCGGAGACGATCTACACCGACGACGACGAGAACCGCACGGTCTGGGTTGCCAACCATCCACCGCTTCCGTACCTCGCGACCGCGCCGGTCGTGTGGTGGTCGGAGTGGACGCAACGCCCCGACGGCGGCCTCTTCCCGATGCGCATCGCCAACGTCGTGTGGGGCGCTGTCGGGGTCGCGTTCACATACCTGATCGCCAAGGAGCTGACACGGTCGAGCCGTCTCGCCCTGCTGTCCGCCGGTGCTGCGGCGATGATGACCCAGTTCTACGCGGCGCTGTCGCTGGCGATGACCGACGGCATGACGTTCGCTGCCGGGGCCGCGGTCACGTGGGCCGGAGTGCGATGTCTCCGTCGGGGGACGACTCCGGAGAACCTCGGGCTGCTGTCGCTGTGCGCCGTGGTCGCCGCCGGCACCCGCGCCGTCACGCTGCTGATCGCGGTCGCCGTCGTCGGGATCGTCGCTCTGTTCGAGCTCACGGACCGGTGGGCCGTGCGCGATGGGCGAGCGCACCGCGCGGTGGTGCGCGACGGACTCGGCGCTGCCACCCGCGTCGGGCTCGCCGGGCTGTTGCCGGCGTTGATCGTGTGGGGCTGGTTCTACGTCCGCAACATCGTGCTCTACGGCGACATCGGTGCCTCCAGCTACCTGCTCGACCGGTTCGACCGCGAACCGAACGGGAGCTTCCTCGCCACCCTCAACGACAACGGGTTGTGGCGAGCGCTCTACGCCCGCTCGATGAGCCCACTCACCTACGCGGGGCCACGCCCGCCGTTCATGATCTTCGTGGCCGCGTTGGCCCTCGGCGGCATCGCCGGCGTGCTGTTGACGCGCCGTACCGGTGATCGTGCGGATGACGGTGCCTCCCCGGTCGTGGCCCGGCGGTCGATCCTGCTGCTGTTGACCGTCGTCGCCGTGATCGTGGTCTACGTCGCGCAGCACGTCAGCGGCGGCGGGTACCTTCACGCCCGGTACGCGTTCCCGGCGATCGGTGCCGTTGCAACCCTGCTCGTGATCGGACTCGATCGCATCGTGCCGCGGCTGTTGCCGCTCGTCGTGGTGCTCGGGATGGGGACCTGGACGCTCAGCCAGATACCGGTCGGCGTCGATCCCGACTACCACAGCCGCCCTCGTGACGGCAATCGGCTCGCGCCGGCGGCGCTGCGCACGCTGCCGGGTGGGGATCTCGCCCGATGGTTCGCCGTGTCGGGCATCGTCATCGGGATCACGACCGCCGTCGTGACACTGACGGTCGTCACCGTGCAAGCCCTCCGGCGCGACGCGCCCGAGGGCGTCGCGCCGGAGCGCCTACCGGCTGACTCGAGGCGTCAGATCAGGTCGTAGCGGTCGAGGTTCATCACCTTGTTCCAGGCGGCGACGAAGTCGCGGACGAACTTCGCCTCGCCGTCGCTCTGGGCGTACACCTCGCTGAGCGCTCGCAGCTGTGAATGCGAGCCGAACACGAGGTCGACCGCGGTCGCCGTCCACTTCGTGGCGCCCGTCGCCCGATCGACGCCGTCGTAGACGTTGGCGGTATCGACCGACGGCTTCCACTCGGTGGACATGTCGAGCAGGTTGACGAAGAAGTCGTTCGTCAACGAACCCGACCGATCGGTGAGCACGCCGAGCGACGATCCGCCGACGTTCGCTCCGAGCGCCCGCATACCGCCGACGAGCGCCGTCATCTCGGGGGCGGTGAGCGTCAGCAGGTTGGCTCGTTCGAGGAACAGCGTCTCCGGAGCGAGCTTCTCGCCGTCGCGGAGGTAGCTGCGGAAGCCGTCCGCGCGTGGTTCGAGCACCTCGAACGACTCGGCGTCGGTCTGCTCGGCCGTGGCGTCGCCGCGGCCCGGGCTGAACGGCACGGTGATGTCGTGCCCGGCACGCTTGGCGGCCTGCTCGACCGCCGCACAACCGGCGAGCACGATCAGGTCGGCGAGCGAGATCCGCTTCCCGCCGGTGGCTGAGCCGTTGAAATCCTGCTGGATACCTTCGAGCGTCGACAGCACCGTTGCCAACTGGGCGGGCTCGTTGACCTCCCAGTCCTTCTGGGGCGCGAGACGCACGCGGGCACCGTTGGCGCCGCCGCGCTTGTCGGTGCCGCGGAAGCTCGCTGCCGACGACCATGCGGCGGCGATGAGCTGTGCACCCGTGAGGCCAGAGTCGAGGATCTTCGCCTTGAGCGCGGCGACATCGGCGTCGTCGACGAGCGGATGATCGGGCTTGGGCACGGGGTCCTGCCAGATCTGCTCAGGCGCCACCCACGGCCCGAGGTAGCGGTCGATCGGGCCCATGTCGCGGTGGAGCAGCTTGTACCAGGCCTTGGTGAACGCCTCGGCGAGCTCGTCGGGGTGGTCCAGCCAACGCCGCGTGATCGGTCCGTAGATCGGGTCGAGACGCATCGACAGGTCGGTCGTGAGCATCATCGGCGCGTTGCGCTTGCCTTCGATGTGGGCGTCGGGCACGTCGTCCTTGGCCGCCGGGTCGGTCGGCGTCCACTGCTGGGCGCCGGCAGGACTGCGGGTGAGCTCCCAGTCGTACTTGTAGAGGTTCTCCAAGAACCCGTTGTCCCACTGCGTCGGGTTGTTCGTCCACGCCCCTTCGAGCCCACTGGTCAGCGTGTACTCGGCCTTGCCGCTGCCGACGCTGTTCACCCAACCCAGGCCCATGCCGTGGACCGGGCAGCCCTCCGGCTCGGGGCCGATCAGGTCGGGGTCGGTCGCCCCGTGGGCTTTGCCGAACGTGTGCCCGCCAACGATCAGCGCCGCCGTCTCCTCGTCGTTCATCGCCATGCGGGCGAACGTGTCGCGGATGTCGCGGGCCGCGGCGATCGGGTCCGGGTTGCCGTTCGGCCCCTCGGGGTTGACGTAGATGAGGCCCATCTGCACGGCACCGAGCGAATCTTCGAGGTCGCGCTCCCCCGAGTAGCGGGCGTCGCCGAGCCACGTGTCCTCCGGGCCCCAATACATCTCTTCGGGCTCCCAGATGTCGGGGCGACCGAACGCGAAGCCGAACGTCGGCAGCCCCATCGACTCGATGGCGACGTTGCCGGCGAGCACGAGCAGGTCGGCCCACGAGATCGCCTGGCCGTACTTCTGCTTGATCGGCCAGAGCAGGCGGCGGGCCTTGTCGAGGCTGGCGTTGTCCGGCCAACTGTTGAGCGGCGCGAACCGCTGGGCGCCACTGCCGCCCCCGCCGCGACCGTCGCTGGTGCGGTACGTGCCCGCGGCGTGCCACGACATGCGGATGAACAAGCCGCCGTAGTGACCCCAGTCGGCGGGCCACCAGTCCTGGGAGTCGGTCATCAATGCGGTGAGGTCTTGCTTCACGGCTTCGACGTCGAGGGTGGCGAACGCCTCGCGGTAGTCGAAGTCGGCGTCGAGGGGACACGCCGCCGGCTGGTGCGTGTGGAGGACCGAGAGGTCGATCTGGTTCGGCCACCAGTCCCGGTTGGTGTGTGGTCGCCCCTGCTTCGGCGTCGGTGAGTCGATTGCTGGGTTTTCGCTGTCGCTGCCGTTGTCGGTCACGTCGGTTGCTTCTCCTGTGGTGATGATGGATGGGCGGATGTTGCTGGTGAGGGAGAGGAAGAAGATGGGGGAGTCGGTGGGGTGGCGGGCGCGCCGTCGGTCGCCGCGCAGTCCGGACAGAATCCCCAGAACGTCACTTCGGCTTCGTCGATGTCGAAGCCGGCATCGTCGGAGGGGGTCAGGCAGGGCACGGCGCCGGCGGCGCAGTCGACGTCGACCATCCGATTGCACGACCGGCAGATGAGATGGTGGTGGTTGTCACCGACGCGGTCCTCGTAGCGCGCCGAGGAGCCCGCCGGCTGGATGCGGCGCAGAACACCGTGCTCGGTGAGCGTGGCGAGCGCGTCGTAGACCGCCTGGCGCGAGATCGCCCCGATGCGGGCGCGCACGACCGCGCCGATGTCGTCGGCGGTGCTGTGCGGATGCGTGGCGACGGCGTCGATCACGGCCACCCGCTGTGGCGTCACCTGCAGCCGACGGGCGCGCAAGACCGCGCTCGCGTCACGCGCACCGTGTGATGCGTTGTGTGACGCGCCCCCTGATGTGCCGTGCGGCACGGTCCCCCCGGACATGTGCCTGAAGGTACCCCCAATTCTGGACCATGTCCAGATCTGGACTCAGGCGGGTTGTGGCACCCGTGCCGCGCCGAGCAGTTCGGCCATGTTGGCGTAGTAGAACGCCTGCTTGGCGTCCTCGGGTGTGTCGACCATCGCCTCTTCGAACTTGGCCAGCGGGTCGCGGCCACCTTCGGGGTGCGGGAAGTCGGTCGAGAACATGAACAGGCCCGTTCCTGCCTGCTCGATCATCCAACCGACCGGCTCGCCGGGGAACGGCGTGAACTTGAGGTGCCGCTGGACGTACTCGGACGGTGCGAGCTTCAGTTCCGTCAGTGGCGTTTCGGTGCGCCGGAAGGCGCGCTGGGCGAAGTCGAGCTGATGCATCCACGACACGACCCAGCCGGCGCCCTCCTCGATCACCCCGCCACGCAGGTTCGGGTGGAGGTCGAACACGCCATCGAGGATCAGCGTGCCGAGGAACAGCGCCGGTGAGTGGGCGATGCACAAGAAGTCCTTCGAGCGGATGTTCTCCCCGCCGCCGAGGTGATCGGTGACGGGGCGCCCGTTGTTGTGGAACGCCCGGTCGAGCAACCGTCCGCCGCCGCCGATGTGGAGCACGAATGGCGCGCCGCTCGCTTCGAGCAACGACCAGAAGGGGTCGAGGTCGGGATGGCTCGGCGACCGTTCGCCGGCCGCGGTGGACGGCACGTGGATCGCGGTGCACCCGGCGTCGAGCGCGTGCTGCAGCGTTGCCACCGCCCGGTCCGGGTCGTCGAGCGGCACCCAGCCGACGGGCAACAGGCGTGGGTCGTCCTTGCAGAAGTCGACGACGGCGAGGTTGTGGGCGCGGCTGCCGGCGTAGTGGAGGTCGAGATCTTTGCCCATGAACATCGCCGCGGCGAACGTGGCGAACACGAGTTGGCCGTCGAATCCGAACATGTCGACGACGCGGCTGCGCTCGGTGGGATCGAACGCGCCCATCGCATGCCAGCCCTTGTCGAGGAGGAGACGTTCCTCGGCGGTGGCACGGGCGGTCTCGTCGGCCGAGCGAGCATGCGCTCTCGCGGTCGCGTCGTCGAGCACGGGAGCGAGGCGCTCCATCCCGCGGCCCTTGAGCCGGTCGAGCATGCCCTCCTCGATGAACGCGTCGAGGAAACCGGGTAGTTCCATCAGGTGGCTGTCGGCGTCGAGGATCGGTCGTCCGGCTGCATACGTCATGTGGTGTCCCCCTGGCTCAGAAGTGTGGTTACAAAGTGTAACCGATCGTCGTGGAGGAAGCGATCCTGGCGTCGACTACGTCAGGCGCAGGCCGAACACGACGTGGCGCTCGTCGTCGATCAACGCCTCGAACCCGAGGGCGCGATAGAAGCCGATCGCTCGCTCGTTGCGCCGCGCCACACCGAGATGCACGCCTGGCGATCCCGCTGCCCGCAACGACGCGCACAGTCGCTCGATCAGGCGTCGTCCGTCTCCTCGACCCTGGGCGGCGGGCAACAGGTCGATGTGGAGGTGCGACGGGTAGGCGTCGACGAGTGCGGGGTCAGCGGTCGGCGGATGATGGATGAGGTAGGTGACGATCCGGTCCCCGGTGCGCCCGGGCGCTGCGTTCGGCTCCTCCTGCGGGTAGCGCTCGCGCAGCGGGGGCCACCAGTCGCGCTCGAGGCGCTGTTCGAAGGAGCGTGAGTCGGCTGCCGCGAGCACATATCCGATCGCCTGGTCGTCGGGGTCGGTCACGACGAAGCCCTGCTCGGGTTCGAACGCGACGTACGGCCCCGCCCACACGTGTCCGGGCATCGCCGGATCGGAGTAGAGGTGCGTGCCGTCGTCACCCGCATCCGCGGTGAGGAGGCAGATCTCGTACACAGCGTCTCGGTCTGCCGTGCGGACCTGCCGGATGCTCGCAGTCACAGTGCGGCCACGTCGATGAGCTCGATGCCGCGCCGGTCGATGACCGCGCGCACCGCGGGATCGGTGAGCACGGCGAGGTCGGCGACGCGCCAGGTCTCGGCCCACACCGCGTTGTCGTCGCCGGGATCGCAGATGGCACGCAACTCGGGCGCGGCAACGGCGGGGTGGGTGAGCGCGAAGTGCACGCCGTCATCGAGGCGTTCCAGCCATTCGACGAAGTGCCCGGTCCGAGCGTCGAGGTCGTCCGGCGACACCATCGACACGAAGTTGAACGAATCGAACGTGTGGTGCGGGTCGACGCCGGGATACATGAACCGCACCCCGAGCTCGTCGCACATGGCGGCGTACGCGCTCGTGACGGAGATGCCCATGTGGCAATCGACGTAGGCGAGGTCGAGCCCGCAGTCGCCCGCTCGCCGCGCCTGGGCGCGCATCTCGTCGGCTGCGTCATCGGGCGTGATCGAGGTTGCCGCCGCCTCGACCGTCGGATACATCGTGCCGTCATCGCGGCGAACCGTCGCGCCCGCCGACAGTGGCGCCCAGCGCAGGTACCGCCACTCGCACGTCAACGTCGCGTGCAGCCCCGTCGTGACCCCGATCCGCCGGGCGATGGCCGCGCCTTCGGCGAACCACGGTGTCGGCGCCATCACCGACGTCTGCGTGACGATCCCGTCCGTCACCGCCAGCGCGATGCCCTCGTTGACGGCTCGGCACATCCCGAGATCGTCGGCCTGCACCACCAACCGGATCGTCCCCACGCTCGCCGAGCCTACGCGCCCCACCCAGCTCCGACTCGCTCGAGTGTGCCGCCCCGACTGGTGATGTGCGCCCCCAGCAGTCTGTGTGAGCGATCATGGGTGAAGCCGCGACTTTCGCTCACACACACCGCGATGGCCACGTCGGCGCGGTTCAGTGACAAAGTGTCACCGCGCGCTACGGTCGGCTCGAACGATCAGGTGCCGGCGCGCGATGAGCGTCGGACGGACACGAGGGGGATCACGATGGAGATGACTGCTGACCCGAGCGCGGCTGGATTCGACGCGGGCCGACTGGCGCGGATCGACGAACACTTCACCCGTGCGTACGTCGACAACGGGAAGATCGCCGGCTGCCAGGTCCTCGTCGGGCGTGGCGGCCGGGTCGCTCACCGCACGACGTTGGGATCGATGGACGTCACGTCGGGCGAGGCACTGCACGACCAGGCGATCTGGCGGTGGTACTCGATGACCAAGCCGGTCACGGCTGTGGCCCTGATGTCACTCGTCGAGCAGGCGAAGGTGAAGCTCGACGACCCGATCCATCGCTTCTTGCCGGAGTGGAAGGCACCGAAGGTGAGCGTGCGGCGCGACGACGGGAGCTTCGAGCTGGTCGATGTCGATCGGCCGATCTCGGTCAAGCACGCGCTGATGCACATGACCGGGATCGGGCCGGGGCCGAAGGAGGCGCGCCTCAGCCTCGAATCGATCGCCGACAGTCCACGGCCCGGGTCGCGCAACATGACCCTCGGACAGCTCAGCGAGACGCTCGCTGCCGAGCCGCTGCGCTTCCAGCCGGGTACCCACTGGTTCTACTCGTGGTCGTCCGACATCTGTGCCCGACTGGTCGAAGCGATCTCCGGTGAGACGTTCGGTGAGTACCTTCGCCAGACGGTGTTCGACCCGCTCGGCATGGCGGACACCGGCTTCCACGTGCCCGAATCAGACGCCGACCGCATCACGTCGTTGTATGCGCGTGGGGCGGACAAGCAACTGCGCCTCGTCGACGACCGCGCCGAGCAGCGGCTGTGTCGCCCGCCGGTGATGCAATCGGGCGGTGGCGGCCTCGTCGGCACGATCGACGACTACGCCCGGTTCTGCGCCATGCTCGCGGTCGGCGGTGAACTCGACGGCGCACGGGTGCTCGGCCGTCCGACGATCGAGCTGATGCGTACGAACCACTTGCCCGGTGACCGTCCCGAAGGTGGGCAGCTGCGCGACTTCGCACTGCCGGGTGGCTACGGCGAGGTGGGCTTCGACGGCAACGGGTTCGGCTTGCAGGTGGCCGTCGGGCTCGGTCCGGCGGCGACTGCCGGCGTCGGCCCGGCAGGCGACTTCATGTGGGGCGGTGCCGCCTCGACCGTGTTCTGGATCGACCCCACCGAGGACCTCTTCGCCATCTTCATGACCCAGGTCCTGCCCAGCGGCGTGTACGACTTCCGCGGCCAGCTGCGCTCCCTCGTCTACGCCGCGCTCGCGTGAGTTCCACGTGTGTCCCGCGGGGGATGGGTGCAGCCGAACACCCAGCGCGTCCGCGGGCGTCCATCCAGACGGTCGACTCCGCCGGGAGCCACCTCACATGGGGCGGTGCGAACCGCGGTCGATCGGCGAGTCGTCGCACGCCGAGCAGAACCGTTCAGCGACGCGTTGCGAGCCGGGAGAGCGCGCCGAGGAACGTGTCGACGTAGATCGCTTCGAGGTCCTCGCGCTCGTCGACCCGGTTGCGCGCCCGGGAGAGCAGCGCCGGGACGCCGCCGAGCAGTACCGACACGGCGGCGCGCGCCGTCGAGGGAGCGATGCCGTACTCGGTGGTCGCCAGCTCGGCGAAGTAGGTCACCGATCGGGTGTCCCAGCCGCGCTTGTCGCGCCTGACCGACGGATCGGTGCGGGCGTCGCGCAGGGGCGTGAAGAACGGTGCGTGCTCATCGATGGCATCGACCGCGGCGACGATGAACGACCGCACCTTCGCTTCGAGTCCCGATGGAGCGGCTTCGACGATCCGGCGGATCTGCTTGTCCAGACGCTTCGCCTCGCGTCGGTAGACCTCGACGAGCAGGTCGTCACGGTTCTCGAAGTGCTTGTAGATGAGGGCCCGAGTGACCTCGGCACGGACGGCGACCGTGCCGATCGTGATCGACGCGGCACCTTGCTCGACGACGAGTTGCCGCGTCACGTCGAGCAGGTGCTCGCGGCGTTCGTCAGCACTCAACCGCTCAGGCGCGGGGGAGTCGGGCGCGGCTGTCATCTCGTGTCCCGCCGGTCGTCCATCGCGCCCGACGCTATCCGGCACGAACCTCATCGGCCGATGGCTGGGTCGCTGCGAGGCGCGTACGGTGACCCGCAGTGACGTCACGGAGCCGCCCCCTCGTCATCTGCTCGGCCGTCATGGCGCTGGTGTCGGTCGTCGGTGCGTGTGGTGCCGACGGTGCCGACGAAGCGTCCGTCGAGTCGGGCGATGTGGCGAGCGGCGAGTCGGACGGTGAGTTGCACGGTGTGGCGGCGACGGTCGTCGTGACGCGCCAGCGCGACCTCATCGACCGCGGGTTCGTCAACGTCATGACGGAGAACCGGTCGGGGGAGGACGTGCTCATCGTCGAGCGTCGGCTCGCCACCGGCGGATTCGATGCGCCGGCGGTGTCCGGCCGCCCGATCAAGATCGGTGCTGGGCGCACGGTCGCGGTGCAGGTGCCGTTCGGCTCGGCCGTGCAGTGCGATGACGCCGGACCGATCGCTGCTGCGCTCGCCATCGGCTACACGGCCGGCGACGGCACCGGGGTCGATTCGGCTGAGGTCCCGCTCGGCGGCACCGACGTGCTCGATGAGATACGTGCGAAGCAGTGCGCGGCCGGCGAATTCAACGACAGCGCCGACGTGACGTTCGGGGAACCCCGTGTCGCTGGCGAGCAGTTCCGCGTGACGATGCGCATCGAGCTCACCGACCCCACCCGCACGCTGACGCTCGGCGACGTGCACGGGACGATCCTCGTCGCCGCTCGTCGTGACGACAGCGCCCCAGTCGATCTCGATCGGGCGCGGCCGCACGGCGACGTCGCGATCACGTTCGTCGTCAACCGATGCGATCCGCACGCGCTCGCCGAGGTGACGAAGAAGTACGGGCTCGACGTCGACGTGTCGTTCGACGGACTGTCGCCAGTGTCCGTTGGGGTCGATGTCGGCGGGCTCGCCGACGCGCTCGACTCCATCGTCGCGACCTGCCGCACCCGCACCGGCTGAACCATCCGATCTGGGTCGGATCTCTCGCGGAAACCGGGAGGAATCCGACCCAGATCGTCAGTGGTGTCGGTGGCGGGTGAGCGCCGTCAGCGACGGTTGGCGAGGTACTTGCGATAGCGCTCGGCGGCTTCCTTCAGCTCGGGGTCGGCGGCGAACTTCGACTCGTACGCCTTCCACGCCGCCTCGCGCTTGTACGGGATGTACTCGCGGGGGAAGTAGCCCTCGTGCGGGCGGTAGTCCTTCAACAAGCGCCGGGCGACGGTCGCCTTGTGCACCTCGTCGGCGCCGTCGGCGAGGCCCATCGTGGGCGCACCCGCGTACATGTCCTGCAACGGCGTGAGGTCGGTCGTGCCGAGCGAGCCGTGGATGTGCAGCGCGTCGAAGGAGATCTCGCGCAGCACCCGCGCCATCGTGAACTTCACACCGGCGATGTCGGTGCGCGTCTCTTGGCCCGATGTGCGGTCCATCTTCCACGCCGTCTCGAGCACGTACAGCCGCAGCATCTTCAACTTGACGTAGCTTTCGGCGATCTTCTCCTGCACCATCTGGTGCTCGCCGATGATCTTGCCGTGCGACTCGCGCGACAGCGCACGTTCGCACATCATGTCGAGCGCCAGCTTGCACTGGGCGATCGTGCGCATCGCGTGGTGGATGCGTCCGCCGCCGAGCCGTCGCTGGGCGAGCACCTTGGCGCCGTCCTCCGGGCCGAGGAGGTGATCGAGCGGCACGCGCACGTCGTTGTACTTGATGTGGTTGTGGTTGCGCGGCTCGGGCATGATCTCCACGCCCGGCGTCTCACGCGGCACCACGTACATGCCGTTCGTGCACATCACGAACAAGATGTCTGCCACGCGCCCGGCGCTCGTGAACCACTTCTCGCCCGTGATCACCCACTCGTCGCCGTCGCGGACAGCGGTCGTCTTGAACAGGTTCGGGTCGGACCCACCCTGCGGCTCGGTCATCGAGTACGCGGAGAACATCTCCTGGTTGAGCAGCGGGGTGAGCCAGCGCTCCTTCTGCTCCTCGGTGCCGTACGCGGCGAGCATCTCCATGTTGCCGGTGTCGGGCGCGGCGGCGCCGAACAGCTGCGGCGCGGCGGGGTAGCGACCGAGGATCTCGTTGAGGAGGCCGAGCTTGAGCTGGCCGAAGCCCGGCCCACCGAGCTCCTCGTCGAGGAAAATGGCCCACAGCCCCTGGTCCTTGACCTGCTGCTGGAGGTTCTTGACGAGCTCACGGACCTTCGGGTCGGGGGAGCGGACGGCGTAGGGGAAGACGTAGTGCAGCGGCTCGACTTCCTCCTTGCAGAACTTCTCGACCCAATCGAGCTTCTCCTGGAATTCTGGTTCGGTTTCGAATGACCACATGCACTCGAACATAATGCAAGTGCATGATCCACAGCGAACCCGAGCAGCTCGCCGAAATGTGTCCGTCTCGTCCCGCTCAACGGCACCGTGCGGACACATTTGAGTGTCGGCGGATCGAGGTGGGGGTGACGTGGCGGTGAGCAACGGCACCACCCGCGAGCGGATCATCGACGCCGCCGAACGGTTGATCGCCGATCGCGGTCTCGACGCGGTCAGCTTGCGGATGATCACGTCGGCGGCCGGTGCCGGCAACGCCAGCGCGATCCAGTACCACTTCGGCGATCGCGCCGGCCTCATCCGGGCGGTGCTCGCCCGCCGCCGCCCCGATGTCGAGAGCCGGCGCCACGTGCTCCTCGATCACATCGAAGCGTCGGGCGCGCCGGAGTTGCGTGACCTGGCGGCGGCATTCGTGCGTCCGCTCGCCTCCGAGCTCAACGGTGGCGGCGGTTACCTGCAGTTGCTGTCCGACCTTGCCCATCAGCCCAAGCCGACGTTCGATCCGGACATCTTCCGCGACGACGACAGCGCCGGGGGCGACAGCGTCGTCCGCTGGCGAGCGATGGTGAAGCCACTGATGGACCCGGACGCGGTACGTCTCCACCGGCGCCTGATCGCGATGCAGTTCACGTACGACGAGCTCGCCCGCCGCGCCCGCGAGCGCGCCGGCCGCGATCACCAGCTGTTCATCAGCCAGACGATCGACCTCGTCACGGCGCTCCTCGACGCCCGCCTCTCGGACGAGACGCGCGGCCTCGTCGACGTGCGCCGTCGCCGCCGGTCCGCGTGATCGCACCGGGTCGCCCGGTTTGCGTGAGCGAAGATGCGCGAATCCAACCTGTTCGCTCACACGAACCGCAGGTCGGGGGAATCCGGTCGCTCGATGCTGCGGCGCGATGGGAGGCTGTCGGGATGAGAAGTGAGCGCAGGGCAGGAGTCGAGCACCGGAGCGAGGTCCGGCGTGACGACGGTGAGCTGTGCGGGTACGTCGTAGCAGCCGACGGCGGGTGGCGCGCGACGACCGTGTTCGGCGGGATCCTCGGCGAGCACGCGGATGAGGAGGACGCCACTCGCCAGATCCGGGACGACGGGCTGGCGTCGGTCGCCGAGCGGTGGACGCTCGTCGACGCCGACACGGGCGAGGAGCAGGTCGTCTGCATCCAGCAGATGAGCCCCGACGAGGTGACCCTGGCGCTCGACTACTACTCGCTGCCTGGCGTGCCCACGATGACGTTGGCGACCGCCGAGCTCGCGCTCGAGGATCGATGGCGCCTCGAACGTCGCTCGTGAGCTCGCAGCTACCGTTGCCGGAATGACGATCGACAACGACGACGACCTGATCGGCCTGACGTTCGCGGGCCGCGTGGTCGCCGAGGCGCGTGAGGCGATGCTGGCCGCGGTTGCGCCCGGTGTCACCACGGGCGACCTCGATGCGATCGGTCGCGGGATCCTGGACCGCCACGGCGCCCGCCCGGCGCCGCCGACGGTCGGGTTTCCGGCGGCCACGTGCGTCAGCGTGAACGACGAAGCCGCCCACGGCATCCCGTCGGCGCACCGGGTGTTGCGCGCTGGCGACCTCGTGAACGTCGATGTCTCCGCCGAGGTCGGCGGCTATTGGGCCGACACCGGCGCCAGCGCGGCGGTCGGCGAGGTCGAGCAGCGTGCCGGCGAACTCCTCGAAGCCACCCGGCAGGCGAACCGCGACGGCCTCGCCGCCGCACGGGCCGGTCGACCACTGCGCCACATCGGGCGCGCCGTCGAACGCCGCGCTCGACGTCACCGATTCAGCGTCATCCGCAACCTGTGCGGTCATGGGACCGGACGCGACCTGTGGGAGCCGCCGAGCGTTCCCGGCTGGGAGGATCGACGCGACCGCACGATGCTGCGCGAGGGCCTCGTCCTCGCCGTCGAGCCATTCCTGTCCACCGGCGCGCAGTGGGCGATCGAGGCCGACGACGGATGGACGCTGCGCACGCCCGGGTTCCTGTCGGCGCAGTTCGAGCACACGATCGTGGTCACCAACGGCGCCCCGATCGTCCTCACCGCCTGACGCCGGCGCCGAGCCGTGCCTCGCGTCGGGCGCACCTCCGACGATCGACCTCGACCCCGACCCCGGGCCCCGCATCCCGCCCCGCACCGCTCAGGTCGTACCTCTCCCGGCTCGTCTCGCTGGCGGGAGCGAACGACCTGTCAGACTCGGCGCATGATCGAGAGCGAGATCGACGTCACCACGCCCGACGGCACGATGAAGACGTTCGTCTATCACCCGACCCACGGCGGGCCGCACCCGGTGGTGCTGTATCTGATGGACGCGCCGAGCATCCGGCCAGCGCTGAAGGACATGGCGACCCGACTCGCCAGTGCCGGGTACTACGTGATGCTGCCGTTCCTCTTCTACCGCGGCAGCGAGTTCCGTGAGTTCGGGATGAGTGACGAGGACATGCATCTGCGGCGCGAGCTGATGGGCACGGTGACGCCGACGAACATCATCGGTGACGCCGAGGCACTGCTGGCCGTCGCCGACGCCGATCCCGCGGCAGCCGCCGGGCCGGCCGGGGTGGTGGGCTTCTGCATGAGCGGCGGACTCGGCGTAGCGCTCGCTAAGGCGATGCCCGAGCGGGTGAAGGCGGCGGCATCGATCCACGGCGCGTGGATCGTGCGCGACTCGCCCGACTCCCCGCACCTCGACGTCGACAAGATCGACGGTGAGCTGTACTTCGCCTGGGTCGACCCCGACGAGACGGCGCCGATGGACACGAAGGACACGATGCAGGCGGCCCTCGAAGCCGCGGGCGTCGACCACACGATCGACGTGATCACGACCGCCGTGCACGGGTTCGCGCCCGCCGGCCCGCGCTACGACCGCGACGCGTCCGAGCTGCACTGGGAGCGTGTGCACTCGTTGCTGCGTCGCCGTGTCGGCTGACGCGCCGCAGGGCACTTCGTCACGGCAGCTCGACGAGACGCTTCGACACGACTCGTCGACGGGAGGGCGCGACACTCTCGTCGTGGATCTCGATCGCGCTCTCACCGCCGCCCGCCAGCACTACGTCACGCAGCGGCCACAGAGCGCCGAGTGGGACCGCCGGGCACGGGCCGTGCTGCCGGGCGGCAACACGCGCACCGTGTTGCACTTCGACCCGTTCCCGTTCCGCGTTGCCAACGCCGATGGCAGCAGGCTGACCGACATCGACGGACACGACTACGTCGACCTGCTCGGCAACTACACCGCGGGGCTGCTCGGGCATTCCCCCGAGACCGTGCGTGCCGCCGCGCACGAGGCGATCGACAACGGATGGGCGCTCGGCGCGGTGCATGCCGACGAGGTGCGTCTCGCTGAGGCGATCACCGCTCGTTTCACGTCGATCGACCAGCTGCGGTTCACGAACTCGGGCACCGAGGCGAACCTGATGGCGCTCGCTCTCGCCTGCCACGCGACCGGCCGCTCGAAGATCGTCGTGTTCGCCGGTGGCTACCACGGCGGCGTCCTCACGTTCGGAGGATCCGGGTCCGGGCGCGGAGCGGGCAGCGAGGTCAACGTGCCTCACGAGTGGGAGGTGTGCACCTACAACGACCTCGACGACGTGGCGGAACGCTTCGGGCAGATCGCTTCCGAGGTCGCCGCTGTGCTCGTCGAGCCGGTGCAGGGATCGGCCGGTTGCATCCCTGCCGCGCCCGGCTTCCTCGCCGGTCTGCGTGAGCTGTGTGACCGATCCGGTGCGCTGCTCGTGTTCGACGAGGTGATGACATCGCGGCTCGCGATCGGTGGTGCCCAGGAGCTCGTCGGTGTCGCGCCGGACCTCACCACGCTCGGCAAGTACCTCGGCGGCGGCTTCAGCTTCGGCGCCTTCGGTGGACGCGGCGATCTGATGGCAGCGTTCGACACGAGCGCCGGTGGTGCGCTCGGGCACGCCGGAACGTTCAACAACAACGTCGTCACGATGGCTGCTGGCGTCGCCGCTGCCGAGCTGGTGACCGCCGACGTGTTGGCGGCGACGAACGAGCGCGGCGACCGTCTCCGCGACGCGTTGAACGACACGTTTGCCCGCCACGCACTGCCGATGTGCGTCACCGGCACCGGATCGCTGATGAACGTGCACGGCGCGCCTGGCCCCGTGCGCTCGACTACCGACCTCGCGGCGAGCGACGATCGCTGGAAGGAGCTGTTCTTCTTCGCCGCTCTCGACGCCGGGTTCTTCCTCGCTCGACGCGGGTTCATCGCGCTGTCGATCGAGATCACCGATGCCGATGTCGACCGCTTCGTCCAGCACGTCGATGGCTGGGCAGCCGGCCTCGGCCCAGCCGAATAGGCGACGCTCCGGGAACGGGTCCCTCCCCGTTGCTTCGGCGCGCAACCATCGCGCCCGTCGCTCCAGCCGTACGCTCGGTGTCGTGGACTCACATCGTCACGTCTCGGCGGGCAGGCTGCGACGACTGATCGAAGAGCTCACCGAAGAGGCGCTCGGCGCGGTCCAACGCTCGTCGGCCCCGGAGGCACTCGCCGACGAGCTCGACTACGCGCTGCACCCGCCGCGCCACGAGCGCCGCATCCCGAGCTACGGCTCGCTCGTGCTGCCGTCGGTCGAGCGGGCGCGGTGGTCCGAGGCCACCGGTCTGACGATCGCCGTCGACGACACCCGCGTGCGTCACGACGACGAGGTGCGGCGCTACGCAGATGGGCTCACGAGCTGGACCATCCGCGACGGCGACGGCATCTCCGCGCTCGCAGTGTTCGATCGGTCGGCCGGGTCGGAGCGTGACCTGGTGGTGCTCGCCGCCGCGACCGGGGCGATGATCGTGCAGCGTCACCCGAGCGGCGAGGTGCGTGTCGTGGGTTCGTTCGGTGTCGCCCGATGGGACGGTGTGGGCTGGCACGTCGAACCGCCGGTCGCGTCGTGGCTCGCGCCGTCGGTCGACGAGTGCGGATGCGGCCCCGGCGTGCTCGAGCGACTGTTGCGGTTCGCCGTGCACGACCTCGGCGCGCGGGGGATCGGGGCGATGCTCGTCCTCGGATTCGACGAGGCGTCGCCGGCGGGCGTCGAGCGCCGCATGCCGCCGCCACCACCGTTGTCGATCCGCCGACCGTCCGACCTCGGCCCGCTCCGCCACGTGCTCACCCAGCTCGACGGCGCGGCGCTGTTCGATCGGGATGGCACCCTGCTCGACCTCGGAGTGCGCTTCGTCCCGAGCGAGCGCGCCGAGCGCGAAGTCGAGCCGCGCGGCGGAACCCGGCACACGACCGGGCGGCGGATCAGTGCCGACGATCCGGAGGCAGTCGTGGTCGTCGTCAGCGAGGCGGGACCCGTGACGGTGTTCCGCGCCGGCGACGACGCCGGCACCTCGAACTGACCGTCAGGTGCGCGTCCAGAGGACCGGGAAGAGCGGATGGTCCATCGGCGCGCCCGCGGCGAGCTCGGCTTCCAGCCCGTCGAACGGCGGCGACGTGGTCCACGGGCGAGGTGCGTGGCGCATGTCGTCGCCGAGGAAGCGCACCGACAACACCCGCCGCCGGTTCGTTCCGGGCACGCCGCCTGCGCCATGGACGGTCAGCATGTCGAAGAACACCGCGTCGCCCGGTTCGAGCTCCCAGCCGATGACGCGCCAGCGCTCGGGGTCGGCGGCGAAGTCGGGGAGCTCGGCGAGCGTGCCGGCGGGGAACCACTTCGCCTGTCCGTCGAGAAACGTGCGCGGCACGTACCACGGCCCGCGGTGCGTGGCGGCGATGAACTCGAGCGTCGAGGCACGCTCGACAGGGTCGACCGGGAACCACATGCTCGCGTTCTGGCGCCCGTCGACGTTGTAGTACGGCTGGTCCTGGTGCCACGGAGTGACTTGGCGCGTGCCGGGCTCCTTCACCAAGACGTGATCGTGGTACAGCCGGATCGTCGTCGACCCGGTCAGCTCGGCGGCGATCTCGGCTGCGGGCGACTCGCGGATGAAGCGTTCCATCGGATCGATGCGATCCCAGCTGCAGAAGTCTTCGACGAACGCCCCGTCATCGTCTGCGCTCGCCCGCTTGGCGCGCGGCGACAGATCGGCGAGGTTGGCCTCGATCGCCTCCACCGCGAGCGCGACATGGGCGGCGTCGAACGCGCCGCGCACGCACACAGCGCCGTCGCGCTCCCAGTCACCTTCGATCTCCCAACGAGCGCTCATCGCCGCCAGTCAACCGGCCGCCGCGGTCACTTCGGCAGCAGCGATCCCGGTCGACTTCTTCCCGGACGGCGGGAACGATTCGACCGAGATCGGCGCTCAGCGCGGTCGAACCATGGTCAATGTCGATCTCGGTCGGAGTCTTCCCGCCGTCCGGGAAGATCGCTACCGAGATCGGTTGGACCGGGCGGCGGAGAGGGGCGGCGCGGCGGGGGAGTTGCGTGCGCCGGCCAGGAGGCGACGGCCGACGGCCGCAATGCGGTCGCGCAGCTCAGGTGGCGACTCGACCGTGAACTCGAAGCCGGTGCGGCCGATCTCGACGACGAGGTAGTCGAGGTTGTCGGCGCCGGCGGTGAAGCGGGTCACGTCGGCGGCGACGGATTCGAGCATGCCGACTCCGGCCGGGACGACCCGTTCGACTTCGGTGATGGGGGCGTGGATCAACACCCGCGCCTCGTACGGGTACGGCGCGGTCGTGATCGCCCGGTGGACGAACGAAGCGGCGTCGGGTGGGTCGACGAGTCGCACGCCGTGACCCGTGCCGACCGCCTCGCCGACCCGGTCGAGGCGGAACGTCCGCCAGTCGGCACGATCGAGGTCGTGCGCGACGAGGTACCAGCGGCGACCGACGCTGACCACGCGGTACGGCTCGATCCGCCGATCGGAGGGCCGGCCGCGGGCGTCGCGGTAGGTGATGTGGAGGCGTTCGCCGGCGCGGCAGGCAGCCGACACGGTCATCAGCACGTCGTGGTCGACCGCCTCGCCGCCCGACGGCAGCCGAACGGTCGCGATCGCCAACGACTCCGCCTGGGCGCGCGCCGCGGGAGGCAGCGTCGAGTGCAGCTTTCCGAGCGCACGCTCGGCAGCATCGGCGACGCCGAGCACCGAGTCGCCCGCCGCGGCGCGCACGCACACGGCGAGCGCGACCGTCTCGTCGCGGTCGAGGATCAGGGGCGGGATCGCGCTGCCGCCGGTGCCGAGCGAGTAGCGACCATCGACGCCGCGGGTGGCGTCGATCGCGTAGCCGAGCGTGCGCAGCTTGTCGATGTCGCGCCGCACGGTGCGGGCGGCGACGCCGAGGTCGTCGGCCAGTTGTGGCCCGGTGGGACGCTCGCCGCGCTGGAGGATCGACAGGATCGCCAGCAGCCGCTCCGTTGACATGGAAGGAGATTCTCGCGCAATCAGGACTGTTCCTGTCCTGATTCGTCTTTACCGTGAGAGGCGAGATCGACGCACGAGATCGCACGATCCACGATCCCCCAGGAGCCCGCCATGTTCCCCTTCCCCGACGACTTCGACCGCCCCGACATGCTCCGCCGCCAAGCCGACGAACACCGCCTGGCGCGCGAATTCCGACGACGCCGCCGCGGCGAGCGCGTCGTCGAGCCAGATCAGTGAGCCCGAGATCTCCGACTTCGTGAAGCCGGCTCGGGTGACGACGTCCCGGCCGGCACCCCCCGTCCGGCCGGGCGTCACCGGGCTTGTACCCGGCGAGCGGGCCGAGATCCAGCCTCGTCGGGTCCGGGAGTAGCGTCCCCACTCGTGACCGACCTCGTCCGCCAACACGTCGTCGATGCCAGCGCATACTTCGACCGCTGGCTGGCGTTTCGTCTTCGCGCCGATCGAGTTCCCGGCGTCCAGGCGGCGGTCCTCCACGACGGGCACATCGTGCTCTCGGCAGCCCACGGCGTCGCCGACGTCACCACGGGCGTGGCGCTGACGGATCGTCACCTGTTCCGGATCGCCTCGCACTCGAAGACGTTCACGGCCACCGCGGTGATGCAACTCGTCGAGCGCGGCGCCCTGCGCCTCGACGACACCATCGGCGACCGGATCGACGAGCTGGCAGCGTCGCCGATCGCCGCCGTGACGATCCGCGAGTTGCTGTCGCACGCTGGCGGCGTCGTGCGCGACGGCTGGGACGGCGACTTCTGGCAGCTCGACCGCCCGTTCCCTGATCGGAGCGAGTTGATGCGCGTGGCGACCGACGGCGCCGCGGTGCTCGAGCGCAACGAACGGTTCAAGTACTCCAACGTCGGCTACTCGCTGCTCGGGCTGATGATCGAGGGGTCGACTGGCATGTCGTACCGCGAGTACGTCGCCGAGCACGTGATCGGCCGTCTCGGGCTGCACGACACCGGCCCCGACGTCGACCCGGTGCGGGCGAACGACTACGCCGCCGGGCACACGGCGCTCGCCTACGCCGACGAGCGGATCCCGATCGACCACATCGACACCGGAGCGATGTCGTCGGCGACCGGCCTGTATTCCACGGCAAGCGATCTCGCCCGGTACGCGTCGGCGCACTTCGATGGCGACGATCGGCTGCTCGGCCCCGACGCCAAGCGTCAGATGCAGCACGGTGAGTGGAAGGTCGACGGCACCGAGTCGGAGTACGGGCTGGGGTTCGAGATTGCGAAGATCGGCGGGCGCCGGGTGCTCGGCCACGGCGGCGGCTACCCGGGCCACATCACCCGCACGTACTTCGACCCGGTCGGGCGACTGGCGGTCTGCGTGTTCACGAACGCCATCGACGGTCCGGCGATGGGGATGGCGACCGTCGGCGTGAAGCTCGTCGACCTCGCCCGCGCGAGTACGCCCGATTCGGCTGGCGAGACCGGCACCGACCTGGTGTCGTTCTGTGGCCGGTTCGCATCGCTGTGGGGTGTCTACGACATCGCCGCGCTCGGCGGACGGTTGTACCAACTCTCACCGATGCTCGTCGACCCGACGCTGTCACCGACGAGGCTCGACGTGGTCGACGCCGACACGCTGCGCATCGCCGACACGAGCGGCTACGGCTCGCGTGGCGAGGTGCTGACGTTCGACCGGCGTCCCGACGGCTCGATCCGCTCGGTCCGCGGCGGCAGCGGTTCGAGCGCCTATCCCGTCGACGACTTCCGTGCCGCCGTCGCTCACCGCGACCGCGTCACCCTCGGCGACCCCGTCCGCCCGGCCTGACCAAGCAACGGTTGGGGACGGGCCCCAGCCGTTGCATCTCTTCCACAGGCTCGCCATCTCACCTGCGTCACTCCACGTTCGTCACTCCACCCGGGCGTCGATGTCGCGGCGCAGGATCTCGTCGACCGTCTCGAACGGCGTCAACCCCGACGTGTCGAGCCACAGACCGAGGTCGCGGCGTGTGCCGGCGACGTGTTCGTCGTTGACGGCCGGCGTGAACCCACCTCGGTAGGCGACCTTGCCCGTCGCCCGCCGGCGCGCATCGTCGCGGGCCTCGACGATGTCCACCCGCGGCCGGAGCACCACGAGGTGAAGCGGCCGGGCGCGCACCGTCTCGAGCCAGCGCTCGACGTCGGCACCGTAGATGTTGTCCTGCACGACGGTGGTGAAACCGGCATCGGCGTACTCATCGGCGACGAGCGCCGACAGCCGGTAGCGCAGATCGAGCAGCCGCCGCGCCTCGGCTTCGTCCGGGTCGCCGACGTGGGTCCAGCCGCGCACGGCCGCCCGGTAGAACTGGCCGCCGCGCAGGTGCACCCCGCGGTCGAAGCGTTCGGCGAGCAGGTCGGCCACGGTCGACTTGCCCGACGCCTGCGCGCCGGTGATCAGCCAGACTGCAGTCATCGCTCCAGTGTGCTGCACGCCGCGTACCGTCGTCGACGGTCGCGTGCAGATGCGCGATCCTGGTGTGGACGACGGGAGGGGTTCCATGTCCATCGAGATCTACGTCACGCGCCACGGCATGGTCATCGGTCGCGACGGTGCGCATCGCCAGGTGTTCGACGCTGACTTCGACGCTGACCTCGACGTGCTCCTCCGGTCGCCCGACGTGCACGCGACGGCCACCTCCTGGTTCGACACGGGCAGCCC
Organism: uncultured Ilumatobacteraceae bacterium; assembly: GCA_964592115.1. Lineage (GTDB taxonomy): Bacteria > Actinomycetota > Acidimicrobiia > Acidimicrobiales > Ilumatobacteraceae > Sva-07. The sequence goes on from CAZQCP010000002.1 coordinate 50,172, forward strand.
GAGCGAGGCGCCGACAGGCGGGGAGATCCTGGCGCCGATCCACTCCCAGGAGGTGTGGGCCGCCGGCGTCACCTACCTGCGCAGCCGGGTCGCCCGCTCGACGGAGTCGCGCGATGTCGGCGCCGACCGGTTCTACGACATGGTGTACGAAGCCGAGCGGCCGGAGCTGTTCTTCAAGGCGACACCGCACCGTGTGGCCGGCCACCTCGGCGACGTGCGCATCCGCGGCGACTCGACGTGGGATGTACCCGAGCCCGAGCTGGTGCTCGTGATCGACGCTGCCGGCAAGGTGGTCGGTCACACGATCGGCAACGACATGTCGAGCCGATCGATCGAAGGCGCCAACCCGCTGTACCTCCCACAGGCGAAGGTCTACGCGGGGTGCGCTGCGCTCGGACCGAAGCTCGTGCTCGCCGACGAGCCGCTCGCGCCGACGACTGAAATCGTTCTCGAAATCGTTCGCGGTGATGCCGTGGCCTTCGCCGGCACGACCGCGATCGATCGCATCTCCCGGTCGTTCGACGAACTCGTCGAGCACCTCTTTCGCGACAACGAGTTCCCGTACGGCGTGTTCTTGATGACGGGGACGGGCATCGTCCCTCCCGACGACTTCACGCTCCACCACGGCGACGAGGTGCGGATCACGATCGAACCGATCGGCACGCTGGTCAATCACGTCGTCCGGGTCGAACCGACCGGGAGCGCCGTCCGGGGCGGGAATCACGAGGACCGGAACGATGTCGCCCCCACCTGACCGCATCTTCGACTCCGGCGACGAATCGCTGTACGAGATCGCGACCACGACCGCGGGACCACCCGGCGCACTGCCGCTCGATGCGGATCGGCTGGCGGCGATGTCGAGTGGCGAGCTGTTCGGCTGGACGCAGAACGTGGCGATGGGTCTCGACCCGCGCCGGCTCGCTGGACGCGAGTTCCTCGTGCTCTCGACGATCGGAGGGTCGCGCGGTGCCGACGGCGAGCCGATCGCCCTCGGTTATCACACGGGCCACTGGGAGCTCGGTCTGCTCGTCGACGCCGCGGCCCGCGAGCTGTCGGCGATGGGGGCGATCCCGTTCGCCGCCCACGTGTCGGATCCGTGCGATGGGCGCAGCAACGGCACTTCGGCGATGGCGGATTCGCTGCCATACCGCAACGACGCAGCCATCGTCCTGCGCCGTCTCATCCGCTCGCTCCCGACGCGCGCCGGCGTGCTCGGCATCGCCACCTGCGACAAGGGTCTCCCTGCCATGATGATGGCGCTCGCCGGCGTCACCGGCCTGCCGTCGGTCGTCGTCCCCGGCGGCGTCACCCTGCTCGCCGACGGCGCCGAGGATCTCGCCGCGGTGCAGACGCTCGGCGCCCGCTTCGCCCGCGGCGAGATCAGCCTCGACCATGCGGCGACGATGGGCTGTCGGGCGTGCGGGTCGGCGGGCGGCGGGTGCCACTTCATGGGCACCGCGGCGACGTCACAGGTGGTCGCCGAGGCGCTCGGTCTGGCGCTGCCCCACAGCGCCCTCCATCCCTCTGGATCGCCGATGTGGCTCGACCTGGCTCGTCGCTCGGCGCGGGCACTCGGCCGGCTGGCCAGCACGGGAACAACGACCGCCGACATCGTCACCGACGACGCGGTGCACAACGCGATGGCGGTCCATGCCGCGGTCGGGGGATCGACGAACCTCTTCCTCCACGTCCCCGCGATCGCTCACGCCGCGGGTCTCGATCGGCCGACGGTCGACGACTGGCGGCGGATCAACGCCACCGTTCCGCGCCTCGTCGACGCGCTACCGAACGGTCCGCGCAACTACGCCACCGTCCATGTGTTCCTCGCCGGTGGGGCGGCCGAGGTGATGCTCGCCCTCGCCGAACGTGGACTCGTGCGAACGGAGGCGCTCACCGTCAGTGGGCGATCGGTCGCCGACGTCGTGGAGTGGTGGGAGCGCAGCGAACGTCGCGCCCGTCTGCGCGGCCGGCTCGCCGACGTCGAGGGGATCGACCCCGACGACGTGATCCGCCGCGTGCCCGGCGGCGAGCTCCCCGGCACGGTGACGATCCTCGCCGGCAACCTCGCCCCCGGCGGCGCGCTGGTCAAGAGCACGGCGATCCGGAGCGAACTGCTCGATGGCGACGGCCACTACCGGTGTCGAGGTCGGGCGCGCGTGTTCACCACCGAGGACGACGCCATCGCGGCGATCAAGCAACGGACGATCGTTCCCGGCGAGATCATGGTGCTGATCGGCATCGGGCCGTCGGTGGGGATGCCCGAGACCTATCAGGTCACCGCGGCGCTGAAGCACATCGACGACGGCGGACTGATCCCGCTCCTCACCGACGGCCGGTTCTCCGGCGTCTCGACCGGGCCGTGCGTCGGCCACGTCACTCCGGAGGCCGCGGTGGGCGGCCCCCTCGGCGCCGTGCGCGACGGCGACGAGATCACGATCGACATCGACACGATTCGACTGACCGGACGCATCGACGTCGCGGCCGACGACGACGTGCTGGCCGCACGCGGCCCGCATCCCGGCCTCGCCACGCGACCACCGCTGCCGGACGATGTCCGGTTGTGGGCCGCGCTCCAGGCCTTGAGCGGCGGGTGTTGGGGCGGGTGCGTCTACGACGTCGACGCGATCAGCGCCGCGGTGGGCGGGCTCCGGTGAACCGCGCGCGGCGAACGAACTGGGCCGGCAACCTCACGTTCGACCCGGCCGACTTCGCCGCGCCCACGTCGGCCGACGAGCTCGCCGTGGTGGTCGGCGCAGCGAGCGCGGCGGGGCGGCACGTCAACTGCCTCGGAACCGGGCATTGCTTCAGCGACCTCGGGGCCACCGATGGACTGCTCGTGTCGACCCTCGGGCTGGACGACATCGGCCCGCTCGACGGTGATGTCGAGCTTGGCCACGGCACGGTGTGGGTGGGCGCGGGTGTGCGGATCGCTGACCTGTGCAGCTGGCTCGCGGCGCGCGGCGCGGCGTTGCACAACCTGCCGTCGTTGCCGCACATCACGATCGGTGGCGCGATCGCAACTGCGACACATGGGTCCGGCGACGCCAACGGCAACCTCTCGTCGGCGGTTGTCGCCCTCGACCTCGTGACGGCCGACGGGAAGACTCGGAGGTTCGACCACGACGGTGAGGGTGATCCGCGCCTGGACGGCGTCGTCGTGTCGCTCGGAGCGCTCGGCGTGGTCGCCCGATTGCAGATGCGGGTACGGCCAGCATTCGACATCGAACAACGCGTGTGGACCGGGATCCCGTTCGACGTTGCAGCCGCCGCAGTCGACGAGGTCCTCGGCGCCGCCTACAGCGTCAGCCTGTTCACGAGGTGGCGCGGCGAGATCGACCAGTTGTGGGTGAAGTCGCTCGTTGCTCACGAACCGGCGCTCGACCCGGCGGCGCTCGGCGCGGTCGCTGCCGCCGTGGCGATGCATCCGGTGGACGGCGACGCCGCGTCGTGCACGGAACAACTCGGCGCACCGGGCCCGTCGACGGATCGGCTGACGCACTTCCGCTTCGGGTTCGTACCGAGCGCCGGTGCCGAGTTGCAGAGCGAGCTGTTCGTCGCCCGCCAGCATGCGACCGAAGCGATGGTCGCCCTGGCGGACGTCGCCGACGGTTTCGCCGACGCAGTGCTGGTATCCGAGATCCGATCCGTTGCCGCCGACGACTTGTGGTTGAGCACGGCGTCGGGTGCCGATGTCGTCGGTCTGCACTTCACCTGGCGTCCAGATGTCACCGTGGTCGAGCGTGCTCTGGCCGTCGTCGAGTCGGCGCTCGCACCGTTCGCTCCGCGCCCCCACTGGGGCAAGCTGACCGGTTTCACGGCGTCCGACATCCGTCCGCGCTACGCCCGCATGACCGAGTTCGATGAGTTGCGCGCCGAGCTCGATCCCGACGGCACGTTCGCCAACCCCGCCGTCGAACGCCTCCTCGTCGCCGACTGACCCTGCCCCCAGCACCCGCCGCCGAGCCCGAAAAATGTCCGTTCTGTGTCGCTGAGCGACACGATCCAGACATTTTTCGGGAAGGACGGGATCAGGCGGGGTGGATCTCGACGACGGTGGACATCGCGCGGGTGGCGCGGATCGGGGCGTCGCCACGGATGGTCACGTGGCCGGCGGGGACGACGTCGATCGCCGACGTGCCGATGGTGAGCTCGATGTCGCCGGGCTCGACGACGTAGGCCATGTCCGGGCCGGCGAAGCCCAGCGCCGCGACCGGCACGACGAAGCCGACGCGGAGCGACTGGCCAGGATCGAGGGTCGCCCGGTGGAACGCCTGGAGCTCGGCGACGGGTCTCGTGATCGACGCGACTCGGTCGCGGGAGTAGAGCTGCACGACCTCGTCGGCGCGCCGGCCACCCGTGTTGGTCACCGTGGCGACGACGGTGAACGTGTCGTCGATGCCGACCGTCGGCCCGTCGAGCGGCTCCGCGGTGACCTCGAACGTCGAATACGACAGGCCGAACCCGAACGGATACAGCGGGTTGTTCGACTCGTCGACGTACGCGCCCTTCCAATGCGATCGCCCGCCCGACACCTTGTGGCCGTAGAACACGGGCACCTGGCCGACACTGCGGGGGAAGCTGACCGGCAGCTTGCCGCCGGGGCTCACCGTGCCCAGCAGTGCGTCGGCGATCGCGGCCGCCCCCTGCTCGCCCGGCAGCCACGCCATCAGCACCGCGGCAGCAGCCTCGTGGATACGTGGCGATCCGATCGGCCGCCCGGCGACGATCACGGCGACGACCGGCGTGCCCGTGGCTGCAACGGCGAGCACCAGGTCCTCTTGCACACCGGGCAGGTCGAGCGACGCGACGTCGCGGCTCTCGCCCGAGGTGGAGTCCTCGGTCAGCCCGGCCTTGTCGCCGACGACCACGACGGCGATGTCTGCCGCTGCTGCTGCGGCGACTGCCGCGTCGAACCCGGAGCGGTCGGGAACGAGGACATCGCATCCGCGCTCGCACGTCACGGCCGAGTCCGGCAACCGTCGGACGAGTGCGCCGGCGACCGTGTCGACGTGGCTCAGCGATGTCTGCGCGTCGACGTCCGCGCCGTGGTCGAGGGGCATCGCGAAGACGTTGCTGCCACTGCGCAGCACCTCCACCAACGACTCGACGTGGGCGATGTAGCTGTAGTCACCGAGCAGGGCGCGGGCGCTGTCGGCGTTCGGTCCGATCACCGCGACGGTCTGTGGCGCGGCGAGCGGGAGCGTGCCGTCGTTCTTCAACAGCACGAGGCTGTCGGCGGCCACCCGGCGGGCGAGGTCGAGTTGGTCGTCGGTGCGGGTGTGAGCCGTCACCGCGCCGACGTCGACGAACGGCTGCTCGAACAGTCCGAGGCGGATCTTGGAGACGAGGACCCGCGCGACGGAGCGGTCGAGCTCGTCCGACGACACCAACCCGCGCTCGACCGCCGCGACGAGATCGTCGCCGTAGCAGTCGGTGCCCGGAAGCTCCACGTCGATCCCCGCTCGGAGGGCGACCGTCGCCGCGTGAACGCCGTCGTGCGCGACGTGGTGATAGTCGGCGAGCTGGCGCACGGCGAAGTAGTCGGACACGACCGTTCCCTCGAAGCCCCACTCGCCGCGGAGCACCTCGGTGAACAGCCACTCGCTGGCGCCGCACGGGATGCCGTCGATCTCGTGGTAGCCGTTCATCACCGACGCCAGTTCGCCCTCACGGACGGCGTGCTCGAACGGGCGCAGGTACACGTCGCGCAACTCGCGCTCACCGAGGTGCGCGGGCGCCCAGTTCATCCCGCCCTCCGATGCCCCGTACCCGACGAGGTGCTTGGCGGTGGCGACCACGCCCTCGCGCAGATCGTCGCCTTGCAGCCCGCGGACGAAGGCCAGGCCCATACGCGAGACCAGGTACGGATCTTCCCCATAGGTCTCCTCGAGCCGTCCCCATCGCGGATCGCGACAGATGTCGAGCACGGGCGACAGCCCGTGGTGCGTTCCCATCGCCCGCATCTGGGCGCGGATCGTGTCGGCGACGGCGAGGTTGTACTCCGGCCGGAAGGTGGCGGCCACGCCGAGCGCTTGGGGATAGATCGTCGCCTCGCGGGCCATCAGCCCTGAACAGATCTCCTCGTGGATGATCGCCGGTATCCCGAGACGCGTGGAGTCGCGCAGGTGCTGCTGGATGTCGTTGGCGAGCTCGGCAGCCCCGCGGGCGGTGACGTTGCTGGCACCGCTGAGCCGGGTGACGTGGCCGATGCCGTCGGCGAGCAGGTGACCGCCGCGCCCGAGATCGAGCCCGTCGGCTCCGGCGAGCTGGAAGATCCACGCACTGCCGAGCTGAGCGACCTTCTCACGGATCGACATCCGACCGAGCAGGTCGCGGACGCGATCGTCGACGCCCGCACGAGGGTCGCGATACGTGGCGCTCGGTTCGGTCGTGGTCATACATGGCTCGATTCGTGGAGGGAGTCGGAACAGGTCGGTGGGTGCGGGATGGTCGGGAGGTGCGGGATGGTCGGGAGTCGGTGGTGCGCAGAAGCGTTCGCTGGTCGGTGCATGTCAGCCCTTCACGGCGCCGCTGGTGAGCCCACCGATGATCTGGCGTTCGGCGAGGGCATAGAAGATGAGCGCCGGGATCATCGACAGCGAGGTGTAGGCGAGCACCATGGCATAGTCGGTCGAGTACTGGGTCGAGATGTTGTTGACGCCGATCGGCAGCGTGTGCCAGTTCGGATCGACGAGCACGAGCAACGGCAAGAAGAAGGCGTTCCAGCTCCCGACGATGGCGATCACGGCGATCGTGCTGAGCACCGGCCGCGACAGCGGCAGCATCACGTGCCAGTAGAAGCGGAACGGCCCGCAGCCATCGATGCGCGCTGCGTCTTGGAGTGAGGCCGGGATGGCGCGGAAGAACGGGCGCATGACGATGATCGCCACCGGCAGCCCGAACGCGGCCTGCGGAAGCGCGACACCCCACGGCGTCGACAGCAGCCCGATCTGGCGGAGCACGATGAACAGCGGCGTGATCGCCACCGCCACCGGGAACATCAGCCCGAGGGTGAACAGCCCGTAGGCCAGCTCGCGCCCGCGGAAGTCGTAGCGGGCGAGCACGTACGCGGCGAGCGACGCAGCAGGCAGCACGATGGCGATCGTCAACAAGGCGATGATCGTGCTGTTGAGCACTTGTCGCCAGAAGTCACTGGACGCCAGCAGGTCGGTGTAGTTGGAGAACACCCACGGATCCGGCAGGCCGACCGGTGACTCGACGAGCTGCTTGTTCGTCCTGAACCCGCCGAGGGCCGAGAACGTCAGTGGGATGACGATCGCACAGAGCACGAAGAAGGCGACGACGTAGAGCGCAAGGCTCGTCAGTCGGCGCCGCAGCCGTGGCTGCCTGACGGAGTGCTCAGCCATTGAAGCCCGCTCCTTCGAGGTCGCGGCGGAGCGCGAAGCGTTGGTAGAACAAGGCGACGACGAGCGACAGGCCGAAGATGATGATCGAGACGGCGCTGGCGTAGCCGAACAAGCCCTTGCGGAACTGGTCGTACAGGTACGTCGCCATCGTCGACGAGGCGCCGATCGGGCCGCCCTTGGTCGTGACCCACACGAGGTCGAAGAGCTGGAGCGCACCGATGATCGACAAGAACACCGACACGCGGATCGTCGGTCCGAGCAACGGAAGCGTGACGTGGCGGAACGTCTGCCACGCCGACGCGCCGTCGATCGCCGCTGCCTCTTTCAGTTCGGTGGGGATCTGCTGCAACCCGGCGAGCATCAGCACCATGTGGAATCCGAAGTACTTCCACGAGATCACGAGGAACAACGAGTACAAGACGACGTCGGGATCGGAGAGCCAGCCCTGGATGAAGCCTTCGGCGCCGACGGCTTCGAGGCTTTGGTCCAGCAAGCCGGCAGGCCGGAGGATCTGGCGCCACACGACGCCGGTGACGACCTCGGACAGGACGTAGGGGGCGAAGAACATCGTCCGCATGAACGCCCGCCCGCGGATGCGGGCGTTGAGGAGCAGCGCGAGGCCGAGCGCAGCCGGGATCTGCACGACGAGCGAGAGCACGACGATCGTCAGGTTGTGTTTGAACGCGTCGACGAAGAGGTGATCGTTGAACGCCCTGCGGAAGTTGTCGAGGCCGATGAAGTCGTCGAGCGGTTCGAGCCCGTTCCAGTCGTAGAGGCTGTAGCGCAGGCTCTGGACGATCGGGTAGAGGACGAACAGCGTGTAGAGCGCGAGGGCCGGCAGGAGGAACAAGACGACCGTCCACCAGGGCATGCGGCCGAGGCGACGGCCGCGCCGCGTGGCGGGCGCGAGTGTCGAGGATGCGGCGCGATCGGCGGTGGTGGCCGGATCGACGGTGTCGGCGGTGTTCGTGGTCACGGTCATGTCGCTCGCCGAGACGCGCGGGTGGGAGACTGCGGCGCAGTCTCCCACCCGCGGGCGGTGGCAGCGTTCAGCCGCCGGCGGTCGCGGTGATCGCCGCTGCCGCGTCTTGGGCGGTCGTCGCGCCGGCGAACAGCAACGCCGCCTGGTCGTTGACCTGACCACCGATCTCGGCGGTGAAGTACTGGTCGAGGAACAGCTGCACGAACGGCGCGTTGTTCAGTCCCTCGAGCACGGCCTGCATGTTCGGGTCGGTGATCGCATCGGTTGCGTCCGGATTCACCGGGAGTCCGCTGTTGGCCGCCCACGTGCGCTGGTTCTCGGCGTTCGTGATGAACCCGAGGAAGTCGACCGCCTCGTCGGGGGCGTCCTTGCCCACGGCGAATCCGTCGGCGCCACCGAAGGCGTCGTCGGGACCGCCGGCGCCGCCTTCGACGGCCGGGAACGGCGCCCAGCCGAGCGACCACTCGAGCTCCTCGCCCGGTTCGAGACCGGCCTGGTTGCGGAACGCGCCTGGCGCCCACTGGCCCATCAGGTCGAACGCCGCGCCCTGGCTGGCGATGGTTCCCGATTCCCCGTCGGGCGTATCCCAACCGGCGCCGAGGAAGCCCGCTTGGAACGGATCGAGCGCCACGAGGTCGAGGAGCTTCTCGCCGGCGGTGATCACGCAGTCGCGGCTGAAGTTGCCGTCGGCGGCGATCGCCTCCATCTCCGCGGCGCCGCATTCGCGCACCATCAGGTACGAGTACCAGAAGTGCGCCGGCCACTTGTCGCCCGCGCCGACGGCGATCGGCGTGATCCCGGCGTCCTTCAGCGCCTCGACCTGGGTGAGCAGCTCGTCCCAGTCGTCGGCAGGCCCGTCGAGTCCGGCCTCGGCGAAGAGGTCCTGGTTGTACCAGAACCCGACCATGCCGGCGTTGAACGGGATGCCGTACTGGCGACCGTCGACCTGGTAGAGCCCGACAGCGCCTTCGGCGAGCTGACTCGTGACGTCGCCCGACAGGTCGGTGATGTCACGCACGAGCCCGGCGGCTACCTGGTCGCGCAGGCCGCCACCACCCCACGACTGGAACAGGTCGGGTACGTCGCCGGCTTGCAGGTTGGTCTGCAGCGCGGCCTTGAACGCCTCGTTCTCCATGACGGTGATGTTGATCTTCACGTTCGGGTGCTCAGCCATGTAGGCATCGGCCATGTTCTGCCAGTCGGCCATGCCCGGGTCGTTGTTCTGGATGTGCCACCAATCGATCTCGACGGCCTCGCCGCCCCCATCGGCCGGGTCGGTGGTGCCCGGGTCGGCGGTGTCGGCGGCTCCGCCATCGTCGTCGCTTCCGCAAGCGGCGACGGCAAGGCCGAGCGCGGCGACGAGCGCCAAGGCCCGTCGGGTGTGTCGTGTACGGATCATCAGGTTCCCCCCTGTTGCTACGTGTGTGAGGTGTGGTGTGGCGTTCGTGTCGGTGATGTGTGTTGCTGGTGGTGGTGTTGTTGTGGGTGATGGTGGTGATGTGGATTGAAATCGTTTACGAAGCTGGATGCGTGGAGATCGGCGGTGATGATCCTCAGGGGCCGGCGGCGACGGAGCTGGCCGGAGCGGGGCCGGTGGAGCGGCGAGTCACCAGCGCGGTGGGCAGCGTCACGTGGTGTGTCGCGGTGTCGCCGTCCGGACGCTCGATCCGCTCGATGAGGATTCGCACCGCTTCAGCGCCGAGCGTCTGGATCGACTGGTCGACGGTCGTCAGTGGCGGCTCGGTCATCGCCGACTCGGGGATGTTGTCGAAGCCGACGATCGACACGTCGTCGGGCACGGACAGCCCGAGCTCGCCGGCGGTGCGCAGCACCTGGATCGCCGACAGGTCGTTGGCGGCGAAGATCGCCGTCGGTCGATCGGCGAGCTGGAGCAGGGCGCGGGCGGGCGCCGCGGCCGTCTCTTCGGTGTATTCGCCAGCGGCGACGAGGTCCGGGTCGAAGGCGATGCCGGCGGCCTCCAGGGCCGAGCGGTACCCCGCCTCGCGCTTGCGCGCCGATTCGAGGTCGCTGCGGCCGGCGAGGAAACCGATGCGGCGGTGACCGAGGCCGAGCAGATGGTTGGTCGCGATGAGCGCGCCCTCGTAGTTCTGCGCCGCCACGGTCGGGATCGCCGAGCCGCCGAGGTGCGGGTCGACCGCGACGATCGGATGAACGGCTGGGACGTCGACGATCGTCGGCGTGACGAGGATGATCCCATCGGTGAGCGTGCCGCCGAGTCGGGACAGCGATCGGCGCTCCCATCCCTGCTTGCCGAGCATCCCGCCGGAGTAGACGATCAGCTCGAAGCCCGAACCCTGCAGTTCTCGGGCCGCGCCCTTCAGCAGTTCGGCGCTGAACGGTTCGATGCCCGACACCAAGATCCCGATGACGTTGGTGCGTTGACTGCGCAAGCTGGAGGCGATGAGGCTCGACTCGTAGCCGAGCTCGTCGATCACCCCCTGCACCCGGGTGACGGTCGCCGAGGCGACGCCGTAGCGCCCGTTGACGACCCGTGAGACGGTGGCGATCGACACCCCGGCGCGTGCCGCGACGTCGCCGATCGTCACGCGTCCGTTCTGTGCGGTGCCCCCGGTCGTCATCGTGATCCCCGTCCCGACCGTCTGCGACGGTCTCGAATGACCGCTGCAATCGTTGTCGAGAACGTTTACAACCCTGACACATTCGCCATCTGTGCGCAACCCCTTTCGCCGGGCGGGCGACCGCGGCGGCCGGGCTGCAGCCGGTGGCTGGGCTGTGCGATGATGACGCCATGACGACGACGGTCGACGACCGCCTCCGCCACGTCGCCACGAAGCAACCCCTCGTGTTCGACCAGATCGACTTCACGGTCCACGATCCCGACGATCTCCGCGCGACGCTCGCCGCGCCGCTCGAGTATGCGCAGCGCGTCGAGGCGGCGGTGGTCACGTCGGGCATCGAGACGCTCCTGCCACGACGCGACACCCGGATCCAGGAGTTCCTCGAGCTGTGGACCGACGACGAGCACGGCCACGCCCGCGCGCTCGCCGAGCTGATGACGATCCTCGAGATCGAGCCGAAACCGATCGGTGAGGCGCCGCTGCCGGTGCACAACCGCATCCTCGGTCGGGTGGCTGCGCGCTCGGAGTCCGTCCACGACATGATCGCCACGATCTGGGGCGTCGCCGGGGCGATGAACGAGCACCTGGCCATGGCGGCGTACACGCGCATCGACTCGATGCTGCAAGCGCGCGGCGAGCGGGCGCTCCACGAGACGCTCTTCCGGCGGCTCCGCGCGCACGAGTCTGCCCACAAGAGCTTCTACGCGGCGATCGCCACCGAGCATTGGGCGCGCCTCGATGCATGGCAGCGCCGCCTCGCGCGCTTCGTCGTCACGCGCACGTACGCGCCCGTCGGCGCGGGTGAGGCGAAGGATCGCCCGGCGATGGCACGCACGATCCATGCACTCGCACACGACGAGTGGGAGGCGAGCATCGTCGAACCCGTTCAGGCGGTCGCCGACCGGCTGCTCGAACTCGACGTCGGCGCCGATCCGTTCGTGCGTCGCGCGTTCGCCAAGTGTCTCGCCGCGGATCCCGTCGGGGTGCAGATGCTCGAGCTCGCGGACGCCGGCTGAACCGACGGATCCGATGTCGCACGAGGCGTGGGAGATTCGCTCGGGTACTGCGCCGCCTCGCATGGTGCCGGGCGTCGAACGCGTCGAGCGAGGGTGGCGGTTCCGCTGGTCCACGTGCGCGGTCATGGGGATCGTCAACGTCACCCCGGACTCGTTCTCCGACGGCGGCGATCATGCGACGCCTGCCGAGGGGATCGCTCACGGGCGGCGCCTGATCGCCGATGGCGCCACGTTCATCGATGTCGGCGGCGAGTCGACGCGCCCAGGTGCCGCGTCCGTCCCGGTCGGCGTCGAGCTCGCTCGCGTCCTGCCGGTCGTGGAAGCGCTCGTGGCCGACGGGCGGGCGATGGTCAGCATCGACACCCGCCATCCCGAGGTGGCCGATGCGGCGATCGCCGCGGGTGTGCACCTCGTCAACGACGTCGGCGGCTTGCGTGACCCTGAGATGGTGGATGTGTGCGCTCGCCACCGGGTGCCGGTCGTGGTGATGCACATGCTCGGTGAACCCACCGACATGCAGCGGGACCCGCGCTACGACGACGTGGTGGCCGAGGTCACGGCCTGGCTGTGCGAGCGACGTGCCGTGGCTATCGCTGCCGGGATCCCGAGCGTGGTACTCGATCCCGGCATCGGCTTCGGCAAGACCGTCGAGCACAACCTGGCACTGCTCAGGGCGCTGCCGCTCGTGACGCCCGACCCGGTGCTCGTCGGTGCGTCGCGCAAGCGCAGCGTTCAGATCCTGGCCGGGCTCGACAGCCCACATGGCAGCGATCCGGCGAGCGTGGCCGCCCACCTCTTCGCCGCGCAGCGCGGTGCGGCGATCGTGCGTGTGCACGACGTCGCCGCCCACCGGCAGGCCCTCGCCGTGGACCGCGCCCTGCGAACGTAGGTGTCACTTCGGGGGCTGTCGCCAGCGACACCTCCTGTGCTCAACTCTGGGTATGGCCGAGTTCCTCACCGACATCGAAACGCTCCGGGCACGAGCCCGCGCCAACATCGAGCAGGGCCCGATCACCGAGTCGTACGGCGCCGACCGCGACCGGGTGATCGACGTGCTCAACCAGGCGCTGGCGACCGAGCTCGTCTGCGTCCTGCGCTACAAGCGTCACTACTACACCGCCAGCGGGCTCAACGCCGCGCCGGTCGCCGCCGAGTTCCTCCAACACGCCAACGAGGAGCAGGGCCACGCTGACCAGCTCGCGATGCGCATCACCCAGCTCCAGGGTGAGCCGAACTTCGATCCTGAGGGCCTCGCCTCACGGTCGCATTCCGAGTACGACGCGTCGACCGACCTGCTGGAGATGGTGAAGGAGGACCTGATCGCCGAGCGCATCGCCATCGAGAGCTATGGCGAGATCATCCGCTGGATCGGCGACAAGGACCCGACCACGCGTCGCATGCTCGAAGACATCTTGAGTGTCGAGGAGGAGCACGCCGACGACCTGCTCAACATCCTCGCCGACATCGCCGGCTGACCGCTCGCGCGAGCTACTTGGGCCGCTTGTAGCGGCCGACGGCGAGTGGGGCGAACACGACGATGATCAGCACGACCCAGATCAGCGTGTAGATCACCGGGTTCTGCAGCGGCCACGCGCTCGGTTCGGGCGCGCCCGGCGGGATGTTGCCGAACAGCTCGCGCGCTGCCTGGGTCACCGCGGACACCGGGTTCCATTCGGCGAACGTCTGCAACGGTCCCGGAAGAGCTTCGGCCGGAACAAACGTGTTGGCGATGAAGCTGAGCGGGAAGATGAACATGAACGACGCGTTGTTGATCACCTCGACGCTCGGTACGAGCAGCGCGATCCACGCCATGACCCACGAGATCGCGTAGGCGAACAGCAAGAGCAGCAAGAACCCGAAGACCGCTTCGAGGAACGAGTTGCGGATCCGCCAGCCGACCAGCAACCCAGTGAGCGCCATGATCGCGACCGACAACACGTTGTAGACGACGTCACTGATCGTGCGTCCGGCGAGCACGGCCGATCGGGACATCGGCAGCGAGCGGAACCGGTCGATGATCCCCTTCTGCATGTCCTCGGCGATGCCGGCGCCGGTGAACGTCGCCCCGAACATCACCGTCTGGGCGAAGATCCCGGCGATCATGAACTCGCGGTATGCGGTACCGCTGCCCTCGCCGACGCTGATCGAGTTGCCGAACACGTACCCGAACAGCAGCACGAACATGATCGGCGACAGCAGCACGAACACCATCACCTCGGGCACCCGGGTGATCTTGATGACATTGCGCTTGGCGATGACCAGCGTGTCCGCGGCGATGTGGGCGATGGCGTTCACGATGCGTCCTGTCCGAGTTCGTCGTCGGTGTGATGGCCGGTGAGCGTCAAGAACACGTCGTCGAGCGTCGGGCGCCGCAGGCCCACATCGCCGACGACGATGCCGGCATCGTCGAGGTCGCGCAGCGCGCTCATCAGCGTGGTCGCCCCTCCCGAGATCGGTGCCAGCAGCTCCCGCGTCGCCGAGTCGGTCTCGACCTCACCGATCGCCAGCCGGGAGACGATCTCGCGCGCTGCTCCCAGTTGGGCCGCGTCGGTGAGTGTCACGGCGAGGCGTTCACCGCCGACCTGCGCCTTGAGCTCCTGGGCGGTGCCACGGGCGATCGCGCGACCGTGGTCGATCACGACGATCCGATCGGCGAGCTGGTCGGCCTCTTCGAGGTACTGCGTGGTGAGCAGCAGCGTCGTGCCCTTGGCGACGAGCTCACGGATGATCGCCCACAGCTCGATCCGGCTGCGCGGATCGAGGCCGGTCGTCGGCTCGTCGAGAAACAGCACGGGCGGCTCGGCGACCAGCGCGCCGGCGAGGTCGAGCCGGCGCCGCATGCCGCCCGAGTAGGTCTTGACCGGGCGGTCGCCGGCTTCGACGAGATCGAAGCGTTCGAGCAGCTCACGGGCACGGGCGCGCGAGCGCGGGCGGCCGAGGCGGTACAGCCGGCCGATCATGTCCAGGTTCTCGTAGCCGGTCAGCACCTCGTCGACCGCCGCGTACTGGCCCGACAGCCCGATCCGTGCCCGCACCTCGTTGGGCTCGGTGCGCAGGTCGATGCCGGCGATCGTCGCCTCGCCCTCGTCGGGTTCGAGCAGGGTGGTGAGGATCGACACGGCGGTGGTCTTGCCGGCCCCGTTCGGTCCGAGCAGTCCGACCACCGTTCCCTCGGCGACGTTCAGGTCGAGCCCGTCGAGGGCGGTCACGTCGCCATAGCGCTTGACGAGGCCGGTGGCGCGGATGGCATCGGTCACGAGCGGCGAATCTAGCGAGCGCACGGTCCGGCGTCCCGGCGCGTATCCTGCGGCAACCGTTCGACGCACATTCTGGGGGATGCGATGAGTGATCAATCGATGACCGCTGCCGAGCGCGAGGAGTTCCTCGCCGGCTTGCACGTTGGGGTGCTCGGCATCGAACGTGCCGATGGGCCGCCCCTGGTGTTGCCCGTGTGGTACTCCTACGAGCCGGGCGGCGACGTCGAGGTGCTGACCAGCGCGTCATCGCTGAAGGGCCGCCTCGCGGCGCGGGCGGGCCGGGGCTCGCTCGTGGCCCAGCAGGAGGCGTTGCCGTACAAGTACGTGTCGGTGGAGGGAGCGATCGAGATCGACGAGCTCGACGCCGACGCGACGAAGGCGGCGGTCGAGCCGATGGCCGTCCGCTACCTCGGCGAGGAGATCGGCAAGGGTTACGCGGCGGCCAACCAGACGACCGACGAGATCCGCATCCGCCTGCAGCCGAACCGCTGGTTCAGCGTCGACTACGGCAAGCCGCAAGGTTGAGGAGGTCGCTGTGAGCGAGGACACCACCGACGCGGCCACGGACGGCTCGCCCAACGCCGCGCGCCGCATCGAGGTCGACCGGGCGGTCGCTGCCGATGCGGCGACGATCTTCGACGTGCTGCGCAGCCCGACGGGTCACGTGCAGATCGACGCGTCGGGCATGTTGATGTCGGCCGAGGGCGATCCTGCCGCGGCGGTCGGTGATCGCTTCGTCGTCCACATGGATCGCGACTCGCTCCGCGACTTCGATCTCGGTGAGTACGACGTGACCGTCGTGTTCAGTGTGTTCGATCCCGATCGCGAGATCGCGTGGACGATCGACGGGAGCATGCAGCCTCCGATCGGCCATGTCTACGGCTACCGGCTCGAACCGATCGAGGGTGGCACGCTCGTGACGTCGTACTACGACTGGTCGAACATCCACGAGGCGTACGAGCCGATGGTCGAGCGGATCTTCCCGGTGATCTCCGAGACGAACCTGCGTGCCACGCTCGGCATCCTGGCGCGCACCGTGGCGCCCGGACGCTCCCGACCCGGCGCCTGACGGCACTGTCCTAAAACCAGTCACACTTGACGGAAGACCAGGATCCGTTCTAAAATGGGTTGTGAACCCTTTTAGAACCGGAGGTCCGGTACGTCACAATCCCGTGCTCGTCTCCGGCGCCGCCACGACTCACCGAGGCACGCAACATGACGGATACACGAACACTGGTCATCGTCGGCGGCAGTCTTGCCGGCGCCAAGGCTGCCGAGTCGGCACGGTCCGCCGGATACGACGGCCGAGTCGTCCTCGTCGATGAGGAGACCGCGAATCCATACGAGCGGCCGCCACTGTCGAAGGGCATCTTGCGTGGCGAAGCCGACGCCGAGACGGCGCGCGTGCACTCGGAGGACTTCTACGCCGAGCACGGGATCGAGGTCATCGTCGACCGCGCCACCGTGCTCGAACCGGTCTCGAGACACATCGAGCTCGCCGGCGGTGACGTCGTCTCGTTCGACACCGCTGTGCTGGCGACCGGCGCGTCGCCACGCCGTTACCTCGGTCCCGGCGCCGACCTCGACGGCATCCACTACCTCCGCACGATCGATGACAGCCTGCGTCTCCGGGACGCGGTCAAGACGGCGACGCGCGTCGCCGTCGTCGGCGCCGGTTGGGTCGGGAGCGAGGTCGCCGCATCTGCCCGCCAGGTGGGCGCCGACGTGGTGCTGATCGAACCCGGCCCGTTCCCGCTCCACCGCATCCTCGGTGGCGAGCTCGGCGAGGTCTTTCGAGACCTCCACGTGAGTCACGGCGTCGAGCTCCGTCTGGGCAGCAGTGTCGTCGAGCTCCGCGGCGGCAAGCACGTCGAGGCGGTCGTGCTCGACGACGGGCGCGTCGAGCTCGCCGATGTGGTCGTCATGGGGATCGGGGCCGTGCCCAACACGGCGCTCGCCGAGCACGCCATCGGGCTGCGCGTCGACAACGGCATCGCTGTCGACTCCCACCTGCAGACGAACGTCGCCGGCATCTACGCAGCAGGCGACGTCGCCAACGCATGGCATCCCTTCTTCGACCGGCCACTGCGCGTCGAGCATTGGGCGAATGCCCTCAACCAAGGGGTGACGGCCGGTCGCAACGCGGTTGGCAACGACGACGTGTACGACCGGCTGCCCTACTTCTTCTCGGACCAGTACGACCTCGGCCTCGAGTACGTCGGTCACCATCACGGCGGTGAGACACTCACCGTGCGCGGCGCTCTCGACGACCGGAAGTTCATCGCCTTCTGGCACGACGACGGGGTCGTCACGGCGGCGCTCGCCGTCAACGTGTGGGACGTCATGGACGACCTGAAGCGGCTGATCACGAGTCGCACGAACGTCGGGATCTTGCGCCTGCGCGACATCGACGTGCCAGTCGCCGATCTCGTACCGAGGGAGAGCGAATGACCGACGCCACGGCAACCGTCTGGTTCAACGGTGAGTGCTGAGCTCGGGCTCGGTGCCGCTCCCCCCGACGAGGTCCTCGACGCGATGGTGAGGCACCCGGTCCTGATCGAACGGCCGATCGTGATCGTCGGTGACCGCGCCGTGGTCGCCCGCCCGGCTGAGCGCGTGCTCGAACTTCTCGACGATCCGGAGATCTCGTCAGCAGTCACAATTTGACCCGATCGACGAGCATTCGTGCTGCTCTGCTTCGCGCCGCTCGATGGGTGCAGCCCGTGACGCGCCGCTCACGCAGTGGGACGCAGTCGGACGCAGCAGAACCCTTCCGTCGGGACCAGCCCGACCTCGAGGTCTGTCGCGCCCGCCGACTCGATCGCCGCACCGAGCAGGCACAGGTTCATCCCGCAGACGAGATCGGTGTGGGTCTGGGCCAGCTGATGAAACGGACAGTTCTTCAAGACGACCGAATCGCCTTCGATCGACTTGGGCTCGTAGCCGAGGGCCTCGAGCGCGTTCATCACCGCGTCGCGGCGCGTGCCCTCGCTGGCCGACCCGCGCAGGCGCTCCCGGATCGAGTGGCCCACACGTTCGCCTTCGTCGCGCGCGACCGCCGCGACGGCGTCGGCGATGTCGGTTCCGTCCGCTCTCGCCCGATCGACCGCCTCGGCGAGCATTCTGCCGGCGAGCTCGTAGTCGCGCGGTGGCAGCGAGACCTCGAACTCGCGTGGCGACCGGCGATAGAGCTTTGCCGGGCGTCCTGCACCGGGGCCCGAACGACCAGTCAGCCGCTGGAAGGAAACCTCGAGCAAGCCGTCGGTGGCGAGGCGATCCAAGTGGTGTACAGCCGTTCCGCGTTCGAGGCCCGTCGCCTCCGCCGCCTGATCTCGACCGACCCAGTCGCCCACGCCCACGACATAGTCGTAGATGGCTCGGCGAGTGGGCTCCCCGAGTGAAGTCACCGCCCGGCAGTCGTCGTCCGGCGGTGATGTCGCTGGCTCCGTCGCTGGTTCCTTGGCTGGTTCCTTGGCCACGGCAGCTCCTCCTGTGCGGTGCTCGAGACTATAGCTGAGTAACGATAACTATAGAACGTTCGAGGTCCACGGTGGGGCGCGCCTCGGCCGTCGAGGAGTCCCAGCGGCGGCGGGTCGCCGGAACATGTCGACGCGAGTTGACAATGATCCATTTCTAAAGTAGAGATTAATCTATGATAGAAACGAAGACACGACGATGAGCACGGCCTTCGTACTTTCGGGCGGTGGCAGCCTCGGTGCGGTGCAAGTCGGGATGATGCAGGCGCTGGCAGATCGTGGCATCGAACCCGACTTCCTGGTCGGAGCGTCGGCCGGCGCCTTGAACGCGGCGTACGTCGCCGGTCGCGGCTTCACGCCTGACACACTCGACGACCTCGCCTCGATCTGGATCGGCTTGCGCCGCCATCACGTCTTCCCCCTCGCTCTGCACCGTCATCTCCTCGCGCTCGCGGGTGCCCGTTCGGCGCTGTGTGCCCCCGCCGGTCTGCGCCGCCTGATCGACACCCACCTCGGCTACGACGACCTCGCGAACGCCACGCTGCCGATCCACGTGGTCGCCACCGACGTGCTGTCGGGCACCGAGGTGCTCCTGTCGTCGGGCGACCCCGGGCTCGCCGTCCTTGCTTCCGCATCGATCCCCGCCGTCCTTCCAGCGGTCGAGATCGACGGACGCCTGCTCTTCGACGGCGGCGTCGCCGATAACACACCCATCAGCCAAGCGGTGGCCCTCGGCGCCGACCGGATCGTCGTGTTGCCGGCGGGGACCGCGTGCGCGCTCGAGGCGCCGCCAAGGTCGGCGCTGGCGACGGCCGTGCATGCGCTGACCCTGCTGATCGAGCAGCGCCTCGTCCACGACGTCGTCGCGTTCCACGACCAGGTCGACCTCGTCGTCATGCCCCCGCTGTGCCCGCTCGCGGTGTCGTCGCTCGACTTCCGCCGAGCGAGCACTCTGATCGATCGTGCCCGGGCCGCGAGTCACCGATGGCTGGACACAGGCGGCCACCGGCGACCCCATCCAGAACGATTTCTGTCCCTGCACACCCACGAGGACCGCGCCGCGGTTCCGGTCAGCACCTACGGAGGACACGCGGCGTGACCATTGCCGAACCGACCCTTGACCATCCCGTCTCGGAATTGCACCTGCTCCGGGGCAGCGTCGACATCGACCTCGACCTCGCCGAACGTGCCGTGGCCGACCTGCTCGTCGCGCTCGGGAAGGGCACCACCGGCGAGCACACCGGCGACACCCCCCGCCGGGTCGCCCACGCGTACGCCGAGATGCTCACCCCCAGACCGTTCAACCTGACCACGTTCCCCAACGACGAGGGCTACGACGAGCTCGTCGTCGCCCGCGACATCCCCTTCCACTCCTTGTGCGAGCACCACATGTTGCCCTTCACGGGTGTGGCTCACATCGGCTACCTCCCCGGCGACCGCATCCTCGGGCTCTCCAAGCTGGCACGCGTCGTCGAGCTGTTCGCTCGTGACCTTCAAGTCCAGGAACGTCTGACCAAGCAGGTCGCCGACTGGCTCCAGGAGCAGCTCGCTCCGAAGGGCGTCGGCGTCGTGCTCGAAGCAGAACACCTCTGCATGTCGCTGCGCGGGGTGAGAGCCGCCGGGTCGACGACCATCACCTCCGCACTGCACGGACTCCTGCGTGACGACCCCCGATCCCGCGCCGAGTTCTTCTCTCTCGCCGGACTCGACGGATGACCATCGTCGGCGATCTCACCCCACAGGATCTCACCCCGCAGACGGAGACCGGCGACCACATCGGCGAACTCGTCGATGCCAAGGCCGACATGCGCATCGCGTGTGCATCCCGGCGCGCATCGAGGCGACCACCATCGCATCGATCATCGAGGAGGTTGCTCGCCTCCGCGATCGCGGTCTCGTCGACGAGCTCGTCGCCCGTCCGCTCCTCCGACACTCGTTCCGCTGCGAACACGCTGCGGGCGCCCGAGCATGACGCCCTCTGATCACCGTCACCGTCACCGTCGCCGCCAGGAAGCGCGGCCGGATCAGGTTCCGCAGAACGTCCGGAATCCGTCGGCGAAGTCGGCAGGTGCCGGCTCGGCGTAGCGCTCGAAGCCGGGGCGTGCGGTGAACGGTGTCCGGACCGCGTCGAGGAGCGCGTGGAGTGGGGCGAGATCGCCGTCGGTCGCTGCGGTGAGGGCCGCTTCGACGAGGTGGTTGCGGGGGATGACGACGGGGTTGGCCGCATCCATCTCGTCCGCGGCGTCGGGCTGCACGAGTGGCAGCCACCGTTCGATCCAGGCATCGAACTCGGGCGGGTCGTCGAACTGGTCTCGTGCGGTGTTCGGCACGCCGCGTACGACGCTCGACAGCGACCGCAACGTCGAGGTGTAGTCGCAGCGTTGGCGTTGCATCAGCCCGAGCAGGTCGCGGACGACATCATCCGCATCGGGTGCATCGGCGGCGATGCCGAGCTTGGCGCACATGCCGGCGAGCCAGCGGTGCTGGAAGCGCTCTGGGAATCGCGACAACCGCTCGGTGGCGATGCCGACGGCGGCGTCGGCGTCGGCGTCGAGCAGCGGCAG
This sequence comes from uncultured Ilumatobacteraceae bacterium, assembly GCA_964592115.1. Classification (GTDB taxonomy): domain Bacteria; phylum Actinomycetota; class Acidimicrobiia; order Acidimicrobiales; family Ilumatobacteraceae; genus Sva-07. Next base: position 71,434 of record CAZQCP010000002.1, read on the forward strand.
CAATGTCTCACCGAGACGTGCGAGGTTCCATGTCGCGATCGCCGGTTGGTTGCCGTAGGCGTACCGGCCGCCGTGGTCGATCGAGCTGTACACGGTTGCCGGGTCGTAGGTGTCCATGAACGCGCATGGCCCGTAGTCGATCGTTTCGCCCGAGATCGTCATGTTGTCGGTGTTCATCACGCCGTGGATGAACCCGACGTGCATCCAGCGGGCGATGAGATCGGCCTGCACCTCGATGACGTGGTCGTACAGCGCGACGGCACGCTCGGCGACCGATGCGTCGGCGGGCGCGTCGGGTACGTGGCGGGAGATGGCGTGGTCGACGAGCCGGCGGAGCAGCTCGGTGTCGCCGCTCGCCGCGACGTATTGGAACGTGCCGACGCGGAGGTGGCTGGCAGCGACGCGGGCGAGCACCGCGCTGGGGACCTCACGCACGCGGCCGTCGACCTCGCGTACGATCGAGTCGCCGGTGGTGGTCACGGCGAGGGAACGGGTGGTGGGGATGCCGAGGGCATGCATGGCCTCGCTGATCACGAGCTCGCGCAGCATCGGGCCGAGTGCGGCTCGCCCGTCACCACCACGAGCGAACGGCGTCCGGCCAGAACCCTTGAGGTGCAGGTCGAACGTCGAGCCGTCGGGGGTGGTCAGCTCGCCGAGCAGCAGTGCGCGCCCGTCTCCGAGCCGCGGTGAGTAGCCACCGAACTGGTGCCCGGCGTACGCCTGGGCGACCGGGCGGGCACCGGCGGGGGAGTCGTTGCCTGCCAACACGTCGACGCCTGCCGGGTTGCGCAATGCGTCGGCGTCGAGGCCGAGGTCGCGGGTCAGCTCCTCGTTGAGGTACACGAGCGCCGGGTTGCTGCCCGGCTGTGGCGGGCGCTCGACGCCGAGCTCGGGCAGCTCGCGGGCGAACTGGTCGTCGAGGTCGAGCAACGGCACCGTGACGACATCCACCTCGTCAGGCTAACGCTGTGGAAAAGAAGCAACGGTTGGGGACGGGCCCCAGCCGTTGCTTCTTTTCCACAGCCGCCGAGCTGGCAGGATCGGGAGATGGGATTCCGTCTCGCCAACGTCGCCGGTCGTGCCGCCCTCGTCTCGGGTGCCGGCGACCAGGCCGTGTACCACGACGTCGCCGATCTCAGCGGCGGCGGGCTCGGACCCGACCCGATGGACGCACTCGCCGACCTGGCAGCGCTGCGGGCGCTCGCCGCCGGCCTCGATGCCGCCACGCCGACCGGCACGCTCGATGGCGCCGACGTCGGTCCACCGGTGCCCCGACCGCAGAAGGTGTTCGGGATCGGTCTCAACTACCACGACCACGCCAGCGAGGGTGGCGTCGTTGCTCCCGATGTACCGCTCGTGTTCACCAAGTTCCCGTCGTGCATCGTCGGGCCGACGGCGACCGTCGAGCTGCGCGGTGAGCGCTGCGACTACGAAGGAGAGCTTGTGGTCGTGATCGGTCCCGGCGGCAAGGACATCGCTCGCGCCGACGCATGGGACCATGTCGCCGGACTGACGATCGGCCAGGACGTGTCCGACCGTCGGGTGCAGCGCTCGTCGAACCCGCCACACTTCGACCTCGGCAAGTCGTTCGACACGTACGGCCCGACCGGACCGCTCGTCGTGTCCGTCGACGAGCTCGCCGACCCCGCGGCGCTGCGCATCGTGACAGCGGTCAACGGCGAGGTCCGTCAGGACGGGCCGATCGCCGACATGATCTTCGACGTCCCGACGCTCGTCAGCTACCTCTCGCACATCACGACGCTCGTGCCCGGCGATCTCATCTTCACCGGCACACCTGCCGGCGTCGGATTTGCCCAGGGCCGCTATCTCACCGACGGCGACGTGATCACCACCACGATCGAAGGGATCGGAACCATGACCAACCAATGCCACCGCTCGAGCGACTTCCCAGGACTGGTGACGTCGTGAGCGTCCGCCCAGACGCGCCACGCATCGATCCTGTCGCAGCCGAAGACATCGACGGCGAGCTGGCCGAGATCCTCGCCGGCGCGCTGACCCATGACGGCACGCCGCTGAACATCTTCGGTGTGCTCGGGCGCCACCCGAAGTTGCTGAAGCGCTTCAACCTGCTCGGCGGGTTCCTGCTCAACAAGGGTCTGCTGCCGGAACGCGAGCGGGAGATCGTCATCTTGCGTGTCGGTTGGAACGCGCAGGCCGTGTACGAGTTCGGTCAGCACACGATCATCGGCAAGCGCAGCGGGCTCACCGACGACGAGATCACAGCGCTCACCGCCGATCCGGAGGCCCACGGCTGGAGCGCCGACGACCGGGCGTTGATCGGCCTGGCTGATGATCTCGCCGCCGACGACTGCGTGAGCGACGCCACGTGGAGTGCCCTCTCGGCGCGGTGGTCGGACTCCGAGCTCGTCGAGCTGCTCGTGCTCGCCGGCTTCTACCGGTTGGTGTCGGGCTTCTTGAACAGCGCCGGCGTGCAGCTCGACGAGGGCGTGCCCGGCTTCCCAGGAGGCTGACAGCGCTCGCTCGATTGCATCCGGGGTCAGACACCACATGCAACGGCACGCATGGTGTTGGCCCGCCTGGCGCTGGTGCGCGGTTGCATGTGGTGTCTGACCCCGGATGCAATCGGGGCGCGGTGCGGCCGTCAGTCGGCGCTGAGCTGGAGGCCGGCGCCGCTCGGCGCGGTGATCACCAGCGAGTTGCCGTCGATCTGGTACTCGACCTCGCCGTCGAGCACGGTCAGCACGGCGGTCTCGAGCTCGGTGAGCGCGTCGTCGGTGCACGCCATCATCGTGGTGACGAGGGGGCCGAACGTGAGCGTGGTGTCGCCGACTTCGACGTCACCGCCGCCGGTGTTGCAACCCGGGCTGAGGGCGATCGTCCCGTCGGTGATGACGAACGATGCCGCGCCCTCCGGCACGGATGACACGCTGTCACCGTCGATGATCCCGACGACGGTCCACGTCGTGCCCTCGAGCTCCGCGTCGGCGATCTCGGAGAACGTCAGCGTGGCCTCCTCGCCCGTCAACGTGAGCGTCTCGTCGTCGAGGCCCACCTGGGGCGCAGACGACAGGAACTCGTTGAGCCAGGTGTCCTGGGCCATCAGCGGTTCGTCGCAGGCCATCATCGTCATCGCCAGCTCATCGGCGATCAGCGATCCGTCGTCGATGCTGTAGCCACCCATCAGGGTGTTGCAGCCGGCGTTGACCGACATCCGGTCGTCGTCGAACGTGAGGGCGATCGTCGTACCGTCGACGAGCTCGTAGCCGGTGACGTCGGTCGACTCGAAGGCGCGTCCATCGAGATCGTCGGCGGTCGGGGAGGCGTCGCCGCCAGTGTCGCCATCCGTGTCGCGGGCGGCGTCGGAGCCGTCGCTGCCGCAAGCGGACAGAGCGAGCGCGGCGACGGCGGCGATCGCGACGACGACGGTGCGAGAAGAGGTCATGGGGGTCATGTAGATCGGACGCTCCTGGGTGCCGTGCAGTTCCTGTGTGCTGTGTCACAGCCGCGGTTGCAGCGGGTGACGCTGCGCATCATGACACGGCGACCCGGCAACCGATGCGCATCATCTGGTCCACTCCGGCGCGCAGATCCTCGTCGCTGATGCGCACGGAGGTGCCGTCATCACCGAGCACGTCGCTGACGGTCATGATCGCCAGCGCCTCGATGTTCTTGACCGCCGCGATCGTGTACATCATCGCCGCTTCCATCTCGACGCCGAGGTGACCGAGCCGCTTCCAGCGGGCGAACGTACCGGGGTCCGGGTCGTAGAAGAGGCCGGAGGTCACGACCGACCCCACGTGTACCGCGCCTGCCGAGCCGTCGCGGGCGAGGCGCGCCGCCGTCTCGGCGAGCGTGAACGTCGCCGTCGGCGCGTACCCCTCCATCGCCGCGTAGCGCAGTGGCGTCTGGTCGTCGGCCGACGCGGACACGGCCACGACCGTGTCGCCCATCGAGATCGATGCGCCGAGTCCGCCGCACGTACCGACCCGGATCAGACGGGTCGCACCGAGCTGGACGAGCTCTTCGAACACGATGCCAGCGCTCGGGCACCCCATCCCCGTTGCCTGGACGCTGATCGGCGAACCCTCGAACGTGCCGGTGTAGCCGAGCATCCCGCGTTCGGTGTTGACCTGCCGGAAGCCGGGGTCGAAGAACGTCTCGGCGATGTACGTCGCCCGGACCGGGTCGCCAGGACACAGGACGTTCGGCGCATAGTCGCCTGGTTCGGCACGCAGGTGGATCGGCATGTCAGCGAGCGTACGCGCGCCGACCGATCAGGGGAACGCGTAGAAGACGGTGCGGCCGGTGCGGGCGCGGCGGGTGATCTTGGCCAGCGCTCGATCCAGACGCCCGCGGACGCCGCGCTGCTGGTGCAGTGCCCAGTCGAGCTGCGTGGTCCACGGTGCGAACGCCTCGACGCGGGAGAAGCCGGCGTCGAGCAGCATGCCCTCGACGGCGAGCGCGTTCGGTCCGAAGTGGTTGCTGCCGTCCTGGTTGAAGCGGGCATCGGGGTAGTAGGCAGCGGCCGGCACCGGGATGTCCATCAGGTCGGTGACCGTCTCGATGATCGCCATGCCACCGGTGACCGACCGGACCCGGCGGAGGTATCCAAGTGGGTCAGGGGCGTGGTAGAGGACACCGAGGAACAACACGATGTCGAACGTGCCGCCGACGCGTTCGGGAGTGAGCTCCTCGACGCTCACCACGATCGGCTCGACCGCGCTGCCGAGCACCGTGTGCGCGAGGTCGAAGTTACGGCGAGCATCCGAACCCGGCCAGTTCCACGACCAGTCGTCGGCAGCCACGACTCGGCTCGCGCCGCGACGTTCTGCCTCGAACGAGTAGAAGCCGTCGTACGCGCCGATGTCCAGCACGGTGCGGCCGGTGAGGTCGACGGGAATGCGGAAGTGGGCGACTTCGGATGGCGTGTCCTTCTGGCCCGGTGTGAGCACCCCGTTGCCGAGGTCGATCGTGTGGAACCACGTTCTCGTCGCAACCTCGGCGCGCAGATCTTCGGGCGACATCGCGCCCACGGTATTCATCCGGACCAGGCCACACGGACCCAAGGGACGGCGAGCGAGTCAGGCGCGGCCGAGGATTCGGTCGATCGCGATCTCGATCACGACGCGATCGGGGCGCTCGCCTGGCTGGCGGTAGCGGGCGGCGTACATCTCGACCGCCGTGGCGACTCGGGTGGCGTCGCTACTGACCTCGGCGACGCCTTCCAACGTGAGCCATCGGCCGCCGTCGACCTGGCACACCGCGGCGCGGCCGTTGCGTGCTGCGTTGCAGGCTTTGACCGAGCCGGCGAACGTGATCACCCGGACCAGCCGCTCGGCGACCGAGTACGTGAACCCGACCGCCACCACATGCGGCGAGCCGTCGGCCCGCAAGGTCGTCAACGTGGCCAAGTGGCTGGCGTCGAGGAAATCCAGCACCGCTTGGCCGAGCGCATCAGGATCGAGCACAGCGGCGACGCTAGCCCGGGAGCCACCGCGGCGCGCCCGCCAACGATCTGGTTCCGAACTCCTGGCGACTCGAGGAGGAATCCGACCCGGATCGGCTGTCAGGGGTCGAGGCCGGTGCTCTCGTTGCCGGACGGCACCTCGTCGGCGGCCGGCTGGCGGTGGAACTCCACGACGAACGTGACCGGGCCGTCGATCTCGATGTGGTGCAGTCTTGCTGGCGGGATGACGACATCGCCGCCGGGGCCGACCGTCAACGGCTCGGCAGGCTCGTCCTCGAACGTGAACGTCAGCGTTCCGCTGTGGACGACGAGCCGACCCCAGACGCCGTCGGCCACACGGTGGGCACGACGGAGTCCGGCGGGATGGTTCACCTCGTCGAACACGTCGGTCGTACGGGCGTGCACGAGTCCGGCAGGCAACGCGAGCGGTCGATCCATCCCGTCAGTCTGCCGACGGATCACCTCCGCGTCCCCACTGCCTGATACTCGGGTGAGCTGGCCTACTTCAAGAACTTCGAGGTCGTGTTGTCGGCGAGTTCGTTCGACCGGTATTCACCGCCGCACTGAGAGGCTCCGCTCGAACGGTACCACCGGGCGCGCTCCAGGCTGTCGTGAGTGGGCACCGGAGACCGCCCGCTGGCGGCCAGCGAATCGTGGGCCATCGTGACGCTCACCCTGGTGGCGTCGGGGCCTCCGGCATTGTGAATCACCTGGACATTCAGCGGTCAGGGAAACTCGCTTGTCTCGGTGGAACGTTCGACTGCGCGAGCTGGGTCCCCTGCCTTCCCGTCGCCGACACGGCTCGGTGACGTGGCGTTCGTGTCGATGAAGCGAGCCGAAGCCGAGCGCCGGATGAAGGCGCTCGTCGACTTCCATAGTGCCGTGGGGGAGGTGCTCAGACTGACCGACTTCGCCGATGACGGGTTCGGTCGACAGGCGGTCCGACCGAAGCCCGGCCGTGAGCAGGAATGGCACGCCGCAAAGTCGAAAGCGGACCGCCTCGTCGCCGCCGCTGCGCGTTCCTTCGACGCCGTCGGAGCAAGCATCTCGTACAAGCCTCGTGGAACCTGGGATCAGTACCCGATCAATCCCGCGTCGACCTGGGAGACGATCCTCAAGGACGACCCGATGTACGACGCAAGCTTGCTGGACACGATGACGAATCAGGCGATCGGTGCGTACGAGAGCCTCGTCGATGACCCACCCAAGAGACAGCGGGTGAGGATCGAAGGCTTCTCAGTTCCAGGATGGGTCGCTGGTGTTCTGGCGGGCGTGGTCGCCACAGTGATTGGCGGTGGCATCCTCTACTGGCTCGGCTGGGTTGGCTAAGAGGTCGCCGCACGAGTGTCGGGGCCGCCCGCCTCTGCCCCGAACACGTCGCCTGCTCTAGTCTGCGGTCAGCGCCGCCGCTTGCTCGTCGCGTGGGCCCGAGTTCGTCAGCTCGCTGTAGCCCCTGCCGTCCCACCCCGGCGCGCGGCGAGTGAGCTGCGCTTCAGCATCGGTGTCGACCCCCTCGAGGATCCTCAGGACACGCTGGGCGATGTTGGTGCGAGCAGCGACCGCCAGGAGCTCGGCCACGAGCTTCGGATCGAGCACGGTCCCCGAACGGGCGCCGACGATCGACTGACGCTGGGTGGACCGTAGGGTGCGTGCCGAGCCTGTCGACGTGCCCGCGCTCGAAGCTGCCGGGCTTGTCGACGACGCGCCAGCGGACGCGTCGTCCAGGTGTCCCGTGGAACGGACGGATGTCGAGTCGGCGTGCATGTCTCTGTACGCACCCCGCTGTGCCGCGATCTGCGACAGGTCGTGGCACCTGTCATGCGTGTCGTCGGCTCGCTCGACCGCGCGCGATGCGCACGCGTCATCGAGAGTGAGCCACCGTCGTCCACGCCGGTGGAGTCTCGTTTCGTGCGTTCCCGGATTGAGGTGGGCGAGGTCGGCGCCCGGCGGGATGGCGGGGCGCCGACCGACGTCTAGGTCAGCTGAGGCCGCCGGTGGCGATGATGGTGCCGTCGGAGGACAGTGCGTCGACTCGTTCGAACTGGTCGTCGTTGTTGAAGGGGAGTTCGACGAGTGCGACGAAGTAGCCGTCGGCGGCGACCGGCGCCTGAAGGGTTCCCGTGCTCATGACGATCTGGACGCTGGCGGTTCCGGCGGGTGCTTGGCCGTAGAACCAGAAGAGACCGGTGGCGTCGGGGAGGGTGTCGATGAGGTAGTTCGCCCACGGGAGCGTGGGGTGTGCTTGCTGGCGTGTCTGTTCTGAGGAGCATCCTCCGCCTCCGCCCGTGCTGTTGCGCTCGAAGAGGAAGTCGCCGTGTCCTGCGGGGCTGTCGACGATCCAGTAGTCGACGATACGGCTATTGGTCTCGGTGGTTGCGACCATGCGGGCGGTCTCGGCGTCGAGGTCACAGGTCGCGATCTGTTCGATGGTCTGTGCCTGATCATCGTTGAGCCGGTCCTGAACGACGGCGTAGGCAGCGCCGGCTCCTGCGGTGACTCCGAGGGCTGTGACGGTGGCGATCACGATCCGTCGCTTGCGGTTGGGGCGGTCGTTGAGGTTGGCGCGTTGGAGGATGCTGGCGATTGCGTCGTCGGACACGGTCGTCGTGTTGGCGGCGTCGGTGAGGGCGTTGGCGAGGTGGGTGTCGAGGTCAGTGTTCATCGGTGAGTTCCTTGGCGAGTTGGGTGCGGGCGCGGGACAACAGGGACTTGACGGTGCCGGGTCGGCAGGCGAGGGCGTGGGCGATGTCGGCTTCGGACCAGTCAGCGAGGAATCGCAGCACGATCGCTGCGCGTTGGCGGGCGGGGAGCCGGCTGATGGCGTCGATCACCGTGATGGTGTCGGGATCGGTCCATGTGGCTGGTTCGGGTGGATGGCGTTCGTGGTAGCGGCGCTCGGTGATACGACGTCGGACCCATGAGGTGCAGCGGCTTAGGACCGCCCGGTGCAGGTAGGCGTCAGGGTTGTTCAGGGTCTCGAAGCGCCGGTAGAGGTCAGCGAACGCGTCTTGCACGAGTTCTTCCGCGAGCGTGTTGGAGCCGGTGGTGAGCCGGGCGACCTGGACCATCGGCCGGTAGCGATCGTTGTAGACGTCGATGAAGGTTCGCCGCTGCTCCACCCGGTCGGGAGGAGGATGGGTCGTCGGTTCGATCGCGGTCATGTCTGGTCTGGCGTGCGAGACCCCGGTTTGGTTCCGTCCGGCGGCGCGAGCCATGCGCAGTGACACCGTCAGCTCGGAGGGCGAAGCGTCGGGTAGGTCTGCCAGGGGACGCCGAGCGCGGTGGCTCGTTCGGCGAGGAAGTTGGGGTTGTAGCCGATCAGTGCGGCGAGCACAGGGCTGGGGATCTGGACGGCGAGGTCGTGGAAGGCGGCGACGCGGGCGTCGCGGGTGACACCGATGCGGTTCAGTCGCTCGATGAGTGTCTTGGCCGCGACAGGTCGGCTCGGGTGCTTGCCGGGGAACAGCCACTCGGTGCGCCCGTCGCCATGATGGTTGTCGATGAGGCGCTGGACGAGGCCGGCGGTGTCGCTGTCAAGCTCGAGGAGGGTGCCGTGGATCAGCACGCTCGAAGGCTCTGCCGCGAGGTCGATGTCTTCGACGCGGATGTGGCAGAGGCGGCTGACGGGTTGGGCGTAGACGGCGACGAGGAGCCCGGCGACCCGGTCGCCGAGGCGGACTGCGTCGTCGGTGAGCAGCCTTCTGATCAGCGCGACTCGATTGGTGCGGGGCATGCCGGTGGGTGTGGCGGGCTTGAAGTTCGGGAAACGGAGTTGGCGGTTGCAGAGCCGGCTGTCACGGGCCCACACGAGGAAGCTGAGGGATTGTCTGCGCGTGGTCGGGCCGGCGGCGAACCATTCATCGATGTCGGACTGCTGGCAGCGCTCGAGGGTGCTGCCGCGGCTGGTGAGCCAGTCGAGGAACCGGGCGGCGACGCGGGTCTGCAATCGGGCGCCGCGAGTGGAGAATGGGCGCAGCGTGCCCAGGCTGATCATGCGGACGAGCCGGCGGCGGTGGTGCCAGGAGATGTAGGTGGCGAGTGTGCTGCGGTCGGTGTCGCTGTCGATGCCCGCGAGGAAGCTGGTGGTCCAGCGGTCGAACGCGGCGAGGTCGTGGTCGATAACGGGGAGCAGGCCGCCCGCGATCAGGAGTTTGCGGAGGTGCTCGACGTTCTCAACGGCGGCGAGCTCGTCGAGGGTGGCGTGGGTGAGGGGTTTGGCGCCGGTGGCGATCGCCTGCAGCAGCGCGATGCGTTCGGGTTTGGTGCTCAGCCATTGGCGCACCAGACGTGGGTTGTGCGACACCAGCACGTCGATGAGTGTCTCGGCGGGTCGGTCGGGCTCACCGTCAGGACAGAGCGCATCGAGGAGGCGTCGGCGGGTGTCGCATTGCACGCAGATTCGCGTATTGAGCATCGCCTGGTCGCCGGCGCCACAGGTCGCGCAGCCGAACTCGTCGATGCCAGCGCACGGCGCGCACACGCCGTCGCCGTCGCCAGTGTGATCGGGCAGGACCCGACGCTGCGCACACAGCGCGCACTGGCCGACCGTGGCAAGCGCGCGCCGGTAACACGAGGGGCACACGGCGCCGCCAGGCAACGACCGGCCGATGGAGCGAACCTGCGTGCACCTGGAGCACTCGCCCGGTCGTGCCCGGCGGGTCATGTCTGGCCGGGGTCGATGCGCGCCCGGCGAGGAGGCCGCAGGCGGCGCAGCTCGGTGACATCAGCGAGGTCGGCACCCACGGCACGCTGGCCGGTCAACGCCTCGACGACGCGCGGGACGATCAAGTCGCCGGGGCCGCAGTCCAAGATGTCGCACAGCGCGGCGAGCACGACGAGTGACAGCCGTTCGGGCGTGTGGGTGACGAGCCGATAGATCTGTGCCGCCGACAGCTCGATCCCGCGTTCGGCGAGCAGTGGTGCGAGCTCGGTCGTCTTCCACATGCCTCGCTCGGCCATCCGCTCCCGCAGCAGCCAGTCGTAGCCCACCTTCTTCGTGGTCACGGTCGGCCTGCCTTCGCGTCGAGGAGGACCTTGTCGAGCGCAGCGCGCAGGACCCTGGTCTTGTAGTCCGACGCCACCGATGTGTAGATCGACGTGGTTGAGGCGTGCTCGTGGCCGACCTGTTGTTGCACGAACAACTGGTCATAGCCGTCCTCGATCAAGTGCGTCACATACGAGTGACGCAGGCAGTGCGGCCCCATTCCCTCCGGCAGCCCCGCGTGCTCCCGGGCACGAGCGAACACGGCGTTGAACCGCGTGTCGCTGATCCGCTCGCCCAGCTCCGAGGGCCACAACGCCGAGCTATCGCGCCGGCACAGCGGCCACACCTCGCTCACCCACTCCTCGAGGACCTCGACCGACCATGGCATCACGGTGAGCACCCCGCGGGGCTTGGGCGGGCTGCCCGGCCTCGCTCTGCCGAAGCGCACATTGCACACCCCGAACTCGCCGAACTCTGCAGCCCGCGGGTTGCGAGCGAAGTCGTGCACCTCCAACCGGACCACCTCCCGGCGGCGTAACCCGAAAGCGTACGTCGTCTTCAACAACGCCGCGTCCCGATACGCGGCGGCGAGACCCTTGCGGCCCGACCGGCGCGCAATCTCTACGAGGTCATCCGCCGCGTCGAACAGGCGCTGCAACTCGGCGCGGGTGAACCCCCGCCGGGTCGGTCGGTGCTCACCGTCGGCCCGATGCGCCGCGGTGTTCCAGGCATGGCAGATCTGCACCGGATGCGACCCGAACCGCAACTCGCACTCCCGCTCCCAGCCATACACCGGGTCGCACACGTAGCGAAGGAACATCCGGATCGTCTGCTGATAGACCCGCACCGTCGAGTGCGCCAGGCCGTGCACCGAACGGAGGTCGCTCGTCCACTCCTCCAGATGTGACGGCATCCACGACCACGGATACTCGCCGTTGTGTCCCTGGAACCGGCGCACCACGGCACGCGTTCCGCTGATCGTCGCCGGCGCCAGCTGCCGGCTCGCCTGCTGACGCCCCCATCCTTCCAACATGGCGTCGAACACCTGAGCGTCGGGTCGCAACAGCGATGTACCGGACACCACCGCCAGATGCGCCGCGCCGACAATGTCGAACTGTTTCACGCCACCCGCACCGCCCTCCGAGCCCTGTCGTCAATCCCACGATTCTTGCATCAGATAAGGGATGCCAACCAAGCCCAGCAGCAACGGATCAGACAAGAAGGTAACCCGAGCATCCGCGCAAGCCGACTCTGCCCACGCGATCAGCACGCCCACCAGGTCGAGAACCCCAACGCCCGGGAACTTGCATCTGCTGCAATACGGGAGACTCCACAGATAATCACCGGGACGGTGTGCACGATTCGCAGGCGTCGCCGGGCCGCCCGGCGTGGGACGATGGGCGGCGTGCGCAGCAGCGGTGGTTGGTTCGAATACGGGCCCGGCCCGGTCCGTCTGCGGCGCTCGTCTGCCTTCTCGATCTTGCGCGAGGTCCGCGGCGGCCCGTTCCGGATGATGGAGCTGAACGTCGTTGGATGGTCGGCGCTCCTGGCTCCGCCGGCCGTGGTCGGCGGCGTGGTGGCGCTCGCTCTCGGCCGTCCGGTCGCTGTCGGCGCGCTGGGAGGTGCTGGGGCTGCGTTGGTGGTGGCTGTGGCCTGGGACCGGTGGCGCTGGTGGAACAGCGTGGTGTCGGTATCGAGCGATCTCGGCCTCGACGAACTGCGAACGGTCGCCGACCGTCTCCGTGCGGAGGGCGTCGACGTCACCGTCGATGCCATCGATCGTGGCCTGATCGTGCAGTCAGACTCGGACGACGAGGACGTCGAGCACTGGCAGCTCACTACACGTCAGCGCTGGCTGAACCGCGTGCTCGCCGCCCTCGACGACGCATCGGCGGCTCGCCCTCCCGACCCATAAGCATGTCGGCAGAAATCGGGAGCAAGTCCGGGAGTTCCATCGGGAGCAACTACGGGACGTGGGTGTGCTTCCGGCGGCAAGCCGAAGGGGTGGTCGTGGGCTGTGTGCCCTGGTGGCGCCAGTGCTTGTCCGCTCTCTTGGCGGGGTCGATTGCGTCTGCCGGGACACGGGTGGACGATCTTGTAGTTACGTGCGGGACGATCATGCAAGTAAAGGCGGGACGATTCTTCAACTCAGACTAGGGTGGCCGGCGTGATCCCCACGATCGAGCACGTGCAGCGGTGGGCAGAACCGTTCGTCGACGACCTGCTCGACGAGGAGCCGGCGATCCTGCTCGAAGGCCCGCGCGGCTCCGGTAAGTCCACGTTGCTGCGCTCCATCGCCAAGCGACGTGGCGCTCTCGTCCTCGATCTCGACGACGACAGCGTGCTCCAGCTCGTTCGGGAGGATGTCGG
>CAZQCP010000003.1:0-77644 GCA_964592115.1 uncultured Ilumatobacteraceae bacterium
TCGTTCCGATCGAAGTGGTCGCGTTCCGATCGACGTCGAGCGCCGGACCTTCGGCGACGGGCGCGACGAGCACGTCGAGGTCCGCGATCTCGGTCGAGCGGCGCCAGGCGAACAGTCCGGCAGGCCCGAACACCTCGACATCGGCGGCCAGCCGCTCGACGCGACCGGCGGTCGTGAACGTGGCGATGAGCTCTGTCCTCCGGCCATGTCGTGTTGCGAGCGCTCCCTCGGCGACGACGGTGGTGGCGCCATCGCGCGTGTCGCGCACGACGACGCGCATCGGATGGACGGTGCGCGTCCGGCGGCGGCTGGCCCGACCGGCTTCGGTGAGCACGATGGCAGCGCGGCTCGCTACGCCCACGGTGACGAGTGGCTGGAGCTCGACGTCGAGCGCAGGAATCCGACGGCAGCCCCACCAACCGGCGATCGCCTCGAGTCCGAGCGCCACGGCGGTCGCGCCGAGGATGAGGATGACGGCCGGCGCGCCGGTGAGCCGGGCGATGACCGCACCGACGCACCAGGCGCCGACGAGGATGGCGGTGCCCGGCGCCCAGCCGGCAGGAACGCAGCGACGTGGTCCCACCGAACTCGAACGCCGCCGTCGCCGCGGTGCGGGTTCCGATTCGTCGCTCATCCAGCCGTGCCCGGTTCTCGTGGTCAGATCGATGGGGGCGCGACCTGAGCGAGGCACTCCTCGACGATCCGGCGGCCGTCATCGACCGATGCGTGCGCTCCGGCGAGGCGGTGGGCGAGCGCAGCCACGGCGACCGCCACCACGTCGTCGGGGGTCACGAACGATCGCCCACGCATCACGGCGCGGGCGCGGGCGAGGGCGACGAGCGCCACACCGGCGCGGGTCGATGCGCCGAGACGGACCTGAGGGTGCGCCCGCGTGGCCCGCAGCAGGGCGACGACGTATTCGCCGACCACATCGCTGATCGCCACCGCGGCGACCGCCGAACGGGCAGCGATGAGCTGATCGAGCGATACGACGGGTTGCACGGCGTCGAGCATCGACCGCCCGCGCCGTCCGGTGATCACGTCGAGCTCGTCGACGGCATCGGCGCGTCCGGGCGACACGACGGCCCGGAAGCGGTCGAGCGCGCCATCGCCGAGGACGTACGTGCCAGCGGAGTCGAGCGGGTTCTGGGTGGCGACGATCATGAAAGGATCGGGGAGCAGGTGGGCAACGCCGTCCACCGTCACCGTGGACTCCTCGGCGAGCTCGAGCAGCGCCGACTGCGTGCGCGGAGTCGCCCGGTTGAGCTCGTCGAACACGACGACGTTGGCGAAGACCGGACCGGGCCGGAACGTCATGGCGGACCCACCTCCGGACCGGCCGTTGGTCGCGTCGAGACGACCGGTCGGGACCATCGTGCCCGTGATGTCGCCGGGCAGCAGATCCGAGGTGCCCTGGATGCGATGGAACGTCCCGCCGACGGCGCGGGCGAGCGTCTGGGCGAGCAGCGTCTTGCCGACTCCGGGGATGTCCTCGACGAGCAGGTGCCCACCCGAGAGCAAGGTGGCGACGGTGATGTCGATCGTGTCGCGCTGGCCGGCGACGACAGCTCCCAACGTGCCGGCGAGGCGCGAGGCGATCGACGCCACGTCGACGGTCGGATCGGCAGAGCTGCTCGTGGCGGGTGAGATCGCGACGGGTGAGATCGGGACGGGTGGGATCGGGGCGCGAGTCGGCGGCGGCAGCGTGTCCACGGTGGTACATCGGCTCGCCGGAGGCCGACCTTGACGCCCACCGATGTGACGCCCGTGCCCACCCCCACTGGGTGGATCGCGGGTGAACGGCGAGTGACGGCAAATCGCGCAGGATCGTTACACAAGACCCTGGGACGATTCGCCCTGCTGCACTACGGTGATGGACGAAGCACCGAAACCACCGTGGCTCCGGCCACAAAGCAGGAGGTAGCCCCCATGAGCCAGCGTCACCGCACCGTCGAGGTGCCGATGCAGCCCAAGCAGGAGCTGCGGGCCCACGCACACAGCGAACGGCACCGCATCCATGTCGAGCTCCAAGGCGTCGCCCAGGATGTGAGCGCGGGTCTCGAACCCGAAGACGTTCACGAGCCGGGCGCCGCGTGGAAGCCACTCCACCATCACGACGCTGAAGTCGCCAAGAGCAAGCTCGCCAAGCGCAATCGCTCGAAGCGCCACTGGAAGACGAAGATGTGGAAGCGGCGGACTCAGCTCCGCCGAGAGCGCGCCGAGCAGCTCAAGTCGCTCGGCGAGTCGCCAGAGTTCGCCTGAGCGATTCGCTCACACCAGGTCGCGCGGGCGATCGATCCAGGATGAGAGCAGCTCCTCGCGGCGCTGCGCCCATTCCTCGGTCGTGAACCCGTAGCGCACGTGGTCTTCCCACGTGCCGTTGATCTCCAAGTACCGCTCCGCGGTGCCTTCCTCGCGGATCGCCAACTTCTCCATGATCCGCCGGCTGCGGTGGTTGCGCGGCACGATGCAGATCTCCACGCGATGCAGCTGGAGCTGCTCGAATGCGAACTGCATCACGACCACGACCGCCTCCGCGGTATAGGAGTGCCCGGCGTGACGGCGGTCGATCCAGTAGCCGATGGTCGCCGATTGCATCGCGCCGCGGATGACGTTGTTCAGATTGACCTCGCCGACGACGTGTTGATCGAGGAACAGTCCGAACTGGTACGCCGAACCGCTGGCACGGTCGCGGTCGCGGTGTTGGCAACGAGCGGCGAACGCGTTGCGATCGGTGACGGGGTCGGGCTGGAACGCGGGGCGGCTCGGCTCCCACACCGTCAGCCACTCGTCGTTGCGTTGGCGCACCTCGCTCCAGGCACGGAAGTCGCTGGCCACGAGCGGCCGCAACATCACCCGTCGCCCGTACAGGCGCATCGCGGACCCCGCTCTCGAGGGGTGGCGCAGCGCCATCAGCGGCCGTCCTCGGCGCCGTCATCGTGGAGGGGCGTGTCGCCGCCGCTGGCCATGATCGTCACGCTGGCCAAGTCGAGCCGTCGCATGATGCCAAGTATCACGCAACACGTGCCGACGATCGATTCGACGTGGTCCGCGGCGAGCCCGGGGTTGTGCCGACGGTCGTCGGCGGCTTCGGTGGCGAGCGTGCGGAACACCTCGTCGGCGTCGGCGCGGGCGAGCTCGTAGACGCCCGGCACCGAGTCACGCCCGATCTCGACGCGGGCGAGCATCGTCGCGTGCGACCCGGTGACGACGACCTGGGTGGGATCGCCGACGGCTGGGTCGGCGATCACGACATCGTCGAGGTGATCGTGCACGAGTCCGAGGGCGTTGGTGAGATCGATCGGCGACGGCGGGTCGGCGTCACCGAGTGGCCCGTCGCGCAGTGCGAGTGGACCGACCGGAAGTTCGAAGCCGGGACCGCCCGCGCGGGTGACGGTCACGATGCGGTCGGCGACGTCGATGGCGACGGTGCCGGGTTCCGCGACCAGCGTGGGCGAGTCGGTCCCTTCCGGCCCGTGCGGTGTGGCCGATGTGCCGGGGTCGGCACTGGCGAGCGCGGCGACGGCCACGTCCGCGTCGATGCGGGCGAGCGCCCATCGGCCCACCGGGTCGTCGCCGCCGGCGAGCGCGTACGCGACGTGGGCGTGCAGGCACTTCACACCGACCCGCGTGCCGCCGACGCCGCCGCTCGGACGTGGACCGGTGTGGTCGGTCGTGATCGCCTGGTCGCGCTCGGCGGCGTAGCGGCGATGGGTGGCGGCGATCTGCTCGGCACCGATCTCGGCTTCGGCGGCGCGTACGCCTCCTGCCGCCTCGAGCCTGCTCACGGCGCGGACGAGTTCGGTGCCGACGAGGTAGTAGCGCGTCGGCATCGGCGTGCCGTCGCCGAGGAAGGGGGCGTTGCGCACGACGATCGGATCACCGCTCGCATCGCGCACGACGACCTCGAAGTCGCCGCGCGGCGTGCGACCCAAGAGCTCGGCGACGCGCGCGTGGTCGTCCATCGGTCCGATCTGGCCCGTTGGGTCCTACCCGCGGCGTCGACGGAGGAGGAACGCGAGCAGCACGGCCACGATGACGACGGGCAAGACGCGCTTGACGACCGATCCCTTGCCGATCTCCATCAGGTCGATCGGCTCGGTCGCCGGGCCCTCGATCTTGCGGACGCGGGGAGCGGCCGTCGCCTCATTGCCAGCCGACCCGGTGGCTCCCGGTTCCGGCGTCGAGCCCGTCGCGCCGTCGCTGGCGGCCGGTTCGGCGCTGGTGGCGGCCTCGCTCGTCGGCGCCGTTGCTTGCTCGTCGATCATCTGGTTGAGGTTGTCGGCGAACTGGGACATCAGCTTGGAGCTGACGTCGCCCATGATGCCGCGCCCGAACTGGGCGACCTTGCCCGTGATGTGGAGGTCGGTCGTGACGGCGACGCGGGTGCTGGTGGGGGAGAGGCTCTCCGCCTGGGCGGTGATGTTCGCCGACGCGTTGCCGCGACCGCCGGTGTCGCGGCCCGTGCCCTTGATCACGGCGCGGAAGTTCTCGTCGTCGCGTTCGAGGAAGTGCGCTTCGCCCTTGAACTGGCTGCTGATGGCACCGAGCTTGACCTTGACGACGCCGCGGTACGTGTCGCCTTCGATCTCGTGCAGTTCGGCGCCCGGCAAGCAGGGCGCGATGCGCTCGACGTCGGTGATCAGCGGCCACGCCTCCTCGATCGGTCGGTTGACCGTGAACTCGTTGATCAGCTGTTCTGCCATCGTCGGAGGTCCTCTGTCGTGTCGATGTCGGCGGGTGAACCAGAGCACGCTACTTCACCTACGAGTTCTGGACGAACGCGCATCAGCGCTCGCGCTCCCTCGTCGCCCGTAGCAGGCAGGAGATCCCACACGTTCGCCGCGAGGCGTACCGGGTTGCCGCGGCGCCCGTCGTACGTGGCGACGGCGATCGGTCCACTGGCACGAGCCACGGCACGCCACGCGCTGGGCTCGATGAACGGCTGATCGCCGAGCCCGACCACGACCGCGTCGGCGCCCGCCTCGCGAGCGGCGTCGATCCCGACATGGAGCGAGGTGATCTGGCCGTGCGCCCAGCTCGGGTTGTGGCGGATCGTGACGGCGGCGCGCTGGCGTTCGGGGACGATGTCGGGGACCGCCCCCGTGACGACCACGACCGGTCCGATCGCCGCGTCGAGGGCGTGGTCGATCGCAGCTTCGAGGACGGTCGGGCCGGTTTCGAGGGATGTCGGCGACA
Organism: uncultured Ilumatobacteraceae bacterium; assembly: GCA_964592115.1. Lineage (GTDB taxonomy): Bacteria > Actinomycetota > Acidimicrobiia > Acidimicrobiales > Ilumatobacteraceae > Sva-07. Next base: position 5,200 of record CAZQCP010000003.1, read on the forward strand.
GTTTTGCTGACAATTTGTGTGTGCTCGCTTCGGGGTCCGACCGGAAGCGTGTGCCGGCTCCAGCGGCAAGGATCACGGCGACCACGTTCGGACGCGTCTCCCCTGCGTGTGGCCCAGGTTCAGAGGTCGTCGCGGTGGGCATCGGGAGGCAGTCTCGCTGGTCGCGGGCCCCGTCGACGGAGACGTTCGATGACGGTTGCGTGTCGAAAATCTTGCGCTCGCGCTTCAGTATTGCGATTCCGTGACGATATGTTACCCGTCCGTCATGACGAGTGGCCGCTTTCGGGTGGTCGGTTCGTCGGACACGGAGCCTCGGCCGTTCGGTCAGCTCTGCCTTCGAAACGTCATGAGCAACTCTTCCCAGACCAGCGAGCGGTCTCGCCCGGCCCGGCGGCCGAGCGTCACAGAGTCCCCCATCGGGCGCGGGCGCCCGTGGCGGGCGCTGCGGGCCGCGGCCGTGGGTGGCGCCATGGCCGTTGCCGTCCTCGTCGGATCGGTCGCCGTTGCTTCGCCGGTTGCGTCTGCGGTCGATGGCCGCCTCGAGGTGAACGCGATGGCGCCGATCGTCACGACCTCGGCCCGCCAGGCGCTCACCGCCTACGACGACTGGGTTGCCACGGGCGACGCGGGGGCATGGCGCACGTACGTGTGGAACCGTACGCAGGCCGCCCAGTTCGCCGCCACCGAGCTCGGCTACCCCCGAGCTGAGATGGCCGCCGCCTGGGCCCGTACGCCGCTCGACCACCAGCGAGCGGTGCTCGCCGCGATGACCCAGATCGGCGTCCCCTACCGCACGAACACGAGCCAGGAAGGGGTCGGCTTCGACTGCTCCGGGCTCACCACGTACGCGTGGGGCAAGGCGGGTGTGACGCTCGTACGTCAGAGCAGCGCCCAGATCAACGACGCGACGCGGCTCGATCGCGCCAGCGCCAAGGCCGGCGACCTGGTGCAGTACCCGGGGCACGTGATGATGTACCTCGGCGTCGGTGACGCCGTGATCCACTCGGTGCAGCGCGGCCGCACCGTCGAGCTCGACCTGATCTCCGAGCGCCGCACCAACTCCGTCAAGTTCGGCGACCCGACGTACTGACGTGTGACGTCGCGGCGGTGCCAGGTGCTGCCCGGGATCACTCGATGACCGGCAGCGAGGCGAGCTCCGCTGCAACCGTTCGGATCTCCTCGCCCGGCGCGGTCGAGCCGGCTTCCCTCACGCGAGTCTTGACATGTCGAGGCGATGAGGACCAGCGCAAATGCCGTTGGTGAGGTCGGGCGGGGGTCGCTGGGATCGTTGAATTGTCGCGTCGCACCAGTTAGATGACCATGTGGGAACCCTGTGACACCCCCTCGTCATGATGGGGGTATGACCTTGTTGGATCTCGAGTCGCTGGCGGCGACAGCGCCCGGTGGTGACGTCGGCGACGGCTGGGGCGTCGACGCGCCCGGGGTGGTGTGGTTGCGTGACGACTCCGAGCCGGCTGGGTGTGATCCGTTGGTCGATGTGCGGGTGGTGGCGGGTACTGCGGTGCGTTTCGACCCGGAGTGGATCGATGCGGTCGTGGAGCAAGCGTCGGCGGCGCTCGACGTGTTGCAGCATCTCGATCATGGCGAGTTGGATGCTGCGTCGGCTGAGCGTGTGGCGGTCGGGGTGGAGCGTCTGCGGCGTCAGGCCGACGCGGCGGCTGGGGCGGTGGCGGGGCACATCGATCGTGTCGAGCCGTTTCGTGGTGATGGCTGGTTCACGGCTCAGCGTTGGTTGAAGCATCGGCTGCAGCTGTCGGGACCGGAAGCCCACGCTCGGCTGCAGGCTGCCCGGTTCGGGGTGCGTGTGCCGGTGTGGGCCGCCGCTGAAGGTGCGGGGTTGGTTGGTGTCGCTCAGATGCGGGTGATGGCGGCGATCGCTGCGAATCCGCGGATCGATGGCGCGACGTTGGATCGTGGGGCGCGCTTGTTGTTGGGTGATGCGATGGACCGGTCCTTCGAGGACTTCGAGCGGCTCGCGCGCACGTGGGAGATGTTGGCTGACCCGGTCGGTGCGGCCGATGACGCCGAGCGGGCACGGCAGCGGCGTCACGCCACGCTGCGGTCACGTTCTGGTGGCGGGTTCGATCTGCATGCCGTGTTCGACGACATCGGCGGTGTCGAGTTCGAGCAGGTGTTCGCGCACTACGTGCAAGCAGAGTTCGACGCCGACTGGGCCGAAGCCACCGAGCGGCTCGGTGCCACCGATGTGTCGATGTCCGATCTTCGGCGCACGCAGGCTCAACGTACTGCTGATGCGCTGGTGGCGATGGCTCGCGCTGCTGCTGTCGCGCCGCCGTTCCGGAGTCGCGGGATCCCGACGGTCAACTTGTTGATCGACCATGACACGTACCGTGACACGATCGACGGCAACGGGATCGACCCTGACCGCTACGGCGACGTGGTGTGCCGGTCAGAGCACGGTCACCGGCTCCATCCCGCGGAGGTGGTGAACACGTCACTGTGGGCACAGGTCCGTCGTGTCGTGTTCGATGCTACGAGCGTGGTGATCGACATGGGCCGCTCGGTTCGTTTGTTCACGGGTCATCCCCGTGAGGCGGTCATGTTGTTGTCTGAGCGGTGTGTGTGGCTGGGTTGTGATGTTCCGGCACGTCGCTGTCATGCCGATCACGTCACGTCATGGCAAGCGCGTGGGCCGACCGACTCGTGCAATGGGGCGCCGTTGTGTCCCGGTCACAACTACTTGAAGGAGATGGGGTTCCGGATCGTCCGCGACGATCAGGGCAACTGGCACACCTACGCCCCCGAGGGACACGAGATCACCTGACCCATGCCCAACGTTCACCCCCCAGCGTTGGCGGCCGTCGATGCGTAGCCACGACCCCAGACTCGGGTCGGTCGTGGCGACCGCCGTCAGGAATGGATGGCGCCGCTGGCGTCTCTCAACGAGGGGGCGGCACGGCCGGTGCGGCGGGCGATGATCTCCGCGCAGATCGACACGGCCGTCTCCTCGGGGGTGCGAGCGCCGATGTCCAACCCGATCGGTGACATGAGTCGGTCGAGCTGTTCGGGTGCGACGCCTGCATCGAGGAGTCGTGCGGTGCGGCGATCGTGCGTCGAGCGACTGCCCATCACGCCGATGTAGCCGACGCGCGTGGCGAGCGCGCCTTGCACGGCGGGCACGTCGAACTTCGGGTCGTGCGTCAAGATGCACACGGCGTCGCGCGGTGCGAGCTCGTGACCGTGCTCCTCGAACACCGGGCCGGGCCACGTGACCTTGACCTCGTCGGCCATCGGGAAGCGGCGCCGGGTGGCGAACACCTCTCGGGCATCGCAGACGGTCACCCGGTAGCCGAGCACCTTGGCGACCCGGGCGAGGGCGGCGGTGAAGTCGACCGCACCGAAGATCCACATCTGTGGTGGCGGGGCGTGCGACTCGACGAAGACCTTCACCGTCGGCTGGTCGATCAGGTCCTCGGGCGTCGTCTGTCCCTCGGGGCCGTAGTGCCGCACGCCTGACTGCGCCGCTTCGAGCTCGGCGAGGGCATCGCGGGCCACGACCCGGTCGAGCTCCGGATGGCCCAGTGAACCGCGCGGTGGTCGGTCGGGGGCGACGAGCAACTTGGCACCGGTGTGGGGCCCATCGATCACCGTCGCCAGCGCGACCGGATCGTCGGCGCGCAGCCGGGCCGCGAACTCCTCGAACAGTCTCACCAGTCGAGCTCTTCGATGTACAGGTGGATGGTTCCGCCGCACGTCAGACCGACGGCGAACGCTTCGTCGTCGGAGTAGCCGAACGTGACGATCCCCGGTCCCCGCTCGCCGGACAAGACGGCGAGCGCCTCGCCGACCACCGCGCCTTCGACGCAGCCGCCGCTGACGCTGCCCGCGACCTCGCCGGATCCGGCGACCGCCATCGCCGCGCCGGGCCCACGCGGGCCGGATCCCTCGACGTCGACGACCCGCGCGACGGCGACCCGTTCGCCGGCGCGCTGCCACCGTTCGATGTCATCCAGCAGATCCTGCATCTCGTCTCCTTTGTCGAATGTGGGACGGTCCGCACCGTCTGTGCGCCGTTCCGTCCATCTTCTCCACTGCTCGTCAGGTCTCGCCGATCGTTCTCGCCAGGGTCTCCATCGCGGCGACCGAGTGTCCCTCGACGAAACGGTCAACGTATGGGAGGGCCGCCGCCATTCCCCGCGCCAGCGGGGCGTAGCCCGGTGTGACCTTCAGCGGGTTCACCCAGATCAGGCGGTGGGTGACCCGCTGGAGGCGCTGCATCTCGGCGGCCAACTCGTCGGGATCGCCACGATCCCAGCCGTCCGACAAGATCACGACGATCGAGTTGCGCGCCATGCCGCGCACGCCCCACTCGTCGTTGAACTGGCGCAGCCCGGCCCCGAGCCGTGTGCCACCGCTCCAGTCGGCGACCCGCCGGCCAGCGGCGCGCAGGGCGATGTCGGGATCGCGGCTCGTGAGCTCGCGGGTGATGCGAGTCAGCCGTGTGCCGAGGGCGAACGCCTCGACCTTCTGGCGGCCGGCAACTGCGGCATGGACGAAGCGCAGCAGACCGCGGGCGTACGGTTCCATCGATCCGCTGACGTCGAGGAGCAGCACGAGTCGGCGCAAGCGAGGGGTCGAAACCGAGAAGTGGCGTTCGATCGGTTCGCCGCCGGCGCGCAGCGTCGCCCGCACCGTGCGCCGGATGTCGGGACGTGATGTGCGCCGTCGCGTCGGCCCGAGGCGCAGCGATGCCCGCGGTGATCCGACGAGGCGCAGGCGGGTCATGAGCTGTTGCGCCTCGATCAGCTCGTGGTCGCTGTAGTCGGCGAAGTCCTTCTGGCGCAACACCTCGGTGGCCGAGAACCGCAGTTCGATGGTGTCGCTGTCACGTTCCGCCGCATCGTCGCTGTCGTCGTTGGATTCGTCGTCATCGTCCACGGCGATCGTGACCGAGATGGTCTCGGGATCGGGCTCGTCGGCTGCGCTCGCCGTGCGTGCCTCGAAGTACACGGCGAAGGCCCGGTCGTAGAGGGTGATGTCCTCCGGGCGCCGCACGAGCGTTGCTCGGCCCGCCCAGTACGTAGCTTCCCGATCGTCGATCCCGGTCGCCTGCAACGCCTCGCTGTAGGTCATCGTGCAGCTCGTCGGCACGCTCAGACCGGCGCCGCGCAGCACCTGGGAGAAGGCGACGGCGATCTCGGCCGGCGTCGCGCGCACCCCGAGACCGGGCCCATCGTCACGTTGGGGGCCGTCCCCGGTGTGACGCGGCGTGGACGCAGCCATCGGACCCGACGTCACGCTTCAGGGATCGTCAGCTGTCCGGGCGATTCGCGTCGGGCCCGCGCCGCTTCGGCGGCTCGCTTGACGACGTCGGCGATGCCGTGTTGCTCGACGCGCTGGTGGTCCTCGCGGTACTTGAGCACCGTGCCGAGCGTGTGGGCCACGACGTCGTCGTCGAGCTCGGTCGCGCCGAGGCGACCGAGCGCCATCGCCCAATCGATCGTTTCGGCGACGCCCGGCGGCTTGTACAAGTTGAGCTCGCGGAGTTGCTCGACGGCCGCAGCCACTTGGCGGGCGAGGCGGTGATCGACATCGGGCACGCGCAGCTCGACGATCGCCACTTCGCGGTCGAAGCCGGGGTGCTCGACCCAGTGGTACAAGCAGCGCCGCTTGAGCGCGTCGTGGACGTCGCGTGTGCGGTTCGACGTGAGGATCACGATCGGCGGCCGCTCGGCGCGGTAGACGCCGATCTCGGGGATCGTGATCTGATAGTCGGACAGCACTTCGAGCAGGTACGCCTCGAACTCGTCGTCGGCGCGGTCGATCTCGTCGATCAGCAAGACCGGCGGCGGTCCCTCGACCGGCTCGATCGCCCGCAGCAGCGCCCGCTTGATGAGGAAGCGCTCGCCGTACAGCTCGGCTTCGAGATCGACGGCCGAGCGGCTCGACGTCTCCCCGGTCGCTTCGGCGGCGCGCAGGTGGAGGAGCTGGCGGGCGTAGTCCCAGTCGTACACGGCCTGGGACACGTCGATGCCCTCGTAACACTGGAGGCGGATCAGCTGCGCCCCGGTCGCCGCGGCGAGCGTCTTGGCGAGCTCGGTCTTACCGACGCCCGCCTCGCCCTCGAGCAGCAGCGGGCGCTGCAGGGTCATCGCCAAGAACACGGCGGTCGCGATCCCGTCGTCGGGGAGGTACCCGTGCCGCGACAGCGCGCCGGCGACCGTGGACGGTGTCATCGCTCCGACGCTAGCTGCAACGACTGGTCGGGCCTCACGCCGGCCCGGTGGATACGGCATCATGGTGCGGTGTCGGAGCGCTTCCCCCTCGCGGTGCACGCGCCGCACGCCGAGCGCGTCACCGTGACGGTCGACGGGAGCGACGGTGAGGTCGAGCTGATGCAGGCGGCGTCGGGCGAGTGGGTTGGCGACGTGCCGCTCGGGTGTCGGTACGTGTTGCTCCTCGACGGGTGGCAGCCCGTGCTCGATCCGAGCGCGACCGCCGTATGGTTTCCGCCCGGTCACTCGCGCGCCGCGAACCGTCCAGGTGGCTCGGTCGACCGGGCGACGTTTCCTCGCGCTGTCGCCCGACCCTGGCCAGCGTCGCGTCCGCAGCGTCGCACGACCCGGCCGCTGGCGGTCTACGAGGCGCACGTCCGCGGGATGACGCGGCGGCGAGTGCGGCCCGACGGCGGCACCTACCGTGCACTCGTCGACGAGCTGCCGCGCCTCGCATCGCTCGGCGTGTCGGTACTCGAACTGCTGCCGGTCCATCAGTTCGATCCCGACGAAGGCAACTACTGGGGCTACATGCCGGTCGTGTTCGGCGCGCTCCACGAGCAGTACGCAGCAGGCGGAGATGCAGCAGGTGGAGATGCGGTCGACGAGTTCGTGGACCTCGTGGCGGCTGCCCACGACCACGACATCGAGGTCTGGCTGGACGTCGTCGTCAACCACACGAGCGAATCCGACGCCGATGGCCCGACGTACACGCTGCGCGCGCTCGACGATCGCGGCTACTACGCGACGCGTCCCGACGGCACGTACCTCGACGACACGGGGACCGGCAACATGATCGACGTGTGCCAGGCGCCGGCGCGCCGCTTGATCGTCGACGCGCTCGATCGACTGGCCGACCTCGGTGTCGACGGCTTTCGGTTCGACCTCGCCGCGGTGCTCGCCCGCGAGCCCGATGTGGTGACGGCGATCGGTGACTGGGCCGAGCGGCGCGGTGTCCGGCTGATCGCCGAGCCGTGGGACCTGTCGCGCTATCTCCTCGGCCCCGACTTCCCCGACGCTCGCTGGATGCAGTGGAACGGTGAGTTCCGCGATGACCTCCGTGGCTTCCTGCGTGGTGAACCGGGGATGGTCCCGGCCGCGATGCACCGCATCGGCGGGAGTTCCGATCTATTCGATCGCCCATCGCGCTCCGTCAACTTCCTCACGGCGCACGACGGATTCACGCTGTACGACCTCGTGTCGTACGACCGTTCGCACAACCTCGCCAATGGATGGGACGGCAGCGACGGGCACCACGACAACCGCTCGTGGAACTGTGGCTGGGAGGGCGATGAGGGCGTGCCCGACGAGGTGCTCACCCTGCGGCGTCGCCAGATGCGCAACGCGTGGTGCCTGCTCCTGCTCAGCCGTGGCGTGCCGATGTGGGCTGCCGGTGACGAGTTCGCCCGCACCCAGGGCGGCAACAACAACGCCTACAACCAGGACAACGAGACGTCGTGGCTCGACTGGGAGCGGGCGGCGGACTTCGCCGACCTGGAACGCTTCGTGGGAGCGCTGCTCGCGCTGCGCGCACGGACACCCGGCCTCGCCGAACCCGACAGCGCCGAGCCGATGGTCTTCATCGGTGCCCACGGTGATCCCGATGTGTCTACGGAGTCACGCTCGCTCGGCTGGCGCGTCGGCGACGTGTGCGTCATCGCCAACGCTTGGTGGGAGCCGGTGACGTTCGAGGTGTTCGCGGGCGGGCCCTGGCGCCGGACGTTCGACACCACCGCCGAGGACGGACGCGGCGACGGTGCGCTCGTCAGCGATGAGGTCGTCGTCGGTGCCCGTTCGGCGGTCATCCTGACCCGAGACGCGGGGGACACGGTCCCAACACTGTTTGTGTGAGCGAATCCACGCGAATCGCGCAGAATCGCTCACACAAACCGCCCGCTGGGCCGCGCTGGCGCGGGCGGGCTGGCTGTGCCCATGGCTACGAGTCGAAGCCGAGGCCCATGCGGTCGAGCGTGCGCAGCCAGGCGTTGCGCTTGCCGGTCTTGTCCTCGCGATCCATCGACCATCGCGTCGCTTGGATGCCGATGAAGCGGAACGGCTCGGGCGGGAACGGCAACGGCTTCGCTCGTACGAAGTCAGTTTTCGTGGCGATCGACTTGCGGCCGGCGAGGAGGTCGAGCATCGTCGTGGCCGCGAAGCGCGTGGCGGCCACCCCGAGGCCCGTGTAGCCGACGGCGTACGCGACGCGGTCCGACAACGCCTTGCCGAAGAACACCGAGAACCTCGTGCTCGTGTCGATCGCCCCACCCCACGTGTGGGTGAACGCCACGTCGCTGAGCTCCGGGAACGTCTGGAAGAAGTGCTGCGACAGCTTGGCCCACGTCTCGGGGCGGCTCTCGAGCTCGGTCGACACCTTCGACCGCCAGAAGTAGATGGCGTCGTATCCACCCCACAGGATCCGGTTGTCCGCGGTCAGCCGGTAGTAGTGGAACTGGTTCGTGATGTCGGACAGCCCCTGGCGCCCGCGCCACCCGATGCGACCGAGCTGCTCGGCGGTCAGCGGCTCGGTGACGAGGCAGTAGTCGTACACCGGCACCATGTACTGCCGGATGCGCTTGAGCAGCGGGCGGTCGGCGTTCGTGCCGAGCACCGCGTGCTTGGCGCGGATGGTGCCGAGCGGCGTGGTGACGGCGACACCGCTGCCGTCCTTGTCGACGGACGTCGCCTTGGAGTGTTCGTAGATGCGCACGCCGAGCGACTCCGCCACCCGCTTGAGCTCCCACGCCAGCTTCGCCGGGTCGACCAGCGCCGCCCGGTCCATGCGGTACAGACCGCCCGTGTAGGTCGGGGAGTCGATCTCGGCACGCATCGCCTCGGCGTCGAACCAGCGGACGCGCTGTCCGAGCGAGCGCAGCAAGTCGTGTTCCTCGCGCAGCTCATCGAGATACGACGGGGGATGGGTGGTGGTGGCCACGTCGATCACGCCGTTGCGCTCGTAGTCACAGTCGATCGCGTAGCGCTCGATCGACGCTTCGATCTCGTTGAGGTTGCGCAGACCGAGGTCCTCGAGCACGTCGAGCTCGTCTGGGTGGCGGGACAACCCGTTGGCGACCCCGTGGGTCAGCGACGCTTCCATGAAGCCGCCGTTGCGCCCGCTCGCCGCGCCGCCGACCTCGCCCTTGTCGATGAGCACGACGTCGCGGGACGGGTCGCGCTCCTTCGCGACGACGGCGGTCCACAGCCCGGTGTACCCACCGCCGACGATGCAGAGGTCGCAGTGTTCGTCGCGTACGAGCGTCGGATTGGACTCGGGGATCTCAATGTTCTCCAGCCAGAACGGATACGGCTCGGCATCGGCGATCGCGTCGAGCGCGAGCTGGCTGTACTCCGCGCTGGCATCGTGCGCGCTGGCATCGTGAAGGTCGCCGTTGCGGCCGTCCAGGTCGTCGAAGCTCGTGTCGCTCATGCTCTCACTGGCCGGCGATCGTACCGCGCCGCCCAAATGTGTCCGTCCGTTGCCGGCCAGCGGCACGGAACGGACAGATTTGGGGTCGAGCGCGTACGGTGTCGGGATGGATCTGGGGATCAGCGGACGACGGGCAGCGGTCGCGGCGGGGACGTCGGGACTGGGGTTGGCGACGGCGGTGGCGTTGGCGAGCGAAGGCGTGCACGTGGCGATCTGTGGCCGCGACGAGGCGCGCCTTGCGCAGGCGGCCGAGACCGTCGGCCACGGATGCGTGCCACTCGTCGGCGACGTGTCGACGCCGGATGGAGCGGCAGCGTTCGTCGCCGCGGCTGCCGATGCGCTCGGTGCGGTCGACATCCTCGTGCCGAACGCCGGTGGCCCACCACCGGGCAACTTCGCCTCGACGCCGATCGACGCCTATCCGTCGGCGATCGACCTCAACTTGATGTCGGTCGTCGCGATGTGCAAAGCCGCCGTACCGCCGATGCAGGAGCGGCGCTGGGGCCGCGTCGTGGCCATCACGTCGTTGTCGGTGCGCCAGCCGATGGCCAACCTGATCCTGTCGAACACGGCCCGCGCCGGGGCGACAGCCTTCTTGAAGACGCTGGCGCTCGAGGTGGCGGGCGACGGGGTGACGGTCAACAGCGTCCAGCCGGGCCTCCATCGCACCCCGCGGGTGGAACAGCTCTACGGTGGCGATGGCGCGGCGTCGATGCGCATGGGTGAAGCCGCCGACTTCGGCCAGATCGTCGCCTTCTTGTGCTCGGAGCAGGCCAAGTTCACCACCGGGCTCGGCCTCCACGTCGACGGCGGCTCCTACCTGGCCCTCCAGTAACCGGGATTGCATCCGGGGTCAGAGCCCAGATGCAACAGGAAGCGAGGCGCGCGTGGGCTCACCCGTCGTGTGTTCGGTTGCATCTGGGGTCTGACCCCGGATGCAATCCCGGATGCGATCAGCCGTCGTAGTCCTCGCGCTTGGCGCGCAGGCGGAGCTCTTCGAGCACGCGCCGGCTGCCCGCTTGCAGGTCGGCGAGGAAGGCGACCGCCCAGATCTGGGCGGCGACCACGATCAGCAAGAAGCCGCCGAGGAGGCTTGGCACCCGGCTCGTGTACTCGTCTTCGAACAGGTAGAGGAACAACCACCGCAACAGCACGGCGACGCCGAGCAGGAACGGCACCGCACCGACCATGAAGAAGAACCGGAACGGCTTGTACATCGCGAAGCTGCGGATGATCGCCGACGCCGATCGCAAGACGTAGCGCGCGGTGCTCTTGACGAGGCGCGACTCCCGGGTCTTCGGGTTCACCCCGATCGGCACCGACACGACGGCGATGTCGTTCCAGCCGGCCTGGACGATCGTCTCCATCGTGTACGTGTAGCGACCGAACACCTGCACGCGCATCGCCGCGTCCCGGCTGTACGCCCGAAAGCCGCTCGCCGCGTCGCGCACGCCCGTGCCGGAGAACCGGCGCACGACCGAGCTGCCGATGCGCTGGAGGACCTTCTTCGTGCGCGAGAAGTCGTCGACGTCCTTGATCGGGCGCTCACCGACGACCATGTCGGCGTCGCCCGACAGCACGGGAGCGACGAGGTCGGGGATCGACGACGCTCGATATTGGTTGTCAGCGTCGGTGTTGACGATCACCGTCGCGCCAGCGCGCAGGCAAGCGTCGAGGCCGGTCAGGAACGCCGCGGCCAACCCACGGTTGCGTCCGTGGCTGATGATGTGGTCGACGCCGAGCGAGCGGGCCACCTCGACGGTGCGATCGGTGCTGCCGTCGTCGATGACGAGCCACTCGACGACGTCGATGCCGGGCACGTTGCGGGGAAGATCGGCGATCGTCTGCGGAAGCGTCGCTTCCTCGTTGAAGCACGGGATCTGGATGATCAGCTTGATCGGCCCGGACATCACGGCGCAGCGTACCCGTCACGCCCTGGGTACTCCGGGCGGACCTCCCGGCGGGACGCGGCAGTGGCGATCGCTGCCGCACTCAGGTCGACGACGATCGACACGACACGACTGATGACCGCCGTCGACAGTGCGACGGTGCTGCCGAGCGGGGCGGTCATGATCGACACGAAGACGGTCTCGCGCACTCCAAGCCCGCCGGGGAGCCCGATGATCACGAACCCGGCCATCCACGACAGGCACGTCGCAGCGAGCAGTTGCACGACGAGGCGAACGTCGAGATCGACGCCGAGGGCGACGACGGCAAACACGTTCATCCCGGAGAAGAACACCCAGACCGGCACGTGGCGGCCGACGAGGGAGCCGAGCCAACCTGCCGAGGGCAGTCCGAGGTCTCGCCGCAGCACCCGCGATACGGCCCGTTCGCCGACGGCGCGCGCCCGCGGTACGGCCACGAGCGCCCCGCCGATGAGCATGCCGGCGCCGATCGCCAGGGAGATCCACCGCACCGCGCCGTCGACCGCCAGCCCGGTGCCTGCACCGACCGCGGCCGCGCCGACGAACGTGCCGATCATCGACCACGCGGTCGACGTGTACGCGGCACGTCTGGGGATCGCGCCGCGGTGCGCCAGTTCGGCCTGTCCGACGATCGGCCAGATCCCGCCTGGGACGTACTTGCCGAGCTGACCGACGAAGAACCACGCCAAGCCGCGGCGGGCGGTGACGGCCTCACCGCCGGTGCGCATGATCCAGAGCCACGCGAGGCCGATGAGGCTCATCGCGAGCCACCCGGTGACGACTCCGAGTACGAGCCACGCCGGTGTCGCCGACTCGAAGGCGTCGGCGATCGCATCGCGATCGCGCACGATGCGGATCGCCACGAAGGCGATGCCGGCGACCCCGATGGCGACGCCGACCAGGTTCGCCAGTCGTGACCGGGTGAGCAGGCGGCCGCGCTTCACGCCGGACGGGCCCGTCGCGTCTCGTGGCGCAAGTTCACCGGGTGTGAGCGCGGACCATCGTCCACGGCATCGGATTGCGTGTCTCGTCGACGGCGAACTGCGTGGCCACGAGCTTGCGGAAGCCGCGGCTGGTCCAGTGGTTGATGTGGCCCGGGGTATTGCCGAAGTCGCGGATGTAGCGCCCGCGGGCCATGTTGCCCACGCGCCAGATCGGCTCGAAGGGCACGGAGGCGATCAACGAACCGGCGCACACGCGGCGGAGCTCGACGAGTGCGCCGCTCGTGTCGGGCAGATGCTCGAACACCTCGATCGCCAATACGAGGTCGAACGCGTCGTCCGGGAACGGCAGTGTCGTGGCGTCGCCGAACACGCAGGAGAGGTCACGCTCGGCCCAGCTGCCGGCGAGCTCGTCGTCGGGGAGATCGAGGCCGACCACGGACGCCTGCGGGAAGCGCTCGCCGATGCGAGCGTTGACGACGCCCTCGCCGACGCCGATCTCGAGCACGCGGGCCGGCGGCGCGATGGCGTCGAGGAACCCATCGAGGGCATCGAAGAACCCGCGCATCATGCGCTGCTCGATCGGGTTCGTCGACCCGTACTTGTCGTACGTGTTCCCCGTCGGAGTGCTGGTCACGGTGTTCAGTCTGGCGGGAGCAACGAACTTTGGGGACGGGACCCTTCCCCAAAGTTCGTCAGTCGGGGAGCTTCCAGAGGATCCATGCGCTGTCGGACCACACCTCGTCCCAGCCTCGCAGCCGTGCGTCGCTGACCGTGAGCGTCGGTTGCCAGTAGGTCGAGTTGCGGCGCTGCGCGAAGTAGTCGGCGTGCAGCGCGATGCGCTCCAGGTTCTTCGTCTGGAAGCTGCGCCGGTCGGTGAGCAGCGTCATCGTCCGGGCGCGGAAGTAGGCGATCGTCGAGTCGGCGGGCGTGTGCTCGCTCACGGCATCGAAGATCGGTGCGACGACCGGGTTCGACGGCCCCGAAAGTACCCGTCCCGCGGCGTTGTAGCTGCGCACGTCGGCGATGTCGCCGCGCAACACCACGAGATGGGCCACGACGAGCACCGCCAGCGGTGCCAACACGACAGCCTGGATCACCCGGTGACGCCGGCGATCGTGTGCCTCACTCGCCGTGGAGGATCGACTGGTGACCGCCGTCAGCCACTGTCCGGCAGCGACGAGCGCGGCGGTGACGAAGTAGAGGATCCACGGCGTGACCTGGAGCCAGTAGCGGGGCACCTCGCGGAGGTGCGTGCTGATTGCCAGCGCGCTGAACACGGCGACCATCAACAACGCACCGTCGAGCATCGGGCGCCGACGGATGCCGATCACCGCGCCGACGGCGGCGACCCCGAGCACCGCGACGCCGGCGATCGTGTGGGCGCCGAGCCCGAGGTGGTCGGCGAGCGTCGCCGGGTACTCGCCCAGGCGGTCGTCGAGATAGGACAACTCGTTGTCGTTGTTCGGCAGCAGCGTCGTCGGCATCAGCACGTGGAAGATGGCCGCGCTGGCGAGGAAGGCGGCGTACGGGGCGAACAGTGAGCGACCGTGCACTCGGACCCGTCCGACGAACCTGCGTCCGAGCGACCGGTCGAGCGGCAAGGCGCCGGCGCGGACGAGGTCGGCGACCTGCATGACGGCGATGACTCCGAGGAGCGCGACACTCTCGCGTCGCACGTTGAACGCCAGCGTCACGAAGCCACCGAGAGCGACCAGCTGCCCGAGCGAGGCGTCGAGCAATGTGGCGCCCTCGCGCCTGATCCGGTCGTACCACCAGATGAACAGCGCCACGGCCACGAGGTGGGGGATCTCGGTCAAGAGCTGTTCGGTATGGGCGAGGTAGATCGGCGCCGTGGCGAACACGGCGGTCACCGCGACGGCCGCCGCACGGCCGATGCGCCGCCGCACGATGCCGTGGAACAGCACCAGCCACACGCACAAGAGGCCGACTTCGACGAGTTTGAGGCGGTCGTAGTCGAACCCCCACTGATGGACGAACGGCGACAGCACGAGCGGCCACACCCACGGGTATCCGACCGGTCCCATGAGTGGGTCGGAGAGCCGGACCGTGAACCGGTTGTCGGCGATGACCGCCCCCATGTCGCCGTCGAACACGCTGCGCGCCTGGCGCAGGTAGAGCGCGAAGTCGTCGCCTTGGGTGTGCCCGTGACGATGCAACTGCACGGCGAGCCCGGCCGCGACCACGACGACGATGGGCAGCGCGATCCATCGGAAGACGGACGGCCGCGACATCGTGGTCAGGGTAATGCTTCGGTTCTCCCGCCGACCGGCGCGCCGGTTGGACGTCGCGTGCTACGAGGAGGCTTCGGCGAGGGCGCGGCGGGTGAGGACCTTGGCGAGGTGCTCGCGGTACTCGACGCTGGCGTTGAGGTCGGCTTGCGGTTCGGCGTCGGCGACGGCCTGTTCGGCGGCGTCGTCGATGCTCGCTCCGCTGGCGAGGGCGTTGGCAACGCTCGTGGCGAGCACCGGCGTCGAGCCCATGTTGACGAGCCCCACCCCGGCGTCGCCGTTGCGACGCCAGGCGGCGACACCGACGATCGCCCAGTCCTGGGCCCGGCGGTTGAACTTCTGGAAGCTCCACCCGGCACCGTCCATCTTCGGCACCTTGATCTCCACGAGCATCTCGTCGGCGGCGAGCGCCGACTCGAAGAACGTCTCGTAGAACTCGCTCGCCGGGATGTCGCGCCGCCCGTTGGGTCCCTGGGCGACGTAGGTGGCGCCGAGCGCGAGCGTTGTCGCCGGCAGATCGGAGGCGGGATCGGCGTGGGCGATCGTGCCGCCGAGCGTGCCGCGGTGGCGTACCTGCGGGTCGCCGACGTGGCTCGCCGCGTGGGCCAGGAGCGGCACATGTTGACGCAACAACTCGGACGTCTCGACATCCATGTGGCGGGTGAGCGCGCCGATGGCGATGTGGTCGCCGGCATCGCGGATGTACGACAGGTCGTCGATGCGGCCGATGTCGATGAGCACCGCCGGCTGGGCGAGGCGCAGCTTCATCATCGGCAGCAGGCTGTGGCCGCCGGCGATGAACTTGGCTTCGTCGCCGTGCTCGCCGACGAGGCTGATCGCCTCCTCGGTGGAACCGGCGCGGACGTAATCGAATGCGGCGGGGATCACTGCGGGCCTCCGTTGGCTGGGTCGTTGCTGGCAGCGGAACGGATCGCGTTCCACACGGTGTTCGGGCTGGCGGGCATGGGAACGTCGTGGACGCCGAGGCCCGAGAGGGCATCGACGATGGCGTTCATGACGGTGGGTGCGGCTCCGATGGTGCCAGCTTCGCCGACGCCCTTGACGCCGAGCGAATTCGTCGGCGAGGGCGTGACGGAATGACCGAGCGTGAGGCTCGGCACATCGCTGGCCGCTGGCACGAGGTAGTCGGCGAGCGTCGACGTGCGCAGGTTGCCGTCGTCGTCGTAATCGACGCCCTCGTACAGCGCTTGGGCGAGACCCTGGATGATGCCGCCGTGCACCTGGCCTTCGACGATGAGCGGGTTGACCTGCACGCCGCAGTCGTCGACGGCGACGTACTGCAACACGTCGACGTCGCCGGTCTCCGTGTCGACCTCGACGACGCAGATGTGCGTGCCGAACGGCCACGAGAAGTTCGGCGGGTCGTAGGTGACTTGCGCTTCGAGGTTCGGTTCGAGTCCGTCGGGCAGGTTGTGAGCGGTGAACGCCTCGAAGGCGATCGCCGCCAGTGGCAGCTCCTTGTCCGGCGAGCCGGCGACGCGGAACGTGCCGCCGACGAACTCGAGGTCGTCGACGTTGGCCTCCATCTGGTGGGCGGCGATCTGCTTGGCCTTGTCGATCACCTTGTCGCACGCCATGCCGACGGCGACACCGCCGACGGGCAGCGACCGCGAGCCGTAGGTGTCCATGCCGAGCGGGGCGATCGCGGTGTCGGAGTGCAAGACGTCGACGTCCGCCGGGTCGATGCCGAGCTTGTCGGCGACGATCATCGACCATGCGGTCTCGTGGCCCTGCCCGTGCGGTGACGTGCCGGTGACGACTTGCACCTTGGCGGTCGGCAAGATCCGTACGGTCGCCGCTTCCCATCCGCCGGCGGAGTAGTTGAGCGAGGCGAGCACTCGCGACGGCGCGAGGCCACACATCTCGAAGTAGCTCGACATGCCGATGCCCAGCCGCTTGGTGGCGCCGTCGACGTTCTGTTCCTCCTGGCGGGCGCGCAGCCCGGCGTAGTCGACGAGGTCGGCGGCGACCGTCGCCGCGTGGTCGTGATCGCCGGAGTCGTAGACGAGGCCCGTGAACGCTTCGTACGGGTACTTCTCCTTGGCGATGAAGTTGCGCCGCCGGAGCTCGAGCGGGTCGACGCCGACCTCGCGGGCGAGCGCGTCCATCGCCCGCTCGATGGCGTAGGTGGCCTCGGGGCGACCGGCGCCGCGGTAGGCGTCGGTCGGCGTCATCGTGGTGAACACGCTCGTGCACGAGAAGTCGTACGCCTTGGGGAGGTCGTAGACCCCGGCGTACAAGAACGCGCCGAGCAACGGGATGCCCGGCGTGACGAGTTGCAGATAGGCGCCCATGTCGGCGAGCAATCGGATCCGCACGGCCGTGAGCTTGCCGTTGGCGTCGGCGGCGAGCTCGACGTGTTGGATCTGCCCCCGGCCTTGGATGGTGGCCTGGGTGTTCTCCGAGCGCGTCTCGTTCCAGCGCACCGGTACGTTGTGCTTGCGGGCGAGGGCGAGACACAGCAGCTCTTCGGCGTACACGTTGAGCTTGGCGCCGAAGCCGCCGCCGACGGCGGGGGCGACCACGCGCAGCTGGTGTTCGGGGAAGCCGAGCGTGACCGCGGCCATGATCTTCAAGATGTGCGGAACCTGGGTGGACGAGTAGAGCGTCAGGTCGCCGCCGAACGGCTGGGGCACGACGACGACCGCTCGTGGTTCCATCGCCATCGGGATCAGGCGCTGCTGGACGTAGCGTTCGCTGACGGTGTGCGCGGCGGCGTCGAACGCCCGCTGCACGTCGCCTTCGTTCTCCTCGACGAGGAGGTCCCAGGTGTACGACTTGTTCGTCCCGAGCTCGTCGTGCACGATCACTCGATCGGACAGCGCGTCCTCCAAGTCGACGACGGCGTCGAGCGGTTCGTAGTCGACGTCGATCGCATCGAGCGCGTCGTGGGCGATCGTGTCGCTCTCGGCGAGCACCGCGGCCACGCCGTCGCCCGCGAAGTGTGCCGTGCCGACGGCGAGCGGATAGTGGGTCGGGTTCTTCATGTCCTCGGTGACCGGCCAGGCGCACGGCATCGGCGCCGCCCAGCTCTCGGCGAGGTCAGCGCCCGTGTACACGGCACGCACGCCGGGGATCGCGAGCGCGGCCGAAGCGTCGACCGACACGATGCGGGCGTGCGCGTACGGGCTGCGGAGCACGGCGAGGTGGAGCGCCCCGGGCACCTTCATGTCGTTGGTGAAGACCGCTTCGCCGGTGAGCAGTACCGGGTCTTCCTTGCGGAGCAACCGCTGCCCGAGCACCCTCGTGGCGGTCGATGGATCGTCGATGACTGTCATGTTCTGGACCCCCATCCAGGTGAGACGTTGCAAGATGTCACAGCGGTGCCAGGCACCGCTGTGACGTTCAGCCGCCCGCGCTCGCCGCGGCGAGGACGGACTTCACGATGTTGTGGTAACCGGTGCAGCGGCACAGGTTGCCCTCGAGGCCCAGGCGGACCTCTGCTTCGGTCGGGTTCGGGTTCTCGTTCAGGAGGCTCGATGCGGCCATCACCATGCCGGGCGTGCAGTACCCGCACTGCAGGCCGTGGTTCTCCATGAACGCCTGTTGCATCGGGTGCAGCGTGCCGTCGGCGGCGGCCATGCCCTCGATCGTGGTGACGTCGCTGCCATCGGCTTGCACGGCCAGCACCGTGCAACTCTTGACCGCCTCGCCGTCGAGGTGCAGCGAGCAGGCGCCGCACGACGACGTGTCGCAACCGATGTTGGTGCCGGTCAAGCCGACGACCTCACGGATGTAGTGCACGAGCAGCGTGCGTGGCTCGACATCGTGCGTGTGTGCCGTGCCGTTGACTGTGACCGTGATCTCCACAGTTCCCCCGTTCCCTGTTGCGATGTGTGGACGTGATGACGATAGACGCCTCGGGTCCATCATGCCCGATGGCGACGGGTGCGTCGACACGCTGCGTCGCGACGGGACCAGGCAGGCGGCCAACGGCGGTTCGAAGGATCGGGTCTCAGCCGAAGATGTCGGCGAGATCGGCGACCGCGAGATACACGAGGAAGCAGATGATCACGCCGCCGAAGATCGTGTAGTGCCAGCGCTTGGAGTGGTCGGCGCGCCAGAACCGCCGGATGCTGTACGTGATCGACACGACTGCCAACAACCCGATCGCCAGCCCGACGTAGGGCCCGACGCCCTTCGCGACGCCGATCGCCGGCAGCACGAACGGAAAGAGGATGTACATGAAGATGCATCGCGCGGCGCTGATCACGAGCGACTTCTGGAACGCGGAGCGAGCCTCGGCAGCGGTTGCGGTGCGCTCGTCGGGCAGGCGCAGCAGGCGACGCATGAAGCGGTCCGCGGGTGACGAGCTGAGTGGGCGAGCCGGGCTCTGCTGAGGCTGCGCGGTCTGCAGCGGGGAGTGTTCGGCGGCGGTGCTCATCGGCGCACGGAACGGTACGTCGCCGCGACGGACGCGGCAACCTGAGCCGGCGAGTCGACGATTGCCGCGGCGCCGGCTTGCGTGAGCTCGTCAGGTGATCCGAATCCCCACGTGACGCCGATGCACGGGATCTGGTTGAGGCTCGCGCCTTCCACGTCGTGATCGCGGTCGCCGATCATCACCACGTCGTGTCCCTCACCGTCCACACCGCGCGGCGAGACGGCGAGCATGTCGAGCGCGTACGTGATGACCTCGGCCTTCGTGCGCCGCCCGGTGCCGACCTCGGCCGTCGCTCCGGCCTGGAACGCGAAGTAGTCGGTGAACCCGAAGTGCTCGACGATGCGGATGGCCGTGTGCTGCGGCTTGGCGGTGGCGAGTGAGATCGTGTGCCCGGCCGAGCGCAACTCCTCCAGCATGTCGCCGATGCCCGGGTAGACGGCGTTCTCGAACAGACCGATGTCGTTGTAACGGACGCCGTAGGCCTCGATCACCCGTGCGATGTCGGCGGCCGGCACGCCGAGGGCGGGGAACGTGACCTCGAAGGGCGGTCCGATCATCGAGCGGATCTGCTCGTCGGTCGGCTCGGGATATCCGCAGGTGCTGAACGCGTGGCGCAGCGAGCGCCCGATCCCGGGCGACGAGTCGGAGATCGTGCCGTCGAGGTCGAGCAGAACGTGGCTGGGGGAGGGGTTCATGCGATTCCAGGTGGAGGGTCCGTCGGGCGTTCCATCCCGATCTCGGTCGAATTCTTCCCGCCTTTTGGGAAGATTCCTACCGAGATCGCCGGATCAGGCGGTGGAGATGGCGCGCCAGACGCGCTCGGCGGTGGCGGGCATGTCGAGGTGGCGCACCCCGAGGTGGCTGAGGGCGTCGACCACGGCGGACTGCACCGCCGGGGTCGAGCCGATCGTGCCGGATTCGCCGATGCCCTTGGCGCCGAGCGGGTTGACGAACGTCGGCGTCTCCATGTGCACGACCTCGAAGCTCGGCAGCTCGGCCGCCGAGATCATGCCGTAATCGGCGAGGTTCGACGTGACCGGGTTGCCGTCGTCGTCGTAGCGCACCTCTTCGAGCAGTGCCTGTGCGGCGCCTTGGGCGATGCCGCCGTGGATCTGTCCGTCGAGCAGCAGCGGGTTGAGGACGCGGCCGGCGTCGTCGCACGCCACGTGGCGCACGAGGCGCACCTCGCCGGTACCGGTATCGACCTCGACGATCGCGACGTGGGCGCCGAACGGGAACGTCGGCTGCTCGGCGGTGAAGCGCGAGGCGACGGTCATCTGGTCGCCCTGGCCTTTGGCGGCGACGGCGACATCGGCCCACGTCTTGGACAGCGCCGGTGTGCCGGCGACGTGGAAGGCACCGCTCGACGTGTCGAGCACGACGTCGGCCTCCGCGGCCTCGAGCAGCGACGCGGCGACCTTCTTGGCCCGCTCGACGAGCTCGATCGCCGCCTGGTTGACGGCCGCGCCGCCCTGTTGGAGCGAGCGCGATCCCATCGTGCCGCCGCCTTCGGGGACGAGGTCGGTGTCGCCCCACACGAGCGTGATCTTGTCGATCGGGATGCCGGTCTGGTCGCTGGCGATCATCGACCACGCCGTGTCGTGGCCCTGCCCGTGTGGGGAGGTGCCCGTGAACACGAGCGCGCTGCCGTCGTCTTCGACCTCGATCTTGGCGGCCTCGGTCGGTGGCCCACCGCCACCGGTGATCTCCACGTAGACGCTGACGCCGATGCCGAGCTGCACGTCGTCGCCCGCCTCGCGGCGCCGCGCCTGCTCGGCGCGCAGCCCGTCGTAACCGGCCGCGGCGAGCGCCTTGTCGAGCGCACTCTCGTAGTCGCCGACGTCGTACGTCTGCCCGATCGAGGTGGTGTGCTTGTCGAGGAATCTGGGGATCAGGTTGATCCGCCGCACCTCGGCGGGGTCCTTGCCGATCTCGGCGGCGAACAGGTCCATCGCCCGTTCGATGGCCGCCGTCGCCTCGGGACGGCCGGCGCCGCGATAGGCGACGATCGGGGTGGTGTTGGTGACGATCGAGATCGCCCGGCACTCGATGTTGGCGATGTCGTACACACCCGATGTCATCGGGCGTGTCATGAACGCGGCGAGGACGGTGCCGACCTCGGCGAACGCGCCGGAGTCCTGCAGCGCCCGCAGCTGGTAGTGGGTGACCTTGCCGTCGCGTGTGCCGCCGATCGTGACGTACTGGAGCTGGGCGCGCCCGTGACCGAGCGCCATCATCGACTCGCTGCGGGTCTCGCGCCATGCGACCGGTCGACCGATCTCCTTGGCGAGCCGGCCGAGCAACAACTCCTCGGGGTACGCGCCGATCTTGGCGCCGAACCCGCCGCCGACGTCGGGCGTGAGGATGCGCACCTGCGCGTCGTCGAGTCCGTTGGCGGCGACCACCGCGGGCTTGGCCCCTTGGGCGTGCTGGGTCGACAGCCACTGGTGGAGTCGTCCGTCGATCCACGCCGCCGCCGCACCGCGCACCTCCATCGGGCACGGAGCGACGCGCTGGTTCATGAAGCGGCCCTCGACGACGACCTCGCAGTCGGCGAAGAAGTCCTCGGTGATGTCGGGCATGCCGAGCATCGCCGAGTCGAACACGGCGTTGGAGCCGGCGCCTTCGTAGAGGAGGGTCTCGGACGTCAGCGCCTCTTCGACATCGACGATCGTGGGCAGGAAGTCGACGTCGACGAACACGGTCTCGGCGGCGTCGACGGCCTGCGAGGGCGTCTCGGCGACGATCGCCACGACCGGCTCGCCGACGTAGCGCACCTTGTCCGACGCGAGCAGCGTGCGGGCGACCATCGGGTTGAAGCTCGACGGCGAGGGTTCGAGCGCGAGATCTTCGGCCGTGAAGACGCCGAGCACGCCGGGCATGTCGCGTGCGGCCTCGGTGTCGATCGACAAGATCGTGCCGTGAGCGACGTTGCTGCGGGCGTAGACGACGTGGGCCGCGCCGGTGAGACGCTCGTCGGTCAGATCGTCGACGTAGACGCCGCCGGTGGTGAGGAACTTCGGGTCTTCCTTGCGCTGGACGCGCTCTCCGAGAATGCTGCCGGCCACGGGAGTCCCTTCACGTAGAGATTGGTGCTGTCGAGATGATGCGGGTGATCGGTGCGGGTGATCGTTGCAATGGCTGCCGAACCTAGTCGGTGGCCGCAGGCGCGGGCCCAGCCGTGCGGGCCTGGAAGATCCCGGTGACGACGTTGTACGGCCATCCGTCGGGGAGATCTGCCGGCAGCGGGGGCAGCGGCAAGATCGTGGTGCGTTGGTCACCTTGCTCGACGAACCCGATCTCCTCGCGGGCCGCTTCGCGCACACCGTCGTCGGTCTCGAGCCGCTCGACCTCGGCGGCGAGCTGACCGTTGACGCGCTGGAGCTCGTCGAGTTCGGCTTGGCGTTGGGCGATGGCGTCGTCCTGGTCCATCCAGGTGCCGATCGGGAGGATGATCACCGCGGCGGCGATCGCGGCGATCACGAAGAGCACGCCGATGCCGGCGATCAACGCCGCCCGCGAGCGGAGCAGGCGCTTCTCCTTGGGGATCGGGCTCGTGTAGTCGCCGAGGCGTGAGCGCCCTTCGTCCGACGCCTTGGGCGCGGACGCCGGCCGCGGGATCGACGTCGTCTTCGAGCGACTCACGGCGGCCAGTGTCGCACTCCGCCGCCCGAGTTCCGTGGCACCCCGGAAGCAATCTGATCAGTCCTGGTATGACCGGCAAGACCGTGTTACGTTCTCGCCAGTCGACGGGTGAGGGTTGGTGAGAGTTGGAGGGATCGGGACATGATGCGACCGTCGCCGTGGTGACGGGCGGTGCGGTTGGCATCGGGCGAGCGATCGTCCGGCGCCTCGCGGCCGACGGGATCACGGTCGTGGTCGGACACCACCGCGTTGCACCTGACATCGTCGACGAGGTGCACGCCGGTGGCGGCACGGCCATGGCGGTCGCGGTGGACGTCACCGACTCCGCGAGCGTCGAGAACGCGTTCTCGACCGCGATCGACGAGTTCGATCGCGTCGACATCGTGGTCAACAACGCGGGCGGCTTGCTCGCCCGGGTCCCGATCGATTCGATGGCCGACGACCATTGGGACGCGGTCGTGGCGCTCAATCTCACGAGCGTGTTCACGTGCACGCGCGCCGCGCTTGCCTACCTCCCGGCAGGCGGCCGCGTCGTGAACATCGTCTCGCTCGCTGCGCAAGACGGCGGTGGCGCGGGCGCGACGGCGTACGCCGCGGCGAAGGCCGGCGTGATCGGATACACCCGCGCCTGCGCCAAGGAGCTCGGTCCGCGCGGGATCACCGTCAACGCGATCGCGCCGGGATTCATCGACCACACTCCGTTCCACGCGACGTTCTCGACCGACGACGCCCGCCGAGCTGCAGTCCAACGCACCGCCGTCGGCAGGGCGGGGACGCCAGGCGACGTCGCTGACGTGGTGTCGTGGCTCGTCACGCCGGGAAGCGGTTTCGTCACGGGCGCGGTGATCGATCTCAACGGAGGTGCACACTTCTCATGACAACCGATCCTGCGACAGCCGCTCGCGGCGACGATCCGGCCGGCGGGTACGAGGTGGTGGCCGCGCTCGGTGCGCAGCTCGGCGAGGGCCCGGTGTGGGACGTACGCACGGGTCGCCTCGTGTGGATCGACATCCTCGGCCGCGCGGTGCACGAGACCGACCCGGAGACGGGACGTACCTCGACGATCGAGGTGCCACTCGACGTCGGCGCGGTGGTGCCTCGCGCCGCGGGCGGCTTCCTCGCCGCGCTCGAGGACGGCTTCTACGTCGTCGGCGACGGACCCGTGCGGCGGGTCGCCCTCGTCGATCACGCCGTTTCCGGCGAGTTCCGCTTCAACGACGGAAAGTGCGATCCGGGTGGCCGCTTCTGGGCGGGCACGATCGCGTACGACGAGTCGCCAGGTCGCTCGGCGCTGTACCTCCTCGACGGTGGCGGCGGCGTCACGACGAAGCTCAGCGGCGTGGCGATCTCCAACGGGCTCGCCTGGAGTGCCGACGCGGCCACGATGTTCTACATCGACACGCCGACACGGCGCATCGACGCGTTCACCTTCGACGTCGCGACAGGTTCGATCGCCGACCGCCGCACGGTGGTGACGATCGAGGACGGGCTCGGGTGGCCCGACGGCATGACGATCGATGCCGACGGTGGCCTCTGGGTGGCGCTGTGGGGTGGCGGAGCGGTGCACCGCTATGTCGACGGCACGCTCGACGCGGTGATCGAGTTGCCGGTGAGCCAGCCGACGAGCTGCGCGTTCGGCGGCCCCGACTTCGATGAGCTGTACGTCACGTCGGCGTGGAAGGGCTTCGACGGCGCGCGGCGGGCAGCCGAGCCGCTGGCGGGCGCGCTGTTCCGCACGCGTCCCGGGGTGCGCGGCCTGGCGCCGCACGTCGCCGCGGCGCCGTGACATCGCCGCGCCGTGACATCGACATCGGCACTTGACGGGCGAGCGCCATCCTGTCATTGTGGCAACTGGTCAAACCGGACAGACCAGTGTGACCAGCGACCTGAGGGGGAGCGACATGTTGATTCGCAAGACGGCTGCGCTCGGCGCGGTGACCGTGGCGGTGAGCGTGATGGCGCTCGCCGCGTGCGGCAGCGACGACGACGGTGATGCGGGTGCATCGCCCGATACCGAGACGCCACCGACAGAAGTTGACGAGACCGATGACGGTGATGCCGGCGGTGGGGAGACCGGCGCGGCCGACGGCGGATGCACCGTCGGCGTGTCGTGGTTCACGTTCCAAGAGGAGCGGTACGGACTGCGCGACGAACCGGGCATCAAGGCAGCGATCGAAGCCGGCGGTGGCGAGTACATCGGCAACGACGGCAAGAACTCCGCGGAGACGCAAGCGACCAACGTCGAGAACCTGATCGCCCAGAACGTCGACGTGCTCGTCATCAATCCGTTCGACAGCGAGGCGATCAAGCCATCGGTCGACGCCGCGCTCGCGGCCGGGATCCCGGTGATCGCGTACGATCGGCTGATCGAGAACCCGGCGACGTTGTACCTCACCCACGACAGCACCGAGGTCGGCCGCATGATTGCCCGCCAGATCACCAGCGAGGTGCCCGAGGGCAACTACGCGATCATCAAGGGTGACCGGGCCAACCCCAACGTCGTGTTCCTGAGCAACGGGATGGAGGAGATCATCGAGCCGCTCGTAGCCGACGGCAGCATCACCGTGGTCGGTGAGGAGTTCACCGAGAACTGGGCGCCCGAAGTGGCCCAGACCAACATGGAGCAGATCCTGACGGCCAACGACAACGCGGTCGATGCGGTGCTCTCGCACAACGACGGCATGGCCGGTGGTGTCGTGGCTGCGCTGGCACTCCAGGGTCTCGACGGCCAGGTGCCGGTCGGCGGCCAGGACGGCGATCTCGCAGCACTCAACCGGGTCGCACTCGGCACGCAGAGTGTGAGCGTCTGGAAGGACTCGACCGAGCTGGGTACCGCCGCGGGCGAAGCGGCGATCGCGCTCTGCGAGAACCCCGATCCGTCGACCGTGCCGGGCTCCGAGCCCTACGAGACCCCGTCGGGCGAGACGGTGTCGGCGATCCTGCTGGCACCGATCCCGATCACGCAGGACAACCTCGACGTGGTGCTCGACGCCGCCTGGATCGACCAGGCCACCCTCTGTCAGGACGTCGAGCCGGGCTCGGTCGACGCCTGCCCCTGAACTGCCGTGGAGCCGTCGAGCGAACCCGAATACTCGCCTGACGGCTCGGCAGCGGTACTGCACGTGGTGTGCGACGTCCGCCTCATGAAGGCCGGCGTCGCACCACCGTGTCCCGCCCGCATCCGACGATGGAACCCTCGATGACCGAACTCGCGTCGCAACACGAGATGTCGGAGCCCCCTGTCGTCGACGCCGAGCCCGGCCTGCGCACCCGGACCGAACGGCGATCGCCGTTCGGCTCGACCGTCTCCGCGTTGGAGATCGACACCCGCTTGTTCGGGATGCTCGCCGCCGTCGCCGTGCTGTGGGTCGGCTTCCACGTGTTCTCCGACGGTCTCTTCCTCACACCGCGCAACCTGTGGAACCTGTCGGTGCAGTCGGCCGCCGTGGCCGTGCTGGCGACCGGCATGGTGCTGGTGATCGTCGCGCGGCACATCGATCTGTCGGTCGGTTCGATGGTCGTGTTCGTCGCGATGTTCATGGGGCTCCTGCAAGCCGAGTGGCTGCCCAACACGTTCGGCTGGGGTCTCGGGCGCCCATACACCTGGATCGTCGTGCTGGCCGCGGGCGTCGTGCTCGGCGCCGCGGTCGGCGCGGTGCACGGCGCGGTCGTCGCCTACGTCGGGGTGCCGTCGTTCATCGTCACGCTCGGAGGTCTGTTGATCTGGCGGGCGCTCGCCTTCCAGCTCGCCGACGGGCGCACGATCGCGCCGCTCGACTCGCGGTTCCAGCTCGTCGGGGGCGGACCGAACGGGTCGCTCGGCGAGGTGCGGAGCTGGCTCGTCGCGCTCCTGGCGTGTGTGGCGATCGTGGCGGGGCTTGTCGCTGGTCGACTGCGCCGGCGGCGGTACGGGTTCCCGCTGCGGGCGGCGTGGGCCGACCTGCTGCTCGGTGTGCTCGGCTGCGGTGCCGTGATCGGCGCGGTGTGGATCGCCAACAGCTACATGTGGCCGCCCGCGCTCGCCTCGCAGCACGCCGCCGCCCACGGCATCGAGGAGCCCCCGGGTGGTCTGCGGATCCCCACGGGCATCGCCAACCCGGTCCTGATCGCGGTCGGCGTGGCGATCGTGATGACCTACCTCGCCCGTCGCCGCCGGTTCGGTCGGTACGTGTACTCGATCGGCGGAAACCCCGAAGCGGCCGAGTTGGCGGGCATCAACACGCGCTGGACGGTGATGAAGACGTTCATCGTGATGGGGATCTTGTCGGCGGTCGCCGCGGCGCTGATCTCCGCACGCCTCAATGCCGCCACGATCGGGCTCGGCACGGGGATCGAGCTCCAGGTGATCGCCGCCGCGGTGATCGGCGGCACGTCGTTGGCCGGTGGTGTCGGCACGATCTCGGGGGCCGTCCTCGGTGCGGTGTTGATGCAGTCGTTGCAGTCGGGGATGGTGCTGATGAAGGTCGGCACGGCGACGCAGGACATCGTCATCGGGGTGGTGCTGGTGGGTGCCGTCGCGTTCGACACGATCCTCGCTCGGCGCAGGCGGTAGGTGCGATGCCGGTCCCGTTGGTAGAGATGCGTGGCATCGAGGTGGCCTTCGGCGGCGTACGCGCCGTCGACGGCGTGACCATCGACCTCCACGCCGGTGAGGTCGTGGCGCTGGTCGGCGGCAACGGTGCCGGCAAGTCGACGCTGATCCGAGCCTTGTCGGGTGCTCACCCGCCGGACGCGGGCGAGATCCTCGTCGACGGCGAGCGGGTGGCGATCTCCAATCCGCGCGAGGCGAAGGCGCTGGGGATCGAGGCGATCTACCAGACGCTGGCGCTCGCCGACAACGCCGACGCGGCGTCCAACCTCTTCCTCGGGCGTGAGCTGTTGACGCGTACCGGCGCGCTCGATGACGCGGCGATGGAGGCGGCTGCGCGGCGCGTGATCGGGCGCCTCAACCCGAACTTCACGAACTTCAAGGCGCCCGTGCAGTCGCTGTCGGGCGGCCAGCGCCAGTCGGTCGCGATCGCCCGCGCGGTGCACTTCAACGCCAGGATCCTGATCATGGACGAGCCGACCGCGGCGCTCGGTCCGGCCGAGACCGAGCAGGTGCGCGACCTGGTGGTGCAGCTCAAGGAGGAGGGCATCGGGATCTTCCTCATCAGCCACGACGTCCACGATGTGTTCGACCTCGCCGACCGGATCAGCGTGATGCACCAGGGACGCCTGGTCGGCACCGTGTCGAGCGGCGAGGTCAGCAAGGACGATGTGCTGGCGATGATCATCATGGGCACGCCGCCGCCGTCGGGGCGCGACAGCACGAGCAACGGTGGCGCGGCGGCGCGGCCGATGTCCCGCCTGCGGCGGCCTGTCGTGATCGTCGGCATGATGGCCGCCGGGAAGACGACGCTCGGACGTGCGGTCGCCGACGCCCTCGGCGTGGGCTACCACGACTCCGACGAGGCGATCGAGAGCACGGTCGGGGGCAACGGTCGGGCGCTCGCCGAGGGTCGTGGCGTCGACTGGCTCCACGCGCTCGAGGCGGACGTGTTGGCGCGCCAGCTCGACGAGCGCGAGCCAGGAGTGATCTCGGCGGCCGCCTCCGTGGTCGACGACGAGGCGTCGCGGCGCCTCCTCGCCGAGCGGGCGACGGTCTGCTGGGTCGACGTGCCGATCCCGGTCCTGGAGGAGCGCATCAATCACGACGATCACCGGCGCCCGATGGCGCGCGACGAGTTGCACCGTCGCTACGAGAGTCGTGTGCCGCTCCTCGACGCGATGGCCGACGTGCGGATCGACGGCCTGGCACCACTCGACGAGCAGGTCCGTTCCGTGATCGCAGCCCTCGCCGAGGACGGCCATCGTGGCGCGCGGTGACGGCGTCGCGGCGGCGGTGCTGGAGACTCACGTGGGTGGCGGGTCGGCGGGTACATTCGTCCGCGTGCAGCCACGAACGAGCGATGTCGAGTCACATCGTCGGGTGCAACGCCGGTGTGCGTGCTGGTGTACCTGGTGGAGTGCGTGGTGGTGGGCGTGATGGCGATGCGGCGCAGCGTGCAAGACGTCATCGACGCGATCGAGGCGCAGATCCTCTCGGGCCGGCTTCCCGTCGGCGCCGCGTTGCCCGGTGAGCGCTCACTGGCGTCGCAGTACGACGTCGGCCGTCCGCTCGTGCGCGAGGCGTTGCAGAACCTCACGGCGCGGGGGCTGATCGAGGTGTCGCCGGGGCGCGGGGCATTCGTGCGCAGCGTCACCGGTTTCGGCCGCGTCGACTCGGTCGACCTGTCGCGCAACGCCACGGCGCGCCAGGTGGTCGAGGCACGCGTGACGTTGGAGGGCCAGGCCGCACGGCTCGCGGCGATGCGCGCCAACGACAGCCAGATCGAACTGATGGGTGCCGCGCTGGAGCGCCTCGCTTCGTCGACGAACCATGTCGAGCGGGGTCAGCTCGACGTCGCCTTTCACCTCACGATCGCTCGGGCGAGCGGCAACCCGGTGATCGAAGCGATGCTCGGCTCGATCGCCCCGTTGATGGTGCAGCTGATGATGCGGTCGATCTTCGACGGACGCACGGCCGAGCGCAGTCACCCCCTGCACGTCGAGTGTTACGAGGCGATCCGTGCTCGCGATCCCGACGCCGCCGAGCGGGCGATGATCGCCCACCTGCGCGTTGCCGACGACACGTACGGCGCAGGCTACGACGAGCCGCTGGACATGGACACCGCCGTGTTCGCCAAGTCGCTGATCAGCGACTACGGCTCGCTCGACGCCCTCGTCAGCGCCGTCTTGCGCCCCGACTGACCCCGGATGCAATCCGACGATCAGAAGGGGTTGCGGTACTCCGCGGTCTCGCCGAGCTGCTCTTCGATGCGCAGGAGCTGGTTGTACTTCGCGGTGCGATCGCTGCGGGCGGGCGCGCCGGTCTTGATCTGCCCGCAGTTGGTGGCAACGGCGAGATCGGCGATGGTGGCGTCCTCGGTCTCGCCGGAGCGGTGGCTCATCACCGACGTGTAGGCGTTGCGGGTGGCGAGCGCGACCGTGTCGAGCGTCTCGGTCAGCGAACCGATCTGGTTGACCTTCACGAGGATCGAGTTGGCGACGCCACGGTCGATGCCGATCTGCAGACGCTCGGAGTTGGTCACGAACAGGTCGTCGCCGACGAGCTGCACCTTGTGTCCAACGGCTCGGGTGAGCGTCGCCCAGCCATCCCAGTCGTTCTCGTCCATCGCGTCTTCGATCGACACGATGGGGTACGCGTCGACGAGGCGTTCCCAGTAGCTGGTCATGTCGTCGGGTGACAGCACCTTGCCCTCACCCTCGAGGTGATACGCGCCGTCGCGGAACAGCTCGCTGGTGGCCGGGTCGAGCGCGATGGCGATGTCGTCGCCGGGCGTGAACCCGGCCGCCTCGATCGCTTCGACGAGGAGACGGATCGCGTCCTCGTTCGAGTCGAGGTTGGGGGCGAACCCACCCTCGTCGCCGACTGCGGTCGACAGACCGCGGTCGTGGATGATGCCCCTGAGCACGTGGTACGTCTCGACGCCCCAGCGCACGGCCTCGGAGAAGCTCGCCGCGCCGACCGGCATCACCATGAACTCCTGCAGGTCGATCGAGTTGTCGGCGTGCGCGCCGCCGTTGATGACGTTCATCATCGGCACCGGCAAGACGTGCGCATTCGGCCCGCCGACGTAGGTGTAGAGGGGGAGATCGAGCTCGATCGCGGCCGCCTTGGCGACGGCGAGGCTCGTGCCGAGGGTGGCGTTGGCGCCGAGGCGTGACTTGTTGTCGGTGCCGTCGAGGTCGAGCATGATCCGGTCGATCAACCGCTGGTCGGTGGCGTCGAAGCCTTCGAGCGCGTCACAGATCTCGCCGTTCACGTGCCCCACGGCCGTCAGCACACCCTTGCCGCCGTACCGGTCGCCGCCGTCGCGCAGTTCGACCGCCTCGTGTTCGCCGGTGGACGCTCCGGAGGGCACTGCCGCGCGGCCGATCGCGCCCGAATCGAGGAGCACTTCGACCTCGACAGTCGGGTTCCCGCGGGAGTCGAGGATCTCCCGTCCGCTGATGTCGATGATCTCGCTCATGGCCGCCAACGCTAACCGGCGGTCGCCGGGCGCCCGCGATGCGCCTCGCCACCTGACGACGAGGCTCTGCGACGGGTGACGTTTGTCGCAAGTCCTCCTCAAGTCCTTCACCGCCTTGGCCGAAGAGGACGACATGGAGCCGCTGGATCCAGTGCCGGGGGCGGCGGTAGCACCGCCACCTCCGCCACCGCCACCTCCCCCTCCGATTCCTCCGTCGCGCCCCGCGTCACCCCAGGTGGCGGTGTCTGCAGGTGCTGCAGCTGCGGTCGCGACGACGACCGTGCCCGTGACCGATGCGCCGGCCGACTCGGTCCCGCCCGTGCCGGAGTGGGGTGCACCGACGTCGACTCCGGTCGCGTCCGTCGCTCCGCCGAGCACACCCGTGGTGACCGTGCCGACGATGTTGCCGATGACCCGCTGGCGCCTCGCCGGTGCGGCGGCGCTGACTGCCGCGTTCGCGCTGATCGGCTACGAGGTGCAGCGACTCGTCGATGATCGCCCGTGGTCCGACGGCTTGATGTGGGGGGCGCTGGCAGCCGGACTCGTGACGGCGGTCTGCGTCGTCGTGTGGACCTGGGTGGCGACGGAGAACGCCAGGCGATTGGTCGGTCCGGCGACGAACCGACCACTGCCCGAGCCGCGCGCTGCGGCGATGACGTGGGCCTTGCCGTTCTCGTTCGTCGCGATCGCCGTCGTGGTCGTCGCCTATCTCGGCTCGCAGATCGACATCGACGCCGACGACGAGCTGTCGGCGATCCCGCTCGGGGTCGCGCTGATCGCGCTGCTGTTGGCGATCCCGCTGACGTACCGGCCGCTCAACCACCTCGCCGCCGTCGTCCGCCAGGTCGGCGGCCACTCGTCGCGGCTTGCTGCCTGGATGTGGGTGCCGGTGGTGCTCGGCGCGGTCGGCGTGTGCACGCTCGTCGCCCTGCGCATCGGTGCCGTCGACGACGATCCGGCGGACGCCTGGTCGTGGGCGCCGCTGTGGGTCGTCGGCGTTGTGGCCATCGTGCCGTGCGTGATCGTGGTGTTCCTCGCGTGGCGGGCGTCGGGCACGGTGGAAGAAGCGATCCAACTCGCCGCCGACCGGCGCCAGGGTCTGGCGGTGCTCACGGGGAGCGATCGCGCCGCGCCGCGGCCGCGCCTCGGCGACGACGCCAGTGAGGTACACCTCGTTCCAGGCGTCGACGTGTTGCGCGTCGCGCTGGTCACGATGCTCGCCGGGCAGGCATTGCTGAGCATCGTCGGGGCGACCGTCATGTTGATGTTCTGGATGGAGTCCGAAGACGGCAACCTCACGCCTGGGCAGCGGACACGGGCCTGGGACGCGCTCGACGTGTTGCACGAGGCGTCGCGGCTGGTCGGTCTCGCGATCGTGGCGCTGGCGACGCTGTGGACGTTCGTCGCCGTGCTCAACGCCCGTCGGGCGTCGGGTCGGCGCCGCAATCCGCTGGTCGCCGCACTCGCCTGGCCGGCTGCGGCAGTCGGCATCTGGGCGATCGCCGACCGTTTCGTGGTCGACCAGTCCAACAGCCGGATCGTCGTCGGGTTCGTGTTGCAGGCGCTCGTGCTGTTCGTCCCGTTCCGCCTGCTCGAACGCAGCGTCGACACGGTGGGAGCGCGGCGGACACCGCTGCGCATCACGTACGCGTTCTTCGTCGTGTTGCTCGTGCACATCCAAGGCCTCGGCGGGTTGTCGACGATCGAGGAGACGATGGCAACCGATCGGTTCGGTCATCTCGCCGGCTACCTCGCGCTCGGTGCGCTCGTGCAGTTGATGTCGACGATGGCGGTCACCGACGGCTGCCGGAGCCTGAGCGACGCCACCGAGCACGAGGCCGAGCACTTCAACATGCTCGTCGCCCAGCGCTCCACACGGTCGACGGCCCGACCGCCCGGAGCCGCCGTCGGGCCATGAGTGCGCAGTCCTCGCCGCCTCCGCCGCCATCTTTGCCGGTGTCGACGGCGCCGCCACCGCCGTCGCCGCCGCCACCTTCACCTCCGCCGCCGCCGCCTCCGCCGCCGCCACCGTCATCGACGCCACCGCCGCCACCTCCACCGTCCTCGCTAACGGGGGAGTCGCCGCACCCGGACGCCGGCGCGGTCGGCAAGTTCGCCCCGTTGCGCTCCGACCCGCCGCCACGGCTGTTCGCCACGTGGTGGTTGCGGTACATGCTCGTGCTCACCCAGTTCGTGTCGATCGCCGTGGTCGTGCTCGCCGGTTATACGGAGCCGACCTACCACGACATCGTGCGGTCCTCCGCGGTGCTCGTGGTCCACGCCGTCGCCGCGGTGTTGCTCGTGTTCTGGAGCGGACTGGCGATGGCTGACGCGGCGCGCCTCGTGCCGGCGACCCGTTACCACCGCCGCTCGAACCCGCTGCTCGCCATGTTGCTGTGGCTGATCGCGTTCGCCGCGCCGCTCGGCGCGTTGAGCGTCGTCGACTGGGCCCAGGAACGTTTCGCTCAAGATGCCGACGACATGGCGGTGGTCGCGCTCGCCGCGCTCGCCGTGGCGCTGTGCTTCTTGATGGTGTGGCTCCCGTTCCAGTACCACACCCGCCAAGCCCACCGCATCGGCGCCCCCGGCCGCGTCGTCGCCGCCTGGTTCTGGGTACCCCTGGTCGCGGCGGTCGGCGCTCTCGGGATCAACGCCCTCGGGCTCCACGACTCGCTCGCCGCTGACGGCATCGACAGCCGCGATCGCATGATCCAGGTGGCGGTCGTGTTCGGATTGCCGGCCCTGACCTTCGCGCTGTCGACGTGGCGGGCCACGACGGTGTTCGACGAGGTGATCGAACTGCGCTGGCTGCGCTGGAAGACCGAGTGGGAGCAGACCCTCGCCGCGATGGCCGCCCAACCGCGCTGATTGCATCCGGGGTCAGACACCAGATGCAACAGCACACACGATGTGGGCCGGCCTGGCGCTGGCGCGTCGTTGCATCTGGTGTCTGACCCCGGATGCAATCAGTTGGCCTGCCGGGCGTCGTGCTCAGGCGTCGGAGGAAGCCTTGACCTCGTCCCAGAGCGCGTCGAGCGTGGGGAGGTCGGCGTGGCGGAGGTCGATGCCCCGGGCCGTCGCCAGCTTTTCGACCGCCTCGAAGCGGGCGCGGAACTTGTCGGCCGCCGCTCGCAGGGCGAGCTCGGGATCGACGGCGAGGTGGCGGGCGACGTTCACGACGGCGAAGAGCAGGTCGCCGAGCTCTTCGACGGTCGCGTCGGGGTCGTCGCCGTCGATGGTCGCATGCAGTTCGTCGGCTTCCTCGGCGATCTTTGCGAACGCGCCGTTGGCGCCGGTCACCTCGGGCCAGTCGAACCCCACCTTGGCTGCCTTCTTGCCGACCTTGGCGGCGTACGACAGGGCAGGCATCGACCGCGGGATGCCGTCGAAGATCGAGGTGCGGCCCTTCTCGACGCGCTTGATCTCGTCCCAGTTGGTCAGCACCCTGTCGACGCTGAGGTCGGTCCCGAGGCCCGCACCGGCGAGGTCGCCGAACACGTGCGGATGACGACGGACGAGCTTGTCGTGGATCCCGGCGGCGACGTCGGCGATCGTGAACCGTCCCTCCTGCTCGGCGATCGTGGCATGGAACTCGACCTGGTAGAGGAGGTCGCCGAGCTCTTCGATCAGATGCTCGTCCGTCGTCGGGTCGTCGGCGTCGAGACCGTGAACCGCGTCCACGACCTCGTATGCCTCCTCCAACAGGTACGGCACGAGCGATTCGTGAGTCTGCTCGACATCCCACGGGCACTCCTCGCGCAGCGTGCGGGTGAGCTCGTGGAAGCGGACGTACTCGGCCCCGACGGGCGCGGCCAGTTCGGGGATCCACAGCGACGTGAGGTGGTCGGCGTCGACGGCCCGGTCGAGCTCGGCCCACGTGGTCTCGACGATGTGCTCGTCCGGCGTACCCAAGCGTTGGAGGACGATGACCTGCTCGTCGCCGCTGGCGCCCTCGACGGCCAGCTTGATGTCCGAGAGCACCCAGTTGGCGTGGGCATGCGCCACGAGGAGCGGGCCGCGCTCGCCCGCCGCGGCGACCGCGAACTCGTGCCCGTCGACGAGCCGGGCGCTGGCTTCCACGGGATCGACACCGAGACGTGCCCAGGCCACGTCGAGGAACGACATCGCCGGACGCACGTCGCACTCCACATCGCCACGAGCGCTCAGGTGACGCACGGTGCGTTCGAGCACGAGTGGCGATCCGGGAACGGCGTACAGGATCTCGCCGTGGTCGCTGGCGGCGACGGCGAGCGTGTCGGCGATCTCGCGGTACACGTCGTCGAACGTGTCGGCGCGTTCGTAGATGTCGTCGAACGACTCCGCGTCGCCCACCAGGTCAGCGGTGGGGTGGACGCGTGTGCGCAGGTATCGATGGGGGATGCGCTCGATCTCGGCGAGCGCTTCCACGCTGACGTGATCGCGACCGCCCGGCCCGAGCCCGACGACGACGATGCGGCCGCGCACGGCGCCACGTGGGTCGCGCGGTGACGTCGCGGCGACACTCATCGGCTCATCCGAGCGGTACGACTTGCCCGGTGGCCGGGTCGAACGTGCCGAAGCGTGCATCGACGTGGACGTCGGCGTCGACCGCGCCGGTCGAGATCTCGATGACCTCGTCCGCCGCGAGGTCGGCGAAGGGACGGAAGCCCACCACGACCCAGGCGATCTCGTTGTCGGCGGCGTCGAGGAGCGGCGCGGCGCCGTGTGTCGTCGTGGCGTCGAGGGTGACGGCGAGGTCGACGAACGGCACGCCGGCGGCGGACTCGACGTCGGCAGCCGTGAGGCACGGAAGGTTGCCGCCGGTGCCGGCGAGTTGCTGGTCGATGTTGTGCTCGGCGAAGAGGTCGTCGAACGACTCCCCGGCCGTGAGCGCGGTGTCGATGTCCGTGGCGGTCGCTTCGTCCTCGACGACGATCGCGGCGATGCACAGGTGACCGCTGGTGGCGAGACCGGCGTCGTAGCGAATGGCGAGGGCGGCTTCGTCGACAGGCAGCGCGGCGAGCTCCTGTTGGATCCAGCTGGTGATGAAGCTACGGACGGCGTCGGCACTGACGACCTGGTCGGGGGTGACATCAGCGTCGGTGAGGTGCGCCTCGAATTCGTCGCGGGTCAACTTGACATCGTTGACGCGGGCGACGGCATCGTTGTCGGAGAACGTTGTGCACCCGGCGGCTACCGCGGCGAGTCCGAGGGCCAACAACACGGTCGAAGAGCGTCGCAACACAGCCCGCACGCTACCGAGTAACGAACGGAGGGGACGGGTCCCAACGTTCGTTACTGATCGTCTGCGGGGACGAGGTCGCGCAGGAACTGCACGAGGAACGTCGAAGGGTCCGCGCCGCGGGAGAACGGCACGACCAGTTGGCCCAGATCCTCTTTGTACTTGGCCGCCTTCGCGATCCGTCGCAGCCGCATCGTCTCGGACAACTTGAGCTCGAGCGGCGCCAACTTCGCGGTTCCGCCGGTCGCTCCGGTGCCGTTGATCTGGATGTCGGCGACGCCGAGTCGATGACACTCGGCGCGCAGGTAGCCGACGTCCAACAGCGCGATCGCCGGTTCGGGAAGGGGGCCGTAGCGGTCCTCCCACTCGATGCGGATGTCGTCGACCTCGGCGGCGGTGGTGACGCTCGCCAGCCGGCGGTACGCCTCGAGTCGCAGCTCCTCCTTGGCGACGTAGTCGGCGGGCAAGAACGCGTCGGTCGGTACGTCGAGCTTGATCTCGGTCGGCGCGTTCGGGGCGGGCTCGCCCTTCATCTCGCTGACCGCCTCGGTGACCATCTGGCAGTACAGGTCGTAACCGACCGCCGCGATGTGGCCCGATTGCGACTCGCCGAGCAGGTTGCCGGCCCCGCGGATCTCCAGGTCGCGCATGGCGATCTTGAACCCCGAGCCGAGCTCGGTCGACTCGCCGATCGTCCGCAGTCGCTCGTATGCCTCCTCGCTGAGGACCTTGTCACGCGGATGGAAGAGGTATGCGTACGCACGCTGGCCCGAACGTCCCACTCGGCCGCGCAGCTGATGCATCTGGCCGAGCCCGAGGAGATCCGACCGCTCGACGACGAGCGTGTTGACCGTGGGCATGTCGATGCCCGACTCGATGATCGTCGTGCACACGAGCACGTCGAACTCGCCGTCCCAGAAGTCCTGCACGACGGTCTCGAGGGGGCCTTCGTCCATCTGCCCGTGGGCGACGGCGATGCGCGCCTCGGGCACGAGCTCGCGCAGGCGGCGAGCGGCGGTCTCGATCGACTGCACGCGGTTGTGCACCCAGAACACCTGCCCCTCGCGCAACAGCTCGCGGCGGATCGCCTCGATCGCCACCCGCTCGGCGTACTCGCCGACGTAGGTGAGGATCGGCATGCGGTCCGCCGGCGGTGTCTGGAGCAGCGAGAGGTCACGGATGCCGACGAGCGACATCTCGAGCGTGCGTGGGATCGGCGTGGCCGACAGCGTGAGGACGTCGACGTTGGTCTTCAGCTTCTTCATCGTCTCTTTGTGCTGGACGCCGAAGCGCTGCTCCTCGTCGACGATCAACAAGCCGAGGTCTTTGAACTTGATGTCGTTGGCGAGCAGACGGTGCGTGCCGATCACGCAGTCGACCTCGCCGGAACGGACGCCCTCGACGACCTTCTTCGCCTGGCTGGCGGTGAGGAAGCGCGACAGCACCTCGACGCGGATCGGGTACCCCGAGAAGCGGTCGGCGAACGTGTTGCCGTGTTGGGTGGCCAGGAGGGTGGTGGGTGCGAGGACGGCGACCTGCTTGCCATCCTGGATCGCCTTGAATGCCGCCCGGATCGCGACCTCCGTCTTGCCGAACCCGACGTCGCCGCACAGCAGGCGGTCCATCGGGTGGGCGAGCTCCATGTCGCGTTTGATGTCGTCGATCGCTGTCCGCTGGTCCGGCGTCTCGACGTAGGGGAACGCCGCTTCCATCTCCGCTTGCCACGGCGTGTCTTGGGCGAACGCGTGACCTTCCGCGTTGACCCGCTTCTGATAGAGCACGACGAGCTCTTGTGCGATCTCGCGGATCGCCGAGCGGACGCGGCCCTTCGCCTTGGCGAAGTCGGACCCGCCGAGGCGGTGGAGGCTCGGTGCCTCACCCCCGACGTACTGGCGCAGCGTGTCGATCTGGTCGGATGGCACGTACAGCTTGTCGCCGCCCTTGTAGGCGATGAGGAGGTAGTCGCGCTCGACGCCGCCGATCGCCCGCTTGACCATCCCCTCGTAGCGACCGACGCCGTGTTGGTGGTGCACGACGTAGCTGCCGGTGCGCAGGTCTTCGAACGTGCTGACGCTCTGACGTTGCCGTTTGCGCGCGCCGCGGTGGGCGCGCCGACGTCCGGTGAGATCGCTCTCGGCGACGATCGCGACCTTGGCGTTCGGGAGTGTGCACCCTCGGTGGAGGGGGGCGACGACGATTCGCCCTCGTCGCCCGCTGTCCGCTCGCGCTCGCTGGGTACCGTTGGGGACGGGTGCTCGGGGATCCACGTCGACCGCGAAGTCGACCCCGTGGTCGAGCAGGAGGTCGTGCAGGCGCTGCGCCGAGCCGACGCCGTCGGCAGCAACCACGATCTCGAACCCACGACCGAGCAGTTCGATCAACCGGTCGGTCAGGCCGCTGCCATCACCGGCGATCGGGCCCCATCCTGATGCCTCGACGACGGGCGTGTCCGGCGATTCGGGCGTCGAATCGATCGACCAGAACGAGCCGGCGTGGGCGAGCAGCGTGTCGGGGCCGGCGTGCAGGCGGGGGAAGGACCGGTCCGGATCGCGGGCCCACGTCGACGCGAGCGTGCGCGCGAGATCGTCTTCTTCGGCGATCAGGTCGAGGGCGCGGTCGCGCATCCGCCGCGGTTCGACGAGGACGACCTTGGCGTCGTCGGGCAGCACGTCGGTGATCAGCACGTCGCCGTCGACGAGCCACGGCAGCCAGCTCTCCATGCCGTCGAAATGCGTGCCTTCGGCAAGGCGTTCCCACTGTTCGCGTCCCCACGGGTCGCTGGCGATGAGTTGCGTGGCGCGAGCGCGCACCGCGTCGTCGGGCATCAGTTCGCGGGCCGGGAAGATCGTGACCTCGTCGAGGTCCTCGGTCGAACGCTGATCGTTCACGCTGAAGCGGGTGAGGCGGTCGACCTCGTCGCCCCACAAGTCGATGCGAATCGGCGCGTCGGCGGTGGACGGGAACACGTCGACGATCGCGCCGCGGCGGGCGAACTCACCGCGGTGCTCGACGAGCTCCTCGCGGCGGTACCCGAAGTGCACGAGGCGGGCGCCGAGTGCATCGGGGTCGACCGGGTCGCCGCCGAGGGCCGCCCGGGCGACGACGATCGGCTCGGTCGTGGTCGCGCCCGGCCCGAGTCGCTGCATGAGGGAACGGACACCGGCGACGATCACGGCGGGACAGCGATCGGGCTGGCGGAGGCGCCACAAGATGTCGAGCCGCTGGCCCATCGTCTCCACACTCGGGCTCACCCGCTCGAACGGCAGCGTCTCCCAGCCTGGGAAGTGGACGACGTCGCCGGCGGGGAGGAACTGAGCGAGGTCGTCGGCGAGCTGTCCGGCCATCGTGCCGGTGGGGCAGGCGACCACGAGCGGCCGCCGCGACGACAACGTCGAGAGCGCGGCGATGGCGATGGGGCGGGCCACCTCCACGACCGCGAGCCGCGCCGTCGGGTCGCCGAGCGCCCGTGTCAGCCCCGGCTCGTCGCGCAACAGCGCGGGCAGGTGCCCGAGCGGTGCCGTCGCCGCGCTCATCTCCCTGCCCCACCCAAATCTGTCCGCCTTGTATCGCCCCGCGTGATCGCACGGACAGATTTGTGGGGGCAGGCGCGGTTCGGGCGCGAGGGGGCGATGTCGGACAGCTTCACTGCCTGGTGTTGTACCGCTGCATCGCCGCGTCGACACCTTCGGCGATGATCAATTCGACGGCGTCGGCAGCGTCGACGACCCGCACGTCGAGCAGCTCGCGCTCGCGCTTGGGGATCTTCGACAGGACGTGTCCGGCTCCGACTTCTTTGCTCGGTGGCTTGCCGACACCGATCCGCACGCGGAGGAAGTCCTGCGACTTGAGGTGCTGCTCGATGGAGCGCAACCCGTTGTGTCCGGCGAGACCGCCGCCGGCCTTCACCTTCAACTCGCCGGGAGGCAGGTCGAGCTCGTCTTGCACGACGATCACCTGCTCGGGTGACTCGATCCGGAAGCGGCGGACGAGCGCGCCGACCGCCTGGCCCGAGTGGTTCATGTACGTGATGGGAAAGGCGAGCACCACGCGTTGGTCGCCGTCCACGCTCGGGAACCGGCACTCGGCGACGAGGGCGTTGTCGCGGCCCCCCTTGAGGGTCACCCCGCGCCGCTCGGCGAGCAGTTTGAGAGCTTCCTCGCCGACGTTGTGGCGCGTGCGGGTGTACTTCGGTCCGGGGTTGCCGAGCCCGACGACGAGCCAGTCGTGCGGTTCACCCTTGCCGGTGCGTCCGAAGATGCCCATACGGATCAGTCCACCATGCCGCGGAGGTCGTGACGTGGCGGGAATTCGCGGGAGCGACACTCATCGCTGCGGCTGCACCACATCGCGGTCCGCGAAACGAGGAGCGGAACGCTGGTCAGCCGGCGTCGCCGTCGGCGGCATCGCTCGACTCGCCGCCGGCAGCGTCGGCGCTGTCGCCCTCGGCGCCATCGGCCTCGCCGTCACCCTCACCGTCGGTGTCGAGCTCGGCGGCACGCATGATGAGGACGGTCACCACGACGGCGTCGGCTTCGGCCTCGGCGACGACGCCCGACGGCAGCGGGATGTCCTCGACGCGGATGACGGAATCCATGGCCATGTCGGTGACGTCGATCGTGATCGAGTCGGGGATGTTGCGCGGGGTCGTGCGAACCGGCAGTTCCTGCATCGCCAAGTCGACGAGACCGTTGTGCGACAGGACCTCTTTGGCTTCGCCTTCGAGGTGGATCGGCACCGTGACGACGATCTCTTCGTTGAGGTTGACCTGGATGAAGTCGATGTGCTGCACGCTGCGGCGCACCGGATGCCGCTGGATGTCCTTGATCAGCGTCGGATACACGGCACCGTCGACGGTCAGGTCGAGGATCGTGTTGAGGCCTGCAGCACCGGCGAGCGCCTGGCGCAGCTCGCGGCGATCGACGGACACGGCGAGCGGATCCATGCCGTGGCCGTAGACGACTGCTGGGATCCGGCCCTCGGCGCGGAGGCGACGCGAGGCGGCACTTCCGGCAGGGCGTCCGGCTTCGGCGAGGAGAACGGTGTCAGACATGGTGATCGGCTTCCATCAGATCTTCGTGACGGCATCCACGAACTGGGATGCCCGGTCGATACGGCAGCGCTCCAAGTTACCGCCCCCGCACTCCATCCCCTCCCGCCCGACCCTCCATCCCCTCCCGCCCCAGCCCGCGCCGGAGCACCCGAAATCTGTCCGCTTCGTGCCGCTCACCGTGATCAGGCGGACAGATTTCGGAAGAGGGCGGCGCGCGATGCGTGGATCCGGGCGATTTGGAGTGCAGCACCGCGGGGATCGCGCCGCATCTGCTCGTCGAATCTGACCACGTGCCAGCCGATCTCGGCGCACGCTCGATCGCGATCCTGGTCGCGGCGCTGGCCGAGATCGCCGCCGTGCCACCACGCGGCGCCGGGTTCCACGGCGAGTTGGACGGCGGTCCAGGCGATGTCGAGGTGGATGACGTCGCCGTCGGGGAGCACGAGCGGGTGCTGGCGAGCGGGACGCGGGATGCCGACGCCTTCGAGCGCTTCGAGCAGGCGGCGTTCCAGGTTCGACTGGGCTGGGCGGGGTTGAGAGAGCGCGTGAGCGAGCCACCGCTCGAATCTCTTGACGCCATCTTTGCCGCGGCACCGATGCTCGTCGAGATACACCGCGGCCTCCGCGGGCGTGGTCAGACGTCGGTGCCACGCATCTTCGGCGGCACGCTCGAACCGGTACTGGTTGAACTCGGCCGCGAGCCCGAAGAGCATGCGCAGTGGCGTCGCCATGAAGCTGCCGTCATCGGCGCGGATCCGGTCACGATCGAGGTCGATCCATCCGCAACGGCGGAGGCGCACCCAGCTCGGTGTGGCCCGATGGAAACTCGCCGGAACCGTGTAGTGCACCGTGCCCACCGACATCGCCCGCAGGCCGTAGCGGTGTGCAGATGTCCAACCACTCAGGAAACCGCAGGCGCCCGCCCACAGCTGTACGGCCATGCACTGACCGTCGAGCGAGAGTGGGCTCGAGGCGATGCGGATGACGCCGGGCAAGACATCGACGAAGATGCCCTGCCGGCGGGCTCGCGAGATCGACTGGGCGGTCACTCCGTGGTCGATGCGGAGCTGGCGGACGCCGAGGACGCCGTGTTGGTCGCGAGCACGTTCGAGGATCTCACGGTCGAGCATGTCCGCCCAGTGGGTGGCGACGCGCTGAAAACGGAAGGCAATCCCAAATGTGTCCGCGCCGTGCCGCTGCGCGTGATGGGACGGACAGATTTGCGGTGGGTCAGGCGAGGTTTTCGCCGTCGAAGATCTCGCTGACGCTCGTGTCGTCGAACACGGCGCCGAGCGCTTCGGCGATCAGCGGGGCGACCGAGAGCACCTCGATCTTGTCGATCTGCTTCTCCGGCGGCAGCGGCAACGTATTGGTGAGGATGACGCGGTCGAGCGGAGCATTCTTCAGCCGGTCGATCGCCGGGCCGGACAGCACGCCGTGCGTCGCCATGGCCCACACTTCGCTCGCCCCGCGTTCGATGAGCAGCTCCGCGGCGGCGCAGATCGTGCCGGCGGTGTCGATCATGTCGTCGGTGAGGACGCACAGCCGGCCGGCGACGTCGCCGAGGACCTCGGCCGCCTCGGCCACGTTGGCCGTCCCCTTCGGCCGCCGCTTGTAGATGAACGCCAGATCCGCACCGCAATCACCCAGGTGCTGCGCCATCCGCTCGGCGACCTTGATGCGCCCGGCATCGGGCGACACGATCACGGGCTCGGTGGCGTGCGTGCGGACGTACTGCTCGAGCACCGGCATCGCCGTGAGATGGTCGACCGGACCCTCGAAGAACCCCTGGATCTGGCCGGAGTGGAGATCGATCGAGATCATCCGCTTCGCACCTGCCGCTTTGAACATGTCGGCGATCAGCCGGGCGGTGATCGGCTCACGCCCTTCCGCCTTGCGGTCCTGGCGGGCGTATCCGTAGAACGGGCACACGGCGGTGATGCGCTTGGCGGACGCGCGGTAGGCGGCGTCGATCATGATCAGGTGCTCCATGATCGAGTCGTTGACCGAATGGCCATCGACGCCGTAGTGGCTCTGGATGATGAACACGTCGGACCCGCGGATCGACTCGCCGAAACGGGGGCGCACCTCACCGTTG
Organism: uncultured Ilumatobacteraceae bacterium; assembly: GCA_964592115.1. Lineage (GTDB taxonomy): Bacteria > Actinomycetota > Acidimicrobiia > Acidimicrobiales > Ilumatobacteraceae > Sva-07. The sequence goes on from CAZQCP010000003.1 coordinate 48,496, forward strand.
GCGAACTCGACGATGTTGTCGTGACCGAGCTCGATGTTGAGGTGGGTGGCCACCTCCTCGGCGAGGTCGGGGTGTGTCCGTCCGGAGTAGAGGGCGAGCCGCTTGGTGGTGACCTTCTCCATGAGTGCTGACGTCCTCCCCGACGTCTGTCGGCGTTGTTCGGGGGTCGATCTCGCTCAGCCGACAGGTGCAGTGTAGAAGGCACCGGTCGCGCTGTTGGCAGCGACGGACGAACCCGGGGGTAGATGGGCGAATGGTCCGACGACGGCATCGGCACCGATGGTCGCGGCGTGCCCGACGGTGTGCTCGACCACGACGCCGGGTTCGACCTGACAGTCGACGAGCCGCGTGTCGGGACCGACATCGCAGCCGTCGCCGACGATGGTCGTTCCCTGCAAGATGGTGCCGGGGTAGAGCGTGACGTCGCGGCCGATCTTCACGGTGACGTCGACGAACGTCTGGCGTGGATCGAGCATCGTGACACCGTTGAGCAGCCACGCCTTGTTCGTCCGCGACCGCAGCTCGCGCTCGGCCTTGGCGAGCTGCCAGCGGTCGTTGACGCCCTGTGTCTCCCCGGCGGGCGCCTTGACCGCACCGATGCGGTGGCCCATCTCGGCGAGTACGGCGATGACATCGGTGAGGTAGTACTCGTGTTGCGCGTTGTCGGTGGTGAGCTTGCGCAGCGCCGGTCCGAGCAGGTCGCGGCGGAACGCATAGATCGACGTGTTGACCTCGAGCACGTCGAGCTCGTCGGGGGTCGCGTCGCGGTGTTCGATGATCCGGCTGACCTGGCCGTCAGGCTTGCGGATGACACGCCCGTAGCCGCTCGGCTCGTCCATCATGCTCGTGAGGACGGTCGCCGCGTTGGCGTTCTCGACGTGTGCGTCGACCAGTTCACGGACGGTTTCGGGACGCAACAGCGGTGTGTCGCCGGGGAGCACGACGACGGTCGCGTTGTCGTCGTAGTCGTCACCGCCGAGCGCCGTCATGCCGATCGATGCGGCGTCGCCGGTGCCGTTCTGCTCTCGCTGTTCGGCGAAGGCGACGTTGGCCCACGATGGGGCTCGTTCGTCGACCTTCTTCGTCACGAGCTCGGCGCCGTGGCCGACGACGATGACGGTGCGGTCGGGGGTGAGGAGCCGCAGGGAGTGGATGACGTGGAGGATCATCGCTCGCCCGCAGATGAGATGCAGCGGCTTCGGTCGGGCCGACCGCATGCGGGTGCCCTCGCCGGCGGCGAGCACGATCGCGGAAACGCTCATGGCTCCGGGGAGAGGACTCGAACCCCTACACGCGGCACCAAAAACCGCTGTCCTACCATTAGACGACCCCGGATCGCTCAACTGTCCTCGTCACGGTACCCCGGCCTGCAGGTGATGACTCCTCCCCACCACCACCGCCACCAGTCGGGCAGCGGCCTTGTGCGGTCCACTCGGTGGCGCGCCCTTCCGAGCCCGGTAGCGTTGCCCGTCCTATGGGTTCTCTGATCAAGAAGCGCCGGAAGCGCATGCGGAAGAAGAAGCACAAGAAGATGCTCCGCCGCACGCGTCACCAGCGTCGCAAGTAGCCGTCCGCACGCGGTGCCGGGCTGCTGCGACATTCGCACCACGCCCACCCCGAACGGTGGTCACGCGTCTATGCGTCGCCCACCGCGACACTCGCCGGCACCGTACGAGCGACAATCACATGAGCGCCCTCGTCGATCAGTTCGGCGAGGGCGTCTTGGTGTTCACCGACGGAGAACCACGTCGCACCGCTGCCCGCCAGGATCGGCGGTTGGCCAACGAGCTCGCTGATCCGATCACGCCACGTCGCGAGTGAGGGCTCGACCGCGAGCGCGGCCGGTTCGAGATCGTTGGGTCCGTCGGCGGTCGGTCCGCCGAGCTCGTCCCAGGCGCGGTACACGGCGGGCGTGCTGACGACGAGCGGCGGCACGACGAGGGTCACCGTCCGCACGACATGGGGGAGGGGATCCACGAGCTCGCCGATGCCCCGGACGCGGGCGCGTCCGCCGACGAGACAGAACGCGATGTCGGCTCCGAGGCGCGCCGCGTCGGCGAGGTCCTCGGGTGTCGGGGTGTCGCTGGTGTACCGGCTGACGTCCACTCCACCGGCGTTCGCTTCTCGCGCCGCCCACCGGAGCACGCTCGCCGCGTCGCTCGAACCGCCGCCGAGTCCGCCCCCGTGGGGGATGCGCTTGTCGATGTGGACGTGCGCCGTGCGTCCGACCTGGTCGAGGGCGCGGGCAACCAGGTTCGATCGATCGACAGGCGTGCCTGGGCCATAGCGACCCTCGATCGACAACCCGTCACCGTCGGAGTCGATCACGAGCAGATCGTGCAGGTCGAGGCTGACCATCTCGGCGTCGATCAGGTGGAAGCCGTCGTCGCGCACGCCAACGACGCGCAAGTTCCACGTCAACTTGGCGTGGGCCCGCAGCGGGATCTCCCGGCGGGCGACCGGTCCCGCGCTCATCGTTCCGGGACCGCGCCGTGGGCGTCGGTCAGGCGGCACCAGGCGGTGACATCGAGCTCTTCGGGCCGTGCCGTGGGGCTCACACCGGCGGCGGCGAACGTGTCCGGCGCAACGATGTCGGCGAGCGACTTGCGGAGCATCTTGCGACGTTGGCCGAACGCGGTGCGCACGAGAGTGAACAGCGCGCCCGGATCCGTCGCGGGCGGGGTGCGGCGGGTGATCTCGACGAGCGCCGACTCGACGTTCGGTCGGGGTACGAAGACCGACGCCGGCACGTGGGCAACGACCTTGGCGTTCGCCCAGTAGGCGACCTTCACGCTGACCGCGCCGTACGCCTCGGTCCGGGGAGCGGCGGCGAATCGTTCGGCGGCCTCGCGCTGGACCATCACCAGCATGCGTTCGATCTCCGGAACGTCGTCGAGCAGGTCGCACACGAGCGGAGTGGCCACGTTGTACGGGAGGTTGGCCACGAGCACCCAGCGGCCGTTGCCCGGCTGTCCGCTGAGCAGGGTGTGCCAGTCGAGATGCATCGCGTCGCCTTCGACCACCGTCACCCGCTCGACATCGGCGACCACCTCGCGCAGCAGTGCGGCGAGGCCAGGATCGACTTCGATCGCCGTGATCCTGGCACCCGTCTCGGCGAGCGCCAGCGTGAGCGAGCCGAGTCCGGCGCCGATCTCGACGACGAGATCATCGGGGCCGATGCGGGCGAGGTCGGCGATCTTGCGGACGGTGTTCGGGTCGGCGACGAAGTTCTGCCCGAGGTCACGGCGCGGTGCCAGCGCCGCCGATTCGAGGAGCGCGCGGACCGTCGGCCGCGAATGCGTCACCGTCTGATCTCGACGTGGATCGGAGCGTCTGTGAGGTCCGCGAGCTGTGCGAACAGGTCGGTGTGGAGGACGACCTCGTCGCCGAGTTCGCCGCGCTGCACGACTGTGGTGCAGGTGACGCTGTGGCCGTTGTCGAGGTTGACGATGGTGACGGAGCGGGCGTTGATGACGCCGGGGACGCCGCACGCGCTGCTCCCGCCGATGCTGTTGCGGAAGGTGGCCTTCGTGCGGATGCGTTCGATCGTCGGCTTGGCGGGAACGGCGATCTGTGAGAGCCCGGCGCCGATGTTGCTACTTGGGCCGTCGAGGTACACCGGCGCCAGCGATCCCGGCTGGTCGCGCTCGACGGCCGGCACGGGCGCTCCCGTGGTGGGTGCTGCGGTGGTGGGCGCGGCGACCGTGTCGGGTGTGGGCGCCGTCGGTGCTTCGGTGAGCGCTGCGCCAGTGGCACCCGCGGCGACGTCGGCCTGACCGGAGCTGGTCGAACCGGCGCCGTCGGCGCTGCGGTCGGAGTCGTGCGCGGCACCGACGTCCACGCCGACCCCGGCGCCGACGACGGCAACGTTCGGCGCCGCCGATTCCTCCGAACGGTTCGCCCACCACAACGCAGGGAGCGCGATCAGCGTCAACACTGTCGCGAGCAAGAAGCGTCGCCGGTCGCTGTAGGAAGGTGCCATCTCGATCGTCAGTCCGAGTCGGATCGAGGGACCCGTGTGATCGCGTCCGCCGGCCGCCCCGGAGAGCCGTTCAGCGTACCGGTTCCCCTGCGGAGCGACGATTCGCCGACGGCACCCCGCCACTCTCCGCGTTCGTCGATCTTCGCGCGTATCGTCCAAGCAACGCTTGGGGACGGGCCCCAGCCGTTGCTTGGAGCCGCCTCAGGAGTCGGGCAACGCGAACGCGCGTCGGGCGTTGGCGGTCGTCGCCATCGCGACGTCGGCGACCGGAAGATCGCGCAGGTCGGCGATGAACTGGCCGACGTGAGCGACCCATGCCGGTCGGTTCGGCTTGCCGCGGTGGGGGATCGGTGCGAGGTACGGGCTGTCGGTCTCCACGAGCATCCGGTCCAGCGGGCACAGCTGCGCTGCAGCTTGGACCTCCGGCGCGCCCTTGAACGTGACGATGCCGGAGAACGACAAGACGGCGCCGAGGTCGAGGGCGCGTCGCGCTTCGTCGGGCCCGCCGGTGAAGCAGTGGAAGATCGTGGACTCCGGGACACCGGCGTCGTCGAGGACGGCGAACGTGTCGTCCCAGGCGTCGCGGGTGTGGATCACGAGCGGGAGTCCGTTGGCGTGGGCGAGCTCGATCTGCTCGGCGAACGCGTGCCGTTGAACGTCGCGCGGAGAGTGGTCGTAGTAGTAATCGAGGCCCGCCTCGCCGACGGCGACGATGCCTGGGGTGGCGATGAGGTCGATGATCGTGTCGACGCCCTCGCGGGCATCGTGGGGGTGCAGCCCGACGGTCGCGTACACGTCGAGATGCGCGGCGGCAACGGCGATCGCCGCCTCCGATGTCGGTCGGTCGCAGCCGACGGTGATCAGCGTCGTGACGCCGGCGTCGCGCGCTGCGGCGATCGCACCATCGGTTCCGTCCGGGGTCCGCTCGTCGTGCACGTGGCAGTGCGAGTCGAGCCATTCTGGTTGGCTCGGCCTCATGGCAGGTTTCCGGTGGGGCGAGTTTGGTCGGCCTCGCGCCAGTCTTGGTCGCTGGCGCTCCCGGCGACGGCGGTGTCTGGTTGGCTCGGCCTCATGTGAGGCGAGGGAAGAGTGCGTCGCCCTTGGTGACAGCAGCGCCGGGAACGTAGCGGCCCCATGCGACGGCGTCGGGGAGCCGCTGGTCGACGACCTGCCCGGCGAGCCCGATGCGCTCCCAGATCGTCTGCGCGGTCTCCGGGATCGCCGGCGAGGCGAGAATCGCCACGATCCGCAGCGCCTCGAGCGCATCGCCCATCACGGCATCGACCGCGGGACCGGGGTCGGCCTTCCACGGCTCGTTCGCCTCGAGGTGCGAGTTCGTCGCCCGCACGAGCTGCCACGTCGCGTCGAGGGCGCGGCTCGGCTGTACCTGGTCCCACTGTGCTGACGCCTCCGCGAGCGCGGTGGCCGCGACTTCGGCCAGCGCGCTGTCGGGGTTCGGCGCCGTGCCGATGCCGCCGCACTTCTTGCCGACGACGGTCGCCACGCGGGCGAGCAGGTTGCCGAGGTTGTTGGCGAGGTCGCTGTTGTACCGCGACGTGAATCCCTCGATGCTGAAGTCGCCGTCGTTTCCGTAGGCGGTGTCGGCGAGCACGTAGTAGCGGAACCCGTCGACGCCGACGTCGTCGATCAGGTCGAGTGGGTCGACCACGTTGCCGGCGGTCTTGCTCATCTTCTCGCCGTCGGACAGCAGCCATCCGCCGATCGCCCACCCCTTGGGGAGGTCGATCCCTGCGGACATCAGCATCGCCGGCCAGTACACGCAGTGCTGACGGACGATGTCCTTGCCGATCAGGTGGAAGTCGACCGGCCACCAGTCGCGGTAGGCGTCGGTGCCGTCGCCGAACCCGGCCGCGGTGAGGTAGTTCGTCAGCGCGTCGAACCACACGTACGTGACGTGCTTGGGATCCCACGGCAGCGGGATGCCCCACTCGAGCGACGTGCGGCTGACCGAGAAGTCGCGCAGCCCGCTGCGGATCAGGCCGAGCGCCTCGTTGCCGCGGTGCTCGGGCTTCATCGCGTCCGGATGGGCGGCGTACCAGTCCAGCAGGCGGTCCTCGAAGCGCGACAGGCGGAAGAAGTAGTTCTCCTCTTCGAAGTACTCGACGGGGCGCTGGTGGATCGGGCAACAGTCGGCGACGGGTCCATCGGGGCCGTCGACGACGATCAGCTCGTCGTCGCTGTAGTACTCCTCACAAGCGACGCAGTACTTGCCGGCGAACGTGTCGAGCTCGATGTCCCCGGCGTCGTAGCAGCGTTGGAGGATCTCTTCGACCGCCGCGTAATGGCGCGGTTCGGTGGTGCGGATGAAGTCGTCGAAGTCGATGTTGAGGCGCTTCCACGCTGCTTCGAACTTCGGGGCGATCGTGTCGGTGAACTCCTTGGGCGACACGCCGGCGGCCTCGGCGGCTTGTTGGATCTTGAGCCCGTGCTCGTCGGTGCCGGTGAGGTAGAGGACGTCGTCGCCGAGCAGGCGGTGCCAGCGAGTGAGCGCGTCGCCGACGATCGTGGTGTACGCGTGCCCGAGGTGGGGCTCGGCGTTCACGTAGTAGATCGGAGTGGTGACGTAGAACCGGGCCACGCCTGCACGTTAGAGGTTGGCTCGTGTCCGCCCACCTGGCGATTCGCGCGCTGGCCGTGCCGCGTGCGGTGGCGGCGCCCAAATCTGTCCGGATCTGGCCGCCGTGCGACACGTGGCGGACAGATTTCGGCTTCGGAGTCGGCGAGGATGGGCGGGTACGTTGCGCCGATGGTCGGAGTGTTCGCGGACGCAACCGCGGTGCGGCGGATAGCTGGCGCAACCGCGGGGAACGTCGGCGCCCGTGACGGCGCGGAACCTGGCGCCTCGGTGCAGTTCGCGGCGGAGGTGAAGCCCGGCTGGGACATCGGCGGCAACGCCAACGGCGGGTACCTGCTGGCGATCGCGGGGCGGGCGATGGCGGAGACGGTCGGTCGGCCGCCGGTCACGCTCAGCGCGCACTACCTGCGTCCGGCGCCCGCCGGCCCGTGCACGGTCGATGTGTCGGTCGTGCGGTCGGGCCGCCGGTTCGCCACGGCCACGGCGAGCCTGACGATGGAGTCGGGAGAGATCATCCGCCTGCTCGGTACGTTCGGCCAGCAGACGCCAGGCGGGCCGTCGTACACGCGCGAGGCGCCGGTGGACCTGCCGCCGTACGACGAATGCGCACCGCCACCAGAGGCGATCGAGGGGCCCGGACCGGCGATGTTCGGTCGGCTCGCCGTGCGGCTGCGGCCCGGCGACGACGGGTTCCGGGTCGGGCGCAAGTCGGGCCGCGCCGAGATCGCCGGCTGGTTCGCGTTCGCCGACGGCGAGTCGATCGACGCGATCGGGCTGTTGCTCGCGTCCGACGCGTTTCCGCCGGCGGTCTTCAACACCGACCTGCCCGTGGCGTGGGTGCCGACCGTCGAACTGACCGTGCACGTCCGGGCGACTCCTGCGCCGGGACCACTGCGCTGCTGGTTCCGCTCGCGTTTCGTCCACGACGGGATGCTCGACGAGGAAGCCGCGATCTGGGACTCCGCTGGCACGCTCGTGGCCCAGAGCCGCCAGCTCGCGCTCGTCCCCCGTCCGCCCGACTAACGAACGTCGGGGACAGGACCCAACGTTCGTTACTCAGCCGCGGAGGATGCCGCGGCGCCGTGGGGCGGCACGGGCGCGCGTGAGCGCGGCGCCGGCGGCGAAGCTCGCTCCGGCGATCCCGACCGTGCCGATCGACGCCGCAGTGCGTCGAATCACCGACTTCGTCTGCTGGCTGAAGATCACGATCGGCCAGCCGTTCAGCCGAGCGTGACGTTCGAGCTTGGCGTCGGGGTTCACGGCGACCGGGTGGCCGACCGCCTCCAGCATCGGCAGGTCGCTCGCCGAGTCGCTGTATCCGTAGCACTGGCGCAGGTCGTATCCGTTCCAGTCGGCGAGCTCGCGCATCGCCGTGACCTTGCCCTCGCCGTAGCAGAACGGCCCCTGGAGCTCGCCGGTGTAGCGCCCGTCGACGACGACGCTGCGCGTGCCGATCCCCGATGTCATACCGAGGGCGTGAGCGAGCGGCTCGACGATCTCTTGCGGCGCGGCGGACACGATGAACGTGTCGCGCCCCGCATGGCGGTGCCGGTCGAGGAGGCGCCGCGCCTCGGGCCGCAGACGGGCGAGCAGGCGTGGCAGAACCTCGGTGTTGATCGCTTGGAGGTCGCTCTGGAGCATCCCCGTGACCGCCTTGAGCACCCGCGCCTTGACCGCGTCGGTCGTGTCGTCGCTCGCCCCGAACAGCTTGAAGGCGACGGCGCCGGCGGCGTCGCGGGCGAACTCGATGTTCGGGATGAGGCCCGCCCGGCGTGCTTGGAGGGCGAGCGTGAACGCCGACGACCCGGAGATCAGGGTGCGGTCGAGATCGAAGAACGCCGCGCTCGGCCCGGCGCTGGCGACGCTGACGTACTCACTCATCGTTGCCTCCGGTTCCGTGCAGGTCGAGCGCCAGCGCGTACACCTCGCGCTTGGGGCGCCCGAGGGTCTTGGCGACGCTCGCCGACGCATCGCGGGTCGAGGCACCGCCAGCGAGCTCGGCGCGCAGCGCGTCGCGCACGGTGGCGTCGCTGGCGGGCTCGTCGCCAGTGGGGTTTCCGGCGATCACCAGCACGTACTCCCCTCTCGGGTCGCCGATGTCGATCTCGCCGAGCGGCCCGCGCGTGACCGTCTCGTACAGCTTCGTCAGCTCCCGCGTCACGACCACCATTCGATCATCCCCGCACGCCGCGCGGAGGTCGGCCAGCGTGCGTTCGACGCGATGCGGCGCCTCGTAGACGACGATCGTGCGCCGTTCCTCGGCGATGTCCGCGAGGCGAGCAGCGCGTTCGCTCCCTTTGCGCGGCAGGAATCCTTCGAACACGAACCGGTCGGTCGACAACCCGGAGATCGTGAGCGCCATGATCACCGCGCTCGGACCCGGCACCGCGCTGACGTTGTGACCGGCGTCGATGACGGCGCGCACGATGCGCTCGCCGGGGTCGGAGATGCCCGGCGTGCCCGCGTCGCTGACCACCGCGACGTCGCGCCCCGAGGCGAGCACGTCGAGCACGTCACGCACGCGCAGTGATTCGGTGTGGTCGTTGCACACGGCGAGGCGGGCGCCCTCGATGCCGGCGTGACGGAGGAGCGGGCCGGTGCGGCGCGTGTCCTCACAACAGATGAGGGCAGCGTGGGCGAGCACGTCGATGGCGCGCGGTGCGAGGTCGCCGAGGTTGCCGATCGGTGTGGCGACGAGCCAGAGGGTGCTCATCGCTGCGATCCTGCCTGCGGCGCAGTCACGCCGTCCGTTCGGTCGTGGTGTCGCAGCGGACCTCGATCTCGTCGCCGACGTGGAGTCCCCAGCGTTCGAACGCGCCGGCCCGCGCCTCGATCACGAGGTGGCCGTGGCGGACGGGAACCCCGAGTCGGTATCGGGCCATGCGACACGTCTTGAGCACGGTGCCGTCGGCATCGAGGTAGGCGACATCGATCGGGAAGCGCATGCCGATCGTGTGTATCCACCGACACGGTTCGATGACCAGTGCACCGTCGAGGTCGTCGCGTCCGAGGAGCCCGCGTCGTCGCGCCGCGCGGGTGTCGGCGAGTTCGGCCGACGCCAGGACGCGAGCGTCACTGACCAACCAAGCCATGTCCGCAGTGTGTCAGATCGCGTGGCGCCGACGCAGTTCGCCGGGCCGTGCTTGATCGGGTGTTCCGTTGCACCCGCTTACAGCCCGAGGGATTTGGCGATGATCGTCTTCATCACCTCGTTGGTGCCGCCGTAGATCGACGTCACACGGGCGTCGGCGTAGGCGCGGGCGATCGGATACTCCGTCATGTAGCCGTATCCGCCGAACATCTGCAGACACCGGTCGACGGCGCGCCCTTGCAGGTCGGTCGCCCAGTACTTCGCCTGCGCCGCGCCGGCGGCGTCGAGGGTGCCGGCGTTGAGGGCGACGATGCACTGGTCGACGTAGGCCTGGGTGACCTCGATCTCGGTCTTCACCTCGGCGAGCACGAACTTCGTGTTCTGGAACGTGCCGATCGACTTGCCGAACGCGGTCCGTTCGCCGACGTAGTCGAGCGTCCAACCGAGCGCCGCCCGTGCCGCCGACACGCCGGCGACGGCGATCGACAGGCGTTCCTGAGCGAGGTTGAAGGACAGGTAGGAGAACCCCTTGCCTTCGTCTCCGAGCAGGTTGGCGACCGGCACGCGCACGTCGGTGAAGAACAGTTCGGCGGTGTCCTGGCTGTGCATCCCGATCTTTTCGAGGTTGCGACCGCGCTCGAAGCCGTCCATCCCGCGTTCGACGACGAGCAGCGACAGGCCGCTGTGGCGCTCGCTCGGGTCCGTCTTGGCGGCCACGATCACCAGATCGGAGTTGATGCCGTTGGTGATGAACGTCTTGGATCCGTTGACGATGTACTCGTCGCCGTCGCGGATGGCGGTGGTGGCGATGCCGGCGAGGTCGGAGCCGGTGCCGGGCTCGGTCATCGCGATGGCGGTGATCAACTCGCCAGATGCGATGCCGGGCATCCATCGCTTCGCTTGCTCGTCGTTGCAGTACTCGAGGAAGTAGGGGGTGCAGATGTCGTTGTGGAGCGTGAGCCCGAGCCCAGCACCACCGATCCCCGCAGCGCTGAGCTCCTCGCTGAGGATGGCGTTGAAGCGGAAGTCGCGGGTGCCGCCACCACCGTGCTCTTCGGGGATCGCCATGCCGACGAAGCCGTACTGCCCGGCGGTCGAGAACAACGAACGCGGCGCGATGCCGTCGCGTTCCCACTCGAGGTAGTGGGGAGATGCCTCCTTGGCGACGAAGGCGGCGAATGACTCGCGGAACGCGTCGTGCTCGGCGTCGAAGATCGTGCGCATCCGCAGAAGCGTACGGCCGCGATTGCATCCGGGGTCAGACCCCACATGCAACCACCCACAATGTGCGGACGGGTTCGACCGATGCGCGCTGTTGCATGTGGGGTCTGACCCCGGATGCAATCAGACGTTGAAGCGGAACTCCATCACGTCACCGTCTTGGACGATGTAGTCCTTGCCTTCGACGCGCATCTTGCCGGCGTCTTTGGCGGCGTTCCACGACCCGAGTCGCAGCAGTTCGTCCCACTGGATCACCTCGGCGCGGATGAACCCGCGCTGGAAGTCGGTGTGGATGCGCCCGGCGCACACCGGTGCGGTCGAGCCGTCGTAGAACGTCCACGCCCGGCTCTCCTTCTCGCCGGTCGTGAAGTACGTCCGCAAGCCGAGCAGGTGATACGCGCTGCGGACCATGCGGAACAGCGCGCCCTCGCCGAGCCCGAAACCTTCGAGGATCTCCTTGCGCTCGTCGGGATCCTCGATTGCCGCCGCCTCGGCCTCGAGCTGCACGCACATCCCGATGACCTCCACGTTGTCGCCGGCGTTGTTGAACTCGGCCGCGACGAGCGCCTCCTTCTCGGGGATCGCGTCGATGTCGCCCTCGCCGACGTTGACCACGGCGAGCACCCGGCGATTCGTCAAGAGGAAGTACGGGGCGAGCATGTCGCGCACGTCGTCGCTGAGCCCGGCACGATAGAGAGGCAGACCCTCGGCGAGCGCGTCGAACGCGACCTGCAACGCTCTCGCCTCCTCGCCTGCGCCCTTGTCGAGCTTGGCCTGGCGTTGTGTCTGGTGGAGGCGCTTCTCGACGGTCTCCAAGTCGGCGAGCGCGAGTTCGAGTTCGACCACGCGGAGGTGCTCGAGCGGGTCGGAAGGCCCGGTGATGTCGTCGTTCTCGAATGCCCGCAGCACGAACACGATGGCGTCGACCTCACGGATGTTGGCGAGGAACTTGTTGCCGAGTCCCTCACCCTTGCTCGCACCCTCGACGAGCCCGCCGATGTCGACCACTTCGACCTGAGCGTGGATCGTCTGCTTCGTCTTCGACATGATCGCCAGCTGGTCCAGGCGGTCGTCGGGCACCTTGGCGACGCCGATGTTCGGATCCTTCGTGGCGAACGGGTAGGGCGCGGCGAGCGCGCCTCCGCCGGTGAGGGCGTTGTAGAGCGAGCTCTTGCCTGCGTTGGGGAGGCCGACGAGCCCGAAGCGTTCCATGACCGCCCGAGGCTACCGACGCCCGCCGTCGCCCCGCCGCGAGTCCGCCGCGCTCACGCGGCATCGGGCGGACCGGCGAGCTCTCCGGCCGGCTGCCACCGGTCGATCGCCTGGCGGATGGTGCGCGCCGTCCATGCCGGCCGCGTCGTGATCGCCCGGTAGGTGAAGCGCAGCACGGTCCAGCCGGCGGCGGTGAGGGTGGCGTCGTGTTCGTGGTCGCGTTCGAAGCTCGCCGGCCGCAGCCCGTGGTACGCCCATCCGTCGCACTGGATCGCGATCGGCAGGTCGACGACGCGGAAGTCGACACGGATCCCCTCGATGACCGGACGGAACTCGAGCGGCGCCACCGCGTAGTTCCGGACGAGCCGAGCCATCGCCGTGTCCAGCAGGTGGTCGGCGGGCTGGCGATCGATCGCCCACTCCTCGAGCGCGTGGCGGAACGCGTCGATGCCGGCACGTCCGCGGACAGCGTGCGCGGCGAGCGCCGCGTGCAACCCGTCGGCGGTGACCATCCGCGTTGCGATCGCGTGTCCGACCGCGTCGGTGACGCTGGCGCCGTCGACGGCACCGAGATCGAGCAGCGTTCGCACGATGTTCGTGCAGGCGATGTTGAAGCGACGCTGGGGTCGAAGGTGTTCGCGATCGGTGGTGCGATGCACGACGACACCGTCGAGGTCGACGTCGCGCCGCTCGTCGAGCAGCAGCACGTCGACCGGATCGTCATCCGGCCGGGGCACGAGCCACAGGCGCGCGGCGGAGCGATGCGATGCGACCGCGGGCGCGCCGAGAGCGAGGACGCCGGCGATGATCCGTTGCTCCGGTGTCAGGGCGGTGCCGGGCAGGCGGGCGACGTTCGGGTGGATCTGCATGAGGTCGCCTGCCTCGATCGCTCGGTGCCAGGCGGACTTGCTCCACCCGCTGGCCTCTCGGGTGATGATGCCGTGGTGGGCTCGGGCCCACTCGTCGAAGTCGGACAGTCGCATGTCCTCCAGTGGGCGGTGGCGGAGCGCAAGCGGAACACATGCCACCGCGTGGAGGGCGAAGGTACGCTCGCGCGATGACGCCGGAGCAGGCGCTGCTGCGTGTGATCCACTGTCTCGATCGGGCGCACGAGACCGGGTTCAAGACGAAGGCGTTCGTGCGCGCGCTCGACGTGGTCCGTGCGACGCCGCCCGACGAGCTGGAGGAACGAGCCGCGAGCCACACGCTGACCGACCTCGACGGGATCGGCGCGTCGACGGCCCAGGTCATCACGGAGGCGCTGGCAGGTACGTCACCTGCGTACCTCGCCAAGGTGGATGCCGAGACCCAGGTGCCGATCACCCCCGAGGGGCAGCGCTACCGCGATGCACTCAAGGGCGACTGCCACGTCCACTCCACGTGGAGCGACGGTGGCTACCCGATCGCGGCGATGGCCGCCACGGCCATGGCGCTCGGCCACGAGTACATGGTGCAGACCGACCACTCCGCCCGCCTGACGATCGCTCATGGGTTGAACGAGGAGCGCCTCACCGCGCAGCTCGATCAGCTCGCCGAGATCAACGCCGACATCGCCGCCGCCGGGCACGACTTCCGCATCTTGTCGGGGATGGAGGTGGACATCTTGGAAGACGGTGCACTCGACCTGTCCGACGAGATGTTGGCGCGCCTCGACGTCGTCGTCGCCAGCGTGCACTCCAAGTTGCGCATGGAGTCGAAGCAGATGACCGAACGGATGTTGGTCGCAGTGGCGTCACCGCACGTCGACATCCTCGGGCACTGCACGGGGAGGATGATCGGGCGGCGTCCGCCGTCGGAGTTCGACGCCGACTACGTGTTCGCCGCGTGCGCGCAGTTCGGCACGGCCGTCGAGATCAACTGCCGTCCCGAGCGGCTCGACCCGCCCCGCGAGCTGCTCGACCTGGCCATCGAGTACGGCTGCTGGTTCTCGATCGACTCCGACGCCCACGCCACCGGGCAACTCGAGTGGCAACCGCACGGCTGTGACCGTGCCGCCGAGCGCGGCGTGCCGATCGAGCGGATCGTCAACACGATGTCCGCCGACGACCTCCTCGCCTGGACCGCCGCCTGACGCAGATCCGTGTTGACGCAGAACCTGCTGACGCAGAACGGTGTGGACGGCGCGTGGGATCACGGGTTGTCGGCCGTACGCTGGTGAACCATGTCGAAGAAGACGAAGAAGCGGAAGGCCAGGCTTCGCCGTTCGAAGGCGAACCATGGCAAGCGCCCGAACATGGGCCGCGGCTGACACCGAAGCCGCACGGGCCCGTGACGTGTCGTCGGATTCTGGCGTTGCGATCTGCGGGAACACTGCCGAGGCGCTCGACGCCCGACTCATCGGAGTCGGAGGCGGCGGGCGCCTCGCCGCGTCCGGAGTCAGGACGCGACCGGTGATGCGATGAGCGACGCGCGCGTCGAGTGGTTCACCGTGGCCGGCAGCATCGAGGCCTGGCGGGCCATCGGGTTGACCGTCACCGATGACGGCCTGGTTCCGCTCTTCGGTACGTCGTTGCGGATCGTGGCGCCCGCCGCCGTCGACGCGGCGACGTCGCAACCGGACCCCGCCGGTTCGCCGCTGGGGATCGTCGGCTGGTCGCTCAGTGGCATCGAGCCGCCCGCCGACAACGTCACGTTCGACGTCGACGGGCTCGCCACCACGGTCGTGGCAGCCGCGCCACCCGTCTTCGCCGACCACTCGCTCGGCGCGGCGACGCTCGATCACGTGGTCGTGTCGACGCCCGATCTGGAACGCACGAGCGCCGCGATCGCCGCCGCCACCCGCCACGAACTGCGCCGCATTCGTGACCTCGGCGCCATCCGCCAGGGCTTCCATCGGATCGGGCGCGGCGGTGTGATCATCGAGCTCGTCGAGCATCGGGACGCACCGGCCGGGCCTGCCGCGTTCTGGGGGCTCGTGCTGATCGTCGACGACATCGACGCGGCGTGCGCGCTGCTCGGCCCCGAGCTGGTCAGCTCGCCCAAAGATGCGGTGCAGCCAGGGCGTCAGATCGCAACGTTGCGCGCCGAGACCGGCCTCGGATTGCCGGTCGCACTGATGTCGCCCGACGTCGCCCGCTCCTGATCATCCCGATCTCGGTCGGATTGTTCACGCCAGGCGGGACGGCTCCTACCGGGATCGGGCCCGGCCGGCGCGCTGGACGTCAGGCGGAGGTGAGGTTGGCCGCCGCGTCGGTCAGGCGCTGACGCACGCCGTCGGGCGCGTCGAGGACCCGGACGCGGTGGTACGTCGCGACGAGGGCGATCTTCGCCGCCAGCCACTCCTCCGAGTCCGCGGCGATCGTCACGCTGGTGCGCGCACCGTCACCGTCGCTGTCGCTGTCGCTGTCGCTGTTCGGCTCGGCCGCGGTCGTGTCGAATTCGGCGTCGAGCCAGCCGCGCAGCCAACCGATCTCGGTGGCGGTCGCATGCACCTCGATCGTCGCCGCAACCGTGGCGACGGCCGCGCGTAGGCCCGCCCGCACGAACTCGGCGGCATCGCCTCCCGGAACGTCCCGCCGCTCGAACCGGGCGCCGGCGAGTTGCGGTTCGGTCATGCGGTCGACACGGAACGTGCGCCAGTCGCCGCGGCGCACGTCCCATGCCACGAGGTACCACCGCCGCCCCGCAGAGACGAGCTGGTGTGGCTGCACCAAGCGGCGCGATTCCTCACCGTCGCGGCGGGCGTAGTCGAAACGCACCTCCTCGTCATCTCGGCAGCCCTGGCTGAGCACCGCCAGCGCGTCCGCGGCGACGGACAGATCCGACGGCGCGTACGTCATCATCGACACGCTCGTGCGGAACGCCTCGATGCGCCGCTTCAAACGGTCGGGGAGGATGAGTTCGAGCTTGGCGATCAGTGCCAGCGACGAGTCCTCGATCCCGTCGATCGCCGACACCGCCGCGCTGCGCAGCCCGACGGCGAGGGCGATCGCTTCGTCGTCGTCGAACATCAGCGGCGGCACGTGCGTGCCGACCGCCAGCCGATAGCCGCCCACCGTGCCAGGCTCGGCGTCGACCGGGTAGCCGAGGGTACGCAGCCGGTCGACGTCGCGGCGCACGGTCCGCTCGCTCACCCCGAGCCGCTCGGCGAGCTCCGACCCCTTCCAGTGGCGGTGGGTCTGCAACAGCGCGAGCAGCTCGAGGGTACGAGCGGTGGGATCGGTCATCAGGCGTCCATCTCGACGGGTCCTCGTGCACGTTCAGTCGTAGCGGTTGATCATCCGGGTGCTCAGCGCCAACATCGCCACCATCGCCACGGCGATGACACCGAAGCCCTTGGCGAGTGCGGCCGCGTCCCATCCTTCCAGGATGAGCGACCGCGCCGCTTCCATCACGTACGTGACGGGGTTGAGCGTGGCGGCGATCTCCATCGGGCGGGTCAGCTGATCGCGCGGCACGAAGTTCGGTGTCAGGAACAGCAGCGGGAAGAACACCATGCTCGCGCCCTGCGTCGCCGCCGCGCTCCGGGTCTTCAGGGCCACGAGCTGCATGAAGCCGCTGAACACCATCGCCCACAGCGCGACCATCAGGATCAGCACCACGAATCCAGCGAAGCCCGACGTGATGCGGATGCCGAACGCGAGCGCCAGCAGGATCATGAGCACGCTGACGCCGAGCGTGCGCACGAAGTCGGCGCACAGCCGCCCGATCACGAGCGACATGCGTGAGATCGGCGTCGCCCGCAGCTTGTCGAAGTAGCCGCTCTCGATCTCCTCGACGAGGAACAGCGAGGCGGCGCCGAACGACGCAGACAACAGCAGCGACGCCGGGAGTTGGAACGCGCCGTAGTTCTGACCCTCGAGGAACGGTGTGCCCTCGGACGGGAAGATGCGCGCTGCCTGACCGACGTTCACCACGAGGAAGAACAGCGGGATGAAGATCGGGGAGAACAGTGCGTCAGGTGTCCGCAGCAGCTCGCGCAGCGCGCGGCCGCCGAGTACGAGCGAGTCGCGCACCGGGTTCGGGCCCACAGCGGCGGAGCGGGTGGGGGAGTCGATGGTCGTGGTCATGTCAGACCTCCTTCACTTCGCCGGCAGCCCGCTCGCGGGTCCGGCCTGTTGCGTCGAGGAACACGTCGTCGAGCGTCGGGTCGTGGTCGAGCCCGGCGCGCTCGCGGAGGTCGCGCTTGAGCGACGCGGGTGTCCCCTCCTGGACGATGCGGCCACCGTCGATGATCGCCAGTCGGTCGCAGAGCTGGTCGGCTTCTTCGAGGTATTGGGTGGTGAGGAAGACGGTGGTGCCGCGGCGGTTGATGCGCCGCACCTCGTCCCAGACGGTGAGGCGGCTGGCCGGGTCGAGGCCGGTGGTGGGCTCGTCGAGGAAGAGGATCTCGGGTTCGTGCACGAGCGCCGTGGCGAGGTCGAGGCGGCGCTTCATGCCGCCCGAGTAGCCCTTCACCCGGCGGTCGATGGCATCGTCGAGCTCGACGAGCGCGAGCAGTTCGCCAGCGCGGTCGGCCGCCTCGCGCTTGGTCATGCCGAACAGCTGACCCTGCAGCACGAGTGTCTCGCGTCCGGTCTGGCGGTCGTCGAGGCCCGCTTCTTGGAGGGCGACGCCGATCTTGCGGCGGGCGGCGTCGGGGTCGGCGGCCACGTCGACACCACCGACGTACGCCGTGCCGCCGGTCAAGGTCATCAGTGTCGTGAGCATCCGGACGGTCGTCGACTTGCCGGCGCCGTTCGGCCCGAGGAAGCCGAACACTTCTCCGTCGGCGACGTCGAGGTCGACGCCGCGCACCGCTTCGACCGCGTCGTCGCCGTCGCCGTAGGTCTTGCGGAGGCCGACCGCGCTGATCGCGCTCATCGCCGCCTCCTGGCGGTGCGGGCGGTGTGTCGGGTGGTGGTCATCGGTGGCTCCTGAGTGTGTTCGCGCCCGTCGGACGGGGGAGGGGGACATGAAGGGGGCCATCGTCGCGAGACATGCGGACAGATCCTGTCCGCATAGGTGAATCCGCCTCCAACTTCGTGGATGAATGGCCGCCCAGCGGCGCCATTCATTCACGAGATCGCTGCCGGGAACGGTCCATACTGGACGGCGCATGGCTGTCCCCGCTGTCCCCGATGCTCCCACCGCCAACAACTTCATCCGCGAGCTGGTGATCGCCGACAACGAGCAGGGGACGTTCGGCCAGCGGGTGCAGACCCGCTTCCCGCCGGAGCCCAACGGCTACCTCCACATCGGCCACGCCAAGGCGATCACGACCGATTTCGGCATCGCCGAGGAGTTCGGCGGCGTCTGCAACCTGCGTTTCGACGACACCAACCCCGACACCGAAGACACGACGTTCGTCGACGCGATCATCGCCGACATCGAATGGCTCGGCTACGAGCTGCCCGGCGAGGCGCTGTACGCCAGCGACTACTTCGAGCAGCTCTACGAGTGGGCCGAGCTGCTCGTCGCGAAGGGGCTCGCCTACGTCGACGAGCAGCCGGGCGACGTGATCTCGGCCCAGCGTGGCGGCTACGGAAACCCAGGCGTGGAGAGCCCGTTCCGCGACCGGCCGGTCGAGGAGAACCTGGCTCGACTGCGGGCCATGCGCGCCGGCGAGGTGGCCGAGGGAGCGGCGGTGTTGCGGGCGAAGGTCGACATGCAGCACGAGAACATGCAGATGCGCGATCCGGTCATGTACCGGGTGCGTCACGGTCACCACCACCGCACCGGCGACCGCTGGCACATCTATCCGACCTACGACTGGGCGCACGGTCAGAGCGACGCGATCGAGGGCGTCACCCACTCGCTGTGCTCACTCGAGTTCGACAGCCACCGAGCGCTCTACGACTGGTTCCTCGAACAGCTCCCGCTGCCGTCGGACCAGCCGCGCCAGATCGAGTTCGCGCGACTCGAGTTCACCCACACGGTCACGTCGAAGCGCAAGCTCGCCCAACTCGTCGCGGAGGGCACCGTCGACGGCTGGGACGACCCGCGCATGCCGACGCTGCGCGGCGTGCGTCGGCGCGGCTACCCGGCCTCGGCGATCCGCGAGTTCTGCACGTTCATCGGCGTCAGCCGCACCAACAGCCGCCAGCAGATCGAGCTGCTCGAGTCGTTCGTGCGTACCGAGTTGAATCGCACGGCGCAGCGGCGGATGGCCGTGTTGCGTCCGATCGAGGTCGTGATCACGAACTGGCCGAGCGACGCTTCCGGTGACCCGGTCGTCGAGCAGGTCGAGCTCGCGAACAACCCCGAGGATCCGGCGGATGGCACCCGGCTGGTGCCGTTCAGCGGGCGCTTCTTCATCGAGCGCGACGACTTCATGGCCGAGCCGCCGCCGAAGTACTTCCGCCTGTCGCCGGGCCGTGAGGTTCGTCTGCGTGGCGCCTACTTCGTCACCGCGACCGGCTTCGAGGCCGACGCCGACGGCAACGTGACCCGGGTCGAGGTCACCTACGACCCCGAGACACGCGGGGGCAGCGCCCCCGACAGCCGCAAGGTGAAATCGACGATGCACTGGGTGTCAGCCGCCCACGCCGTCGAGGCCACCGTCGCCCTGTACGAGCGACTCTTCGCCGCCGAAGTGCCGGGCGAGGCGACCGGCGACCCGCTCGACGATCTCAACCCCGACTCCCGCGAGGTCCTCGCCGGTGCCAAGGTCGAGCCGGCGCTCGCCGACGTCACGCCGGGTCAGGTCGTGCAGTTCGAGCGGCTCGGCTACTTCGCCGCCGACCCGACCGAGCCGCTGCTCTTCCACCGCACCGTCGGCCTGCGTGACGAGTGGGCCAACATCCAAAAGCGCACGAGGTAGCACCAATCAGGGGATTGTGTGAGCGAAGGTCCTCGCATCGATGACGATCGCTCACCCAAACGGCCCGATCAGTCGACGTACCAGAAGCAGCCGTAGTCCTCGGGGCTGCCCCAGCGCACGGTCGCCCGCTCGTCGAGCGTCGAGCGGTCGGAGAAGGCCATCGAGTCGAAGCCGACCGTCACCAGCTCGCTGCCGATGGCGATCGAACGCTGCAGCGGGTTCCAGCAGCCCGATGTGCGGTTCGCTCCGTGGGTGATCACGCCGCGGGCGCGCAGCTCGCGACCGGCGAGCTCGGCCACCACGGCTCCGCCCGCAGATCCCTTGAGCTCGCCCGCGAGGCACACGTCGGCGATGCCGCAGTCGTTCCAGCCCGGCGACACCGGGAGCACGATCGTCCCGTCTTCGGGCCAGAACAAGAAGGCCTTGTGGTCCCACTCGACCTCGCTGTAGCCGCCGATCGGCAGTGAGCTGATCTCGCGCGGGTTCGTCGGATCGCTCACGTCGAACAGGCTCAGCTTCGTGCCCTGGGTGCGGCCCTCCAGCGTCGCGTCCTGGCCGACGCCGAGCAGGAGTCCCTCGCCGACCGGGTGCAGGTAGGCGGAGTAGCCGGGGATCTTCAGCTCGCCGTCGAGCACCGGGTGGGTGGGGTCGGACAGGTCGAGGACGTAGAGCGGGTCGATCTGGCGGAACGTGACGACGTAGCCGACGTCGCCGAGGAACCGCACGGCGTAGATCCGTTCTCCCTTGCCGAGGCCGCCGATCGAGGAGATCTGTTGCAGGTCGGTGCCGTTCGGCCGTAGCACGTAGACGGTCGACTCGCTCTGGTCGCCGAACCGGTCCCAGTTGTCGTTCGTAGTCGCCACCCGCAGGTCGCCGTTGTGCTCGCTCATCGCGAACTGGTTGAGCAACCGGCCCTCCACCGCGCCGGACGCGATGTACGTCGCGCCGGTTCCGGCGTCGAGTGAGAACTGGTGGATGAACGTCGGGGGCGACGAGTAGTCCTCGAGCGACTTCGGCGCGGTCGTGTCGGTCGGCTCGGGCTCGGGCTCGGTCGTCGGTGGCGACGTCGGTTCGGGCTCCCTGATGTCCGGGGTGGTGTCCGGTGTCGTGGCCGCCGGTTCGGTGGTCGCGGGTCGGGTGGTCTCGGGATCCGTCGTCGCCGGTTCGGTCGTGGCCGACTCCGTGGTGACGGGATCCGGTGTGAGCGGCGCCACCTCCGGTGCCGGCTCGGGCGCTGGGCCATCGACCGCGACGTCGGGCACCGGCGCTGCCGCGACGTCGTCCTCGATCGGAAGCGGGCGCCATTGCCAGTCCCAGGCTTGGGTGGCGATGTAGAGGTTGTCCGTCGACGCGTAGACGGTGTCACCGCTGGACACCACCCCGGCGGCGCCGATCGGTGTGCCTTCGCCCTGCGTGTCGATCGAGGCGATCCAGGTGAGGCCGAGGCCGGAGAACTCGTCCGGGCTACCGACGTCCTCGCAGGACAGGATCGGTGCCATCTCGCCGAAGCTGCCGTCGCCGCGCTCGTCGAACCACCGTGGCAGCCAGTCCTCGACCGACGACTCAGCGATGATCTGCGTGTTCTCGGCGAGCGCCGAGTCCTCGTCGAATCCGAACTCGTTGGGCTGCACGAACGGCAGCCGCTGGTCGAACGACGTCGAGATCACGAGCCGGGCGATGCCGTCGATCGCCCGGGTGGCCACGACGGAGCCCTCGAGATGGGAACGACGCAGGAGCTGGGGTGATGCGGGGTCGGCGACGTCGTAGAGCGACACGATCGTGTCGGGCGAGCCGGTCCAGCTCTGCGTGGCCACGAGCAGCCGGCTGTCGTCGAGGAGCAGCTGATGGGACCCTGACGACAGCTCGATCGTGGCGACCACGCGTGCGTCGGAGACCGACACGACGCGTACGCCGTCCTGGTTCGCTGCGTACACGAACCGGCCGTCTGTCTCGACGATGTCACCCTCGTCGACGCCGACCTCTTGGGTGTTGGTCCCCGAGAAGCCACCACCGTCACTGCCGGCGCTGTCGGGGGCGGGTGCTGCGGTCGGCGCCGACGTGTCCATGTCGACGGCCGCCCCTTCGCGGGCCATCACCGCGTCGTCGCCGTACCAGTACGGCCCACCGCCGAGCCCCCATGCAGTCACCCGATCGGAGGCGATGTCGCGCATCGATGCGAGCAGCGCGTCGCAGTCCCCGAAGAACTCGAGGTGACCCGACCCGAATCCCTGCGGGCGGCTCCTTGGTCCGGACGTGCCCGGCTCCGAGCCCGGCTCGGTGGTCGGAGTCGCGGTCGCCCGCGGGGTGCTGTTCCCCCCGGAGGTCGGATCGCTGCTGCAGGCGGCGATGGCGAGGACCGAGCTCGCGGCCAGTGCCAGGGGAATGAGCCGTTCACGCTTCATGCGGATTCGACGTCGGGCGGAGCGGTTTGGTTCCCGCCGATCGGGCTGTGGAAAAGAAGCAACGGCTGGGACCCGTCCCCAACCGTTGCTTTGGGTCAGCGGGGGGTGAGGTAGAGGCTCTGGACGCTGCGGCCGATCCGCCCGTCGAGGTCGTACAGCTCGGACTCGGCCAGTCCCGCTCCGAACGGCGAGTAGTGCGACGCCGTGCGCATGCCGATCCACTCGCCCGTCGGCGGACGGAGGAGGTGCACGGTGAGATCCGGGTTGATGAAGATGAACTCGTCGTAGGAGATGCCGGCACTGACGCCGTTGCCGAAGTCGGCGGCGGCGACCGACCGCTGCACACCGCTCGGCGTCTCGCCGGCCACGACCGGTACACGCAGCCGGATCCACACGGCGACCGGGCCAGGCTCGTCCCACGTGCCGTCGGTGAAGCGGTGCTCGCAGCCGTCGGTGTGGAACGCCCGTTCCTCGCTGTGGGCCCACGAGACGCCGGCGGGCGCAACGCCGTCGGGCACACCGGGAGGATCCACCGGCGGCTGCACGGTTGCAGCGGGGAGTGGGAGGTCGGCATGACGGATGCGCAACGCGCGCGCCCGTGCCACTTCGCTGTCGCCGTCGAACAGGCGCACTGCAACGAGCGACACGCGCTTGCCGGGTCGTTCGAGCTCGGTCGACAGCGTCAAGGGCGTGCCGACGGGCACCGGACGGATCAGCTCGATCGTGATCCGGGCGATCTGCCACGCGGTCGCCACGGCGTCGCCGTCGAACGTCTCGACGGCGCGGGCAACCAGTGCGGCGACAGGCCCGCCGTGGCATGCGTCGGGATCCCATGGCCCGCGGGCGTACCCGGTCGCAACCCAGCTGCCGTCGGGACCTTGGTCGAACAGCGCCGCGTCGGCAGCGACGTGCGCCGCGCTCACCCGCGCTCCAGCGGGAGCAGGACGTCGGCCGCCTCGGCGAGGTGGGCGAACCATGCGTCGCCGCCCGCCGGCTCGCGGACCGGCAACACGACGAACTTCGATGTGCCGACCTCCACGAACCGCTCGATCAGCGCGGTCAGCTCGGCCCAGTTCGTCGGCACGATCTCACGCGGATCGGCGAGGTCCGGCCGACGTTTGGCGAGCACCGCCAGCAGCCGGTCGGGGATCTCGGCACCATCGGCCCCGGCGAGACCCGCTCCACCGGCGAGGTAGGGGATCAGTGCGCCGTAGTGGTCCGGCTCGATGGAGCGGCCGTGCTCGTCGCACGTCGCTTCGATCACCGCCCGGCCACTCGCCACGTCCTGCGGGGTCACGAACGACGGCAGCCATCCGTCGGCCAGGCGACCGACGCGGCGCAGTTCGGACGGCGCGATCCCGCCGAGCCACACGTCCATTCGCCGCGGTGCCGGGAGGACACGCACATCGTCGTAGTCGAAGCGTGCGCCGTGGTGGGTGAACGGCTCGCCGGTCCAGCACTGGCGCATCACCGTGAGCATCTCGTCGAACAGTGCCGCTCGCTCGCCACGCTCGACACCGAACGCCTGCTGCTCGACCGGGTCGACGACGCCGAGTCCGAACGCGGGAAGCAGGCGGCCGCCCGACATGGTCGCGAGGGTCGCCAGTTCCTTCGCGAGGACGACCGGGTTGCGGCCCGGCAGCACCATCACGGACATGCCGAACTTCAGGTTCGTCGTTCGGCCAGCGCCATACGCCATCGCCACGAGCGGATCGGGTGCCGGTCCGCTGATGCGTTCCGACAGCCACAGCGAGTCGAAGCCGTGTGATTCGAGTGCGTCGACGATCGTGCCGTATTCGGCGCCGTGGGCGAGCGTCGTCGTACCCAGCCCGAAACCGATGCGTACCTTGAGCGTCTCGACCACGCCGCCGAGGCTACGTCAGCGGCGGGCTCGTCAGCTGTGGCGAACGAGGCGGCGCACGAGTGGTGCGCTCGCCGCGGGTGTCGCGACGACGCGCCGGGATGCGGCGACACCGACGGTGCGCCCGGACTGGATCCAGCTGGCGACGAACGCGATCACGATGACCGGCAAGACGACGACGGCCTGGGGGACATCACCGGCGACGCTCACGAGCATCGCGACGCCCGCCGCGACGAGCGATGCGACGGTGGCGAGCCGGATGGCGGCGAACCAGGTACCTGCTGGACGATCCACGCTCGAATTCATAGCAACCCAGATTCCCGAACGCAGCTGGAAATACACCTCGGCGCGCGATCTTCATCCGACCGCAGCGTTCGACACGCAATCGCGCGCGAATGGGGAGTGAGGTTCGACGATCGGCGGCGACGTACCATCCGGCCATGGCGACCACCGACGTCTCTGATCCGCTCCGACTCATGCGTCTCGACGACCACGTGGTGATCGTGACCGGCGCGTCGTCCGGGCTCGGCGCCCACTTCGCCCGCGTGCTGCACGCCGTCGGGGCAACGGTCGTGATCACCGCCCGTCGTGCCGATCGCCTCGATGCGCTCGCCGCCGACCTCCCGCGCTCGACCGTCGTCGCCGCCGACGTCTCGCTCGCCGAGGACCGCGAACGGCTCGTGTCCGAGACGCTCGAGCGGCACGGGCGCGTCGATGTGCTGATCAACAACGCTGGTGTCGGGGGAATCGTCGCCGTCGAGCAGGAGACGCTCGAGCTGTTCCAGAACGCGATGGAGGTCAACGTCACCGCGTTGTGGCACCTGTCCAAGCTGTGCGCGCCGTCGATGATCGCCTCGGGAAGCGGGTCGATCGTCAACGTCGCCTCGATGCTCGGCCACGTCGGCTCGACGCCGGTGAAGCAGGCCCACTACTGCGCGAGCAAGGGCGCCGTCGTGAACCTCACCCGCGAGCTCGCGCTGCAGTGGGCACGCAAGGGCATCCGGGTGAACGCACTGTGCCCCGGATGGTTTCCCTCGGAGATGACCGAAGGGATGGACTCCGACGAGGGCAGCCAGCAGTTCATCGCCGCCAACTCGCCGATCCCGCGGATGGGCGAGCTGCACGAGCTCGACGGCCCGCTGCTGCTCCTCGCCTCGCCGGCGAACACGTTCCTCACCGGGCAGAGCCTGATCGTCGACGGCGGCTGGACCGCCCGGTAGACGGGCGTTCGGGACGGGTCCCGACGCTGGCGATCGCCAGCGGTCGTTCCCGGCGCGCCGGCGACCGTTCTACGGTGTTCCCGACCGGCCCCGGATCGCGGGTGCCTGCCCACCATCCTGCCCACCATCCTGCCCACCATCCTGCCCACCCATCCCGCAACCCAGAAGGAGAGACATGAAGGATTGGATCACCGAGTTCAAGGAGTTCATCAACCGCGGCAACATGGTCGAGCTGGCCATCGCCGTGGTCTTGGCGACGTTCTTCGCGCCGATCATCGACGCGATCGTCGACGGCGTGATCATGAACCTGATCGCGGCGATCTTCGGCCAACCGAACTTCGATTCGATCACGATCGACGTCGGCGACAGCGAGCTGCTCATCGGTTCTGTCATCACCGCGATCGTCACCTTCGTGATCGTGGCCTTCGTCTGCTTCTTGATCGTCAAGGCGTACAACCGGCTCCGGACCGAGGAGGAATCGACCGAGGACGGGCCGTCCGAGGTCGAGCTGCTGACGCAGATTCGCGACGAGCTGCGTACCCGCAACTGATCCAGTGTCGCGGGGCCGCGACGTGAACGCGGCCCCGCGAGGCGCTTCAATGGTGCCCGTGCCGCCGCGTCGACCCCCCGCCGGGCGAATCCTCAGAACCAGTCTCGCCCTCGCGGGCGCGCTGGGGCTGTTCGCCTCGTGTGGCTGGAACGATGCCGACGCGGGTGCCGAGACGGAGGGGAGCGCTCCCGGCGTGACACCGGTGCCGACGGTCGGTGGCGTGGGCCGATTGCCCGATCCTGTGGACGTTTCGCAGGAACGGATCATCGTGCGGCCACCCGTCAACGACGACGGCAGCCCCGCGGCGCTGGTCGGTGAGGCGGTCGATGGCAACCGAGTGTTGCTGATCGGCGACTCGATCCTGGCGTCGACGTCGTCGCGCTACGGCGGGCAGATGTGTCGCGCCCTCGTGCCGCTCGGTTGGCAGGCTCAGGTCGAGGCCGAACCGAGCCGCTTCATCGACTTCGGCAATCACGTGCTCCAGCGGCTGCTGCCCGACACGGTGACCGAGGAACAGGACTTCGACGCGGCGGTTGTGTTCCTCGGGAGCAACTACGGCGGCGATCCCGTCGTGTACGAAGCCGAGCTGCGCCGGATCCTCGACCGCCTCGCGCCGCGCCCGACGCTGCTGTTCACCGTCACGCAGTATCGGCCCAACTATGCCGACGTCAACGAGGTCGTGCGTCGCCTCGACACCGAATACGACAACGTGACGCTCGTGGATTGGGAGCTCGCCGCGCTGACACCGGGCGTGTTGAGCGGTGACCGCCTGCACCCGACCGACCAGGGTCGTCAGCTGATCGCCGATCTCGTCGCCGCCTCGCTCGGTCGCGTCTCGGCCGGTGAGGGCGAGTGTCTGCGTTCGCAGTTCCGTGACGACAGCAAGATCAGTGGCAACCGCGACACCGTGCTCGGCCCGACCGGCGGAGCGGGCAGCGGAAGCGGCAGCGGCGGCAGCGGTGGAAGTGGTGGTGTCACGACCACGACCGTGCCCGTCACGTCGCCGCCGGTCACGACCACCGCCCCCGTCGTCACGACCGCCCCGACGGTACCGCCCACGACTGCACCGCCCGCGCCGACGCCCCCGCCGACGGAGCCAGACCCCGGCGGCGGGGATGACGACCCGCCGGACGGTCTCGCCCCCGGCGACCCCGGCGACCCCGGCGCCTGACGCTCCACCCGCGCCGATCTCGGTCGAAGCCGTCCCGCACTCCGGGAAGATCCCGACCGAGATCGGGTCGGGCGATGGCGCACGTGGTGACGGACGGCGCCGAATCGTCGGGTCCCCGCGCACACCGGCACCCCTAGCCTGGATGGGATGCTCCAGGCCCAGGCGATCTCGGTGGAAGTGGGTGGTCGGCTCCTCGTCGAGTCCGCCAGCTTCACCGTCATGTCCCGGGACAAGGTGGGCATCGTCGGCCGCAACGGGGCCGGCAAGACCAGCCTGTTCAAGGTGCTCGGTGGCGCCGACGAGCCAGCAGCTGGGCGCGTCCTGCGCAAGGGCGGTTTCGGTTACCTCCCCCAAGACCCGCGGATCGACGCGACGCTCGACGGTCGCAGCTGCGTCACCCACGTGTTGTCCGGTCGCGGCATCGACGACGAGATCACGCGCATCGAGAAGCTGCGCATCGCGATGGAGGAGAGTCCCGACGAGCGCAACGTCGGCCGCTACGTCAACGCGGAGGAGACGTTCCGCACGAACGGGGGCTACGCCGCGGAGAGCGAAGCTCGATCGATCGCCGCCGGACTCGGCATCCCCGACGCGCGCATGGAGCAACCGATCAGCACGCTGTCGGGCGGTGAGCGCCGCCGCGTCGAGTTGGCCCGGATCCTGTTCGCCGGCTCCGACGTGTTGTGCCTGGATGAACCGACGAACCACCTCGATGTCGACGCCAAGTCGTGGCTGCTCGGATTCCTCCGCCAGTACCAGGGCGCGCTGCTCGTGATCAGCCACGACCTCGAGCTGCTCGACGAGTCGATCACCCGCGTGCTGCACCTCGACCGTCCCACGGAGGGCGCCGTCGGCGAGCTCATCGAGTACCGGGGTACGTACAGCCAGTACGTGCGCTCCCGGGCCGACGACGAGGCGCGGCGGGCCAAGAAGGCGGCGTTGCAGGCCAAGGAGATCGATCGCCTCCAGACGGTCGTCGATCGGTTCGGGGCGAAGGCGACGAAGGCAACGATGGCGCACAGCATCGAAAAGCGCATCGCCCGGCTCGAAGCGGTCCGCGAGCACGGGCCGCAGTCGACCAAGACGTTGACCGTGCGCTTTCCCGATCCGCCCAAGCCGGGTCAGACCGTGATCGAGGCGTCCGGATTGTGCAAGGCGTACGGCGGTCCGACGATCTTCGAAGACATCGACTTCGACCTCGGCCGCGGCGAGCGCTTGTTGGTCCTCGGCCTCAACGGCGCCGGCAAGACGAGCCTGCTGCGCATCCTCGCCGAAGAGACGACGGCCGACCTCGGCGACTTTCGCTTCGGCCACAACGTGCACGTCGGGTACTACGCCCAAGAGCACGACAACCTGCGCACCGACGAGTCGCTGCTCACGAACATCCGTGACGCCGTCCCCCCGGGCATCGAGCTCGGTGAGACCTACCTGCGTGGCCTGCTCGGGATGTTCGGTCTTTCCGGTGACAAGGTGTTCCAGGATTCGGGCACGCTGTCAGGCGGCGAGAAGACGAAGTTGGCGCTGGCGATGCTCATGGTCGGGCGCAACAACCTGTTGCTGCTCGACGAGCCGACGAACAACCTCGACCCGCCGTCGCGTCAGGCGGTCGCCGACGCGCTCGTCGACTGGCCGGGAGCGATCATCCTCGTCAGTCACGACGAGGACTTCGTCCGCGAGCTCGCGCCGACCAAGGTGTTGCTGATGCCCGACGGCGACGTCGACTACTTCAGCGACGACTGGCTCGATCTCGTGTCCATGTCGTGACCGATCGATTGCATCCGGGGTCAGACCGATCGATTGCATCTGGGGTCAGACCCCAGATGCAACGGCGCGCACGGCGGGTGGCCGGGGCCGACTTCGCTCGCGGTTGCATCTGGGGTCTGACCCCGGATGCAATCGGTCTGACCCCGGATGCAATCGATCTGACCCCGGATGCAATCGATCTGACCCCGGACGCAATCAGGCGCTGATCGTCTCGCTGGCTTCGGCTTTGAGGCGCTTGTAGTCGACCTTGCCGTTGGCGGCGCGACCGATCGTGTCGACGGTGACCACGTGCTTGGGCGCCTTGTACGCGGCGAGCTTGCCCTTCACGTGGGCGATCA
>CAZQCP010000004.1:0-63177 GCA_964592115.1 uncultured Ilumatobacteraceae bacterium
GGCAACCACGATGCCTACCACCACCAGACGCGCTACGCAGGGGATCGATGGATCGAGCTGCCGGGCGTGGTGGTGGCGCTGCTCGACACGGCGATCCCGGGCGCGACGACCGGCACGATCCGAACCGAGCAATTCGCCTGGCTGCAGGACCACGTCGCCACCACCGACGTGCCGGTGATGGTGATGGGGCACCACCAGCAGTGGATCGGTGTCGATGAGGCCACCGCCCGCAGCGACGACTACTTCGGACTCCATCCCGACCCGAGCGACGCCCTCGACGAGGTCACGCTTCGTCAGCCGAGGATCGTCGCCTACGCCGCGGGACACACCCACCGACATCGAGTACGGCCGATGCGCCGGTCACAGGTGCCCTCGATCGAGGTCGGCTGCACGAAGGACTTCCCGGGCACGTGGGCCGAGTACCGGGTGTACGACGGTGGGATCATGCAGGTGGTGCACCGGATGTCCACCCCGGAGGCGCTCGCCTGGAGCGAATCGTGCCGTGGGCTCTATGCCGACTTCGGCGTGGACTACGCGACGTACGCACTCGGCGCGCTCGACGACCGTTGCTTCACGATCAACCTGCGCTGAACGCACCGGCGCCGGGCGGCGCAGACGCCGACGACGAGTCGAGCAGCGGTCTCGGTCGCGACCAGGTTTTGCGACGCTCCACGGCCCCGGTCACAATCGCTCCATGTCCGTCACCCTGGCTCCCCCCGCCCCGACCACCCTCCTCGACCTGCTCGAGCGGTCCCGCGTTCGCGATGCCGTCGCCGTGGTCGGGTTCGCCCTGCTCACGGCCGTCGCCGCCCAGATCACCATCCCACTCGGGTTCACGCCGGTGCCACTGACCGGCCAGACGTTCGCCGTGCTGCTCGCCGGTGGCGTGCTCGGCAGTCGCCGCGGGGCGCTGTCGATGGGTCTCTACGTGTTGCTCGGTGCGGTCGGACTGCCGTTCTACGCCGACGGAGAAGGCGGCTGGACCGCAGCCACCGGTGCGACCGCCGGCTACCTGGTCGGATTCGTGCTCGCTGCCTTCGTCGTCGGCCTGCTGGCCGAACGGGGCCAGGATCGTCGCCTGTCGACGTCGATCCCGGCCCTCCTCGCCGGCAGCGCCGTCATCTACGCCTGCGGCGCCGGCTGGCTGGCCTACCACCTCGGCCTGCCGCTCACCGCGGCAGCAGGCGAGCCGAGCGCGATCTCGCTCGGTGTCGCCCCGTTCCTCGTCGGTGACGTGATGAAAGCCCTGCTCGCGGGCGCCCTCCTCCCCGCCACCTGGGCGCTCGTCGACCGCCGATAACGGCCGCGCAGCGCCCGCCGAGCGGGCATCCGCGAACCCTGTCACACCCCCACGTCATCATGGGTCGCATGAACATCGTCATCGTCTTGCTCGCCGTCGTCGGCATCTTCGTCGTCGCTGCGGCTGCCGCCTGGGGGGCGCGCGTGGCCGCGGCACGCTCGCTCCACGACGTCGATCCCGGCGCTGGCGCGCTCGCGTCGGCCGAGATCGGCGAGGCGATCGACACGGCAGTGGCCGACGCCCTCGCACGAGTCCATCAACAAGCCACGGCGGAACGCGACGCCGCGGTCACGGCGGCACTCAATCAGGCGGCGATCCTGCAGCGCGAGCAGCTCGGTGCCCTCACCACCGCCGAGCGCCAACACAGCGCCGCCGAGTTGGCGGGCAAGAAGGACATCATCGACGCCCGACTCGACCAGGTGCACGGCGAGATGCGCGCCGAGCTCACCCGGCTCGGGGAGATGGTCGCCAACCTCGGACGCACCAGCGCCGAGAGCTTCGGGCAGGTCACGAACTCGTTGCACGCCCACGCCGAGATCGCCAGCACGCTCGCCGATTCCACGCGCGCGTTGCGCGAGGCGCTCAGCAACCCCCAGACACGCGGCCAGTGGGGCGAGCGCATGGCCGAAGACGTCCTGCGCCTCGCCGGGTTCCAGGAGAACGTCAACTACCGCAAGCAGGTCCAGGTCGAAGGCGGCAGCGGCCGACCCGACTTCACCTTCCCGATGCCCAAGGGTCACGCGCTCTACATGGACGTCAAGTTCCCCATGGCGTCGTACCTGCGATACCTCGAAGTCGGCAGCAACGCCGAGCGAGAGGTGCACCTCAAGAAGTTCCTCTCCGACGTGCGCCTGCGCGTGCGCGAGCTCGCCAAGCGCGACTACGCCAACGAAGGCAGTCAGCTGTCGATCGACTACGTGCTGTTGTTCCTCCCCAACGAGCAGCTGTCCGGCTTCATCCACGAGAACGACCCTGCGCTGATCGACGACGCCATGAGCCAGAAGGTGGTGCTGTGCTCGCCGCTGACGCTGTTCGCCTTCCTCGGCGTCATCCGCCAGGCGTTCGACAACTTCATGATCGAACAGACGAGCGACGAGATCCTCAAGCTGCTCGGGTCGTTCGGAACCCAGTGGCGCAAGTACGCCGAGCAGGTCGACACGGTCAAGAAGCGCTTCGACCAGGTCGATCGCGCCTTCGAGCAACTCGTCGGTCCACGGCGTCGTCAGCTCGAACGCCCGTTGCGCGCCCTCGACGAGTTGCGCGTCGAGCGCAACCTCCCCGTCGACGGGGAACTGTTCGCGGTGTCCGACACCGCCGATGAGACCGACACGCCACCCGGTGGCACGATCAGGGCACTCGGCGCATGAGCACCAACGCCTCTTCGGTCGTCGCCGTCCTCGGGTCCGTCACTGATTGAATCGGGCCCGTGAGCCAGCCCGCGTTCGACTTCGGCGACGAGATCGACGACGCCGCCAACCCGACCTACACGGTCGGCGAGCTGTCGGAGGCGATCAACGCTGCCCTGCGACGCGGATTCTCCGACGGTGTCTGGGTACGCGGTGAGATCACCGGGTGGAGCGACCGCGGACAGCACGCTTACTTCACGCTCGTCGACGACGCCGACCAGGGAAACGGGCGCGGCAAGTCGGTCGTCAACGTGCAGTTCTTCGCCAACGCCCGCATGCGCCTGCGCCCGATGTTGCAGCGCCACCGGCTGCGCCTCGGCGACGGCATGAAGGTGCGCGTCTTCGGCTACCTCGATTACTACGCGCCGACCGGGCGGATCGGGTTGAAGATGACCGGCATCGACCCGCGCTACACGTTGGGCGACATCGCCCAGTCGCGCGACGAGGTGCTCCGTCGCCTCGTCGCCGACGGGTTGCTCGACGCCAACAAGGCCCGCCCGATGCCGCCAGCACCGCTGCGCGTCGGGGTCGTCACCAGTGTTGGCACCGCTGCCTGGCACGACTTCCACGACGAGCTGTTGCGCAGTCGCTTCGCCTTCGAGCTGCGCGTCGTCGACACCCGCGTGCAAGGCGACGGCGCCGAGCGGATGGTCGCCGCAGCGATCGCCACGCTCGGCCGCGATCGCTCGCTCGATGTCCTGGTCGTCATACGCGGCGGCGGAGCGCGCAACGAGCTCGCCGTGTTCGATGCCGAGGTGATCGCCCGTGCCATCGCCACCGCGCCGATGCCGGTGCTGACCGGCCTCGGACACGAGGTCGACCGCAGCGTCGCCGACGAGGTCGCCCACACCATGTTGAAGACCCCGACGGCGTGCGCGGGAGCCTTGGTCACCCGGGTCACCGCGCACGCCGCTGGTGTCGAGCAGACCTACGCCAAGATCGTGGGAGTTGCATCGGCCACACTGCGCGGAGCGCACGGCGACCTCGTCGACACCGCGCACCGGATCGCCCGGCGTACACACGCCGCGGTCGAACGCGCCGACGAGCGGATGGCGATGCGCGTCGGCGCACTCCAGCGAGCCGCGCCGACGTCGTTGCACCACGCCACGCGGCGGATCGATGGTGCCGATGCCCAGGTCCGGGCCCGTGCCGCGAGCATCCTGCAGCGCTCGGCTGACCGGCTCGATGTGCTCGCCGCCCGCGCGGCCGCGCTCGACCCGGCCGTGCAACTCGCCAGGGGCTGGTCGATCACGCGCCGCGCCGACGGTGCGCTCGTGCGTTCCATCGCCGACGTCGCCCCTGGCGTCGATGTGACCACCCGTGTCGCCGATGGTGCCGTGACGAGTGAGGTCACCGCCACGGAGTCGCACATCGATGCCCCACTCGCGGCGGAGCTTCGCCGCCCCACCGACGCTCCCGACCAGACAGGTGATCACCATGCCCGATGATGCCCCCGGATACGCCGACGCCGTGCGCGAGCTCGACTCGATCCTGCGTGAGCTCGAAGGCTCCGACGTCGACGTCGACCACCTCGCCGAGCGCGTCGCTCGCGCTTCGACCCTGATCTCGCTGTGCCGGGAGAAGATCTCGGCCGCCCAGCTGCGCATCGAGCAGGTCACGGCCGATCTCGATGCGGTCAGCACACCCGACCTCGACGGATAGCACGCCTGCCCGGGCCCGGTACGACGCCACACGGGTAGCGTCCTCACCGTGTCACCTGCTGCTCCGGCCAGCCTGATCACCATCGCCGACCGAGTCGAGGCGCGGCTCGACGCGGTCCTGACCGCGGAGGCCGAGCGTTGGACGACGCTCGATCCCGAACTGGTGCGCCCTGTCGACGAGGTCCGTCGACTGGTGATGTCCGGCGGCAAGCGGCTGCGACCGGCGTTTTGTCATTGGGGGTTCGTCGGGGCGGGCGGCGCCGACGACGATCCGCTCGACATCGATGCCGGTGGGGCGCTCGAGTTGATGCACGCGTTCGCGCTCTTCCACGACGACGTGATGGACGATGCCGCCTCTCGCCGTGGACAACCGACCACCCACACACTGGCGGCCGCGGAGCACGCCGAACAGGGTTGGGCGGGCGAGCCTCGCCGCTTCGGCGAAGGGGTCGCCATCCTCGTCGGCGACCTCGCGTTCGTCTACGCCGACCGGCTGATGAACGCTGCGCCGCGCGAGGCGTTGCGCATCTGGGACGAGCTGCGGATCGAGCTGAACATCGGCCAGTATCTCGACATCCTCGGTTCGGTGCGCGGCGAGCGTGATGTTGCCCGAGCCGAGCGGATCAGCCGGTACAAGTCCGGCAAGTACACGATCGAACGGCCGCTGCACCTCGGCGTCGCGCTCGCCGCACCCGAGCGGCTCGATGAACTGGTGCCCGCGCTCAGTGGGTACGGACTGCCGCTGGGCGATGCCTTCCAGATGCGCGATGACGTCATGGGCGCGTTCGGTGATGCCGAGCTGACCGGCAAACCCGTGGGTGGCGATCTACACGAGGGCAAGCCGACGCCGCTGCTCGCCCGCGCGGTCCGCGCCAGTAGTCCGTCGCAACGCACGATCCTCGACCTCGTCGGTCGGCCCGACCTCACGGACTCCGACATCATCTCGATCCAGCAGGTGATCGTCGACACGGGTGCCCTCGCCGAACTGGAAGGTCATATCGCCACACTCACCGACCAGGCGCTCGCGGCCTTGGATGGGATCCCCATCGACGCCGTCGCCAAGGACGAGTTGGCCGCCCTCGCCGCCTACGTCAGCTGGCGCGACACCTGACCACCCACGGCCCACGCTCACCATCTCGGTAGGGATCTTCCCGGATGCCGGGACGATTCCTACCGAGATGCGGCCAGCGGGACCGCGGTGAGGTGACAGGATTGGTGGCCGGATCGATCGAAGGAGGAGACGATGGCCGAGGTGGTGCTGTTCCACCATGCGCAAGGGAAGACGCAGGGCGTGACCGACCTCGCCGCGACGCTCGAGGGCGCGGGACACGCGGTCCACGTTCCCGACCTCTTCGACGGCAGGACGTTCGCCACGCTCGATGACGGCGTGGCCTACGCCGACGAGGTCGGGTTCGGCGAGATCATCGAGCGCGGCGTCGCCGCCGCGGAAGGACTCCCCGACGAACTCGTCTACGCCGGCATCTCGATGGGGGTGCTCCCGGCGCAAAAGCTGGCCCAGACGCGGCGAGGAGCGCTCGGTGCCGTGTTCATCGAGTCGTGCGTGCCGGCGACGGAGTTCGGCGCGGGCTGGCCGTCAGGGCTCCCGGTGCAGATCCACGGCATGGACGCCGACCCTTTCTTCGCCGGTGAGGGCGACATCGACGCCGCCCGTGCACTCCTCGCCGAAGCGGGGCCCGACGGCGACGCGGAGCTGTTCGTGTACCCCGGCGATCGTCACCTGTTCATCGACGCCTCGCTGGCCTCGTACGACGCCGGTGCGGCCGAGCTGGCGATCTCCCGCATCCTCGACTTCCTCGCCCGCATCGAGCGATCTCGGTAGCACCGTTCCCGATGACCGGGACGAATCTGACCGAGATCGGGTTGCGCGAGTCAGGCGGCGGCGCGCTCGGCGGCGTCGAGGCGTTCGTCGGTGATCGTCGCATTGGGGATCAGGAGCGTGAGCGTGAACACGCCCATCACGACGAACACAGCGCGCAAGCCGAAGGCCTCGGCGAGCAGTCCACCGACGAGCGCGCCGATCGGCATCGTGCCCCAGGCCAAGAGCCGGTAGACGCTGTTCAAGCGGCCAAGGAGGTGATCGGGCGTGATCGTCTGGCGGAACGACACCGTCGGGATGTTCCACAACATGATGGCGAACCCGCCGACGAGCATGCCGATCGCGACGAGCCAGGCGTTCGTGGTCAAGGCCGGCGCGATGACCCAGAACGTCATCCCGATCACGGCGACGGTCAGCGTGCGCGCCCGACCGAGCGCAGCCTGTACACGCTCGGTGGCGAAGCTGGCGGCGATGCTGCCGACGGCGGTGGCGAGGACGAACACGCCGAACTGCGCCTGGGTCAGCCCGAGTGCGGAGCCGTCACCGACCGCGTACAGCACGAGGATCGCACCGGCCGCCGACGATGCGAAGTTGGCGATGCCGACCATGACCGCCATCGCCCGCAGCAACGGCTCGCCGAGGAGGAAGCGCACGCCCTCGGCGATGTCGGCGCGCAACGTCGTCGGTTCGCCCACACGCTCGGGACGGAACGAGCCGCGCAACGCCCAGAGCAGGACGATCGCACCGATCCACACCATCGCCGAGCTCCAGAACGCGAGGGCGAGCGCGATCGCCACGAGCACCCCCGCCAGTGGTGGTCCGAGGAACTGCTGCGCGGTCAGCTCGATCGCCGCCAGCCGACCGTTGGCGCGGCTCAACCTCGCCCGCGGCACCACGTTCGGAAGGATCGACTGCGACGACGTGTCGTAGAACACCTCGGCGATCCCCGTACCGGCTGCGACCACGTACAGCATCCAGATCGAACCGCCGTCGGCAGCCAAGACGAGCGCTGCCACCACGACGAGTGCCGCTCGGGCGAGGTTGGCGAACACCATCACACGACGCCGATCGAACCGGTCGGCGAGCGCACCGACGGGGAGCGCGAACAGCAGCCAGGGCAAGCTGCGCACGGTCTCGAGTCCGGCGACGAGCGCTGGCGAGCGAGTGAACTCGATGGCGATCAACGGCAAGCTGAGCTTGAAGATGCCGTCGGCGAGGTTCGACAGACCCGACGACGTGGCGAGGAGGCGGAACGGGCCGCTGAGGCCGCCCGGCCCTCGGCGGTCCGCTCCGGTCTGCTCGCTGAGAGCACCGGATTCGGCCGTCATGGGTCACCGATTCAATCACACCGGCGCACCGGCGCAGTCGCCCGGTAGCATCGCTGCCTGCCGCATGGCGCGCCCAGATAGCTCAGTCGGTAGAGCAACGCACTCGTAATGCGTAGGTCAGGAGTTCGATTCTCCTTCTGGGCTCCACCTTCTTCTGCGCTCGACCTCTGCGTGTCACGCACGGCCCCCGATGCCCGGCACCGGTCGACGCCGCGTGATGGGCGTACAGTGACCGCCAGATGACTGCACTCGCCGCCTCCAAACCTGGCCTCGACGTGGGCATCGTCACGAACAACATCGAGGCCATGCGGGCCTTCTACGTCGGTGCTCTCGGACTCGAGGACGTCGAGTCGATGCGTATCCCCTGGGGCACGATGCACCGCCTCCGCTTCGGCGTGTCGTGGCTCAAGCTCGTCGATCCCGACGCGTCGCCGGCGACGGGTGTGGCACTCGGCCTCGACGCAGCGTCGGGAATCCGCTACTTGACGTTCGAGATCGACAACGTGGACGAGATCTGGGCACAGGCGGTCGCCGCAGGCGCCGAGATCTTCCACGACCTCGCCCCGTTCGGCGACCGCGGCATCACCATGGGAATGCTCTTCGACCCCGACGGCAACGTCGTCGAACTCCTGCACCGAACGCAGCCGGTGTAACGGCGGTGCCTGGAGGCATCACACGACACGGAAGATGAACGGCGTCACCGCCTGCAGCCTGCCGGTCTGCGCTTATGCTGAACACGTGCACTCTCGCCAGGATCCGTCAGCGTGACCTCTGCCTCGACCGTCGGGGCGAGGCACCGGACACTGCGCCAGGCGGTCACCGATCAGATCCGCGACATGATCCGAGACGGTCAGCTCGCGCCTGGTGAGCGGCTGCTCGAGGACCGGCTTGCCGAGCAGCTCGGCGTCTCCCGCAACCCGGTGCGTGAGGCAATCCGCGCCCTCGAAGCGACCGGCCTCGTCACCGTCGTGCCACGACGCGGCGCGTACGTCGCAAGCTTCGATGCGGTGGAGGCCGCGGAGTTGCTCGACCTGCGCGCCGTCCTCGAGGCCTACGCCGCGCGCCTGGCGAGCAAGCGGGGCACCAAGGCGCAGATCGATCAGATCCGCGAAACACTCAGCCGCGGCAAGGAGGCGACCGTCGACGGCGACCTCGTCGCGGCTGCCGAGGCGCATCGCGACTTCCACCTCGCGATCGAGGCGGCAGCCGGTCACACGTATCTCAGCTCGGTCGTCGAACCGCTACGGGCCCAGACCGAGCTCGTGTTCTCGATGCTCGCCGACCAGCGCGGTGTCGTCAGCTGGGAACAGCACATCGCGATCTTCAACGCGATCGAGGCACAGGACGAACTTGCCGCCGGGAATGCCACCAGACTGCACATGCAGTCGGTCCTCGACGACCTGCTGTCGGGCCAGCACGCGGACCACGGCGCGCTGACCCCGTCCACCTGAGTCGAGCGCGATGTCGCGGCGACGGATCCTCGTGGTCGGCGGTGGGATCGCTGGCGCATCGGCGGCAGCCCGGCTGGCGGATGTCGCCGAGATCATCCTCATCGAACGTGAACCGAAGCTGGGCGAGCACGCGACCGGCCGTTCCGCAGCGACGCTGTCGGAAACATCGGGAACACGAGCGATGTGCGCTCTCGCGCGTACGAGCCGGGCCGCACTGGAGTCGCCCGAGCTTGGATTCGCCGACGACGTGCTCACCCGACCACGCGGGTTGCTGTGGATCGGGCGCCACGGCGACGAGGCGCTGCTCGACGCCACCGCCGAGGCGGCCGCAGCCGGAGTATCGGGCTCGACGTCACGGGTCGCGGCGTCCGATGCCCGTCGACTCGTGCCCGCGCTGCGACCTCACGCCGTGGCGGCCGGTGGCGTGTTCGAGCCCGATGCCCGGGCGATCGATGTCGACATGCTCCTGCGGTCGTACGCGCGCCACGCGCAGCGTCGTGGTGCTCGGTTCCTGATGCGCCAGGAGCTCCTCCGGGCCGCTCGCACCAGACGCGGTTGGGACGTCACGACGACGAACGACTCCTTTGCAGTCGACGCGATCATCAACGCCGCCGGCGCGTGGGGCGATGCGATCGCGCATCGCTGTGGTGTCCAACCGCTTGGTCTCAGCCCGTTGCGGCGCTCGGCGTGTCTCGCCCGCACCGACCGTGACGTCGCCGGGTGGCCGCTCGTGATGGACATCACCAACCGCTGCTACTTCGAACCAGAATCGGGAGGGCTGCTGATCTCCCCCGCTGACGAACATCCGAGCGATCCGGTCGATGCGGCACCCGACGAGATCGACATCGCCTGGGCGATCGACATGGTGAACGACATCACCGACCTCGATGTCCGCTCGGTCCGTACGTCGTGGGCTGGTCTGCGAACGTTCACCGCGGATCGCAGCCCCGCGGTCGGACCGGACTCGGCCGACCCGACCTTCGTATGGCTGGTCGGGCAGGGCGGCGCCGGGATCAAGACGGCGCCAGCGATGGCGGAGGTCCTGGCAGCCACGATGGGTCTCGGCGAGTGGCCTGCCGCGCTGCGTGAGCTCGGCGTGACGACGCAGGATCTCACACCCGAGCGATTGCGCTGAGCGCGCCCGGCTTCACCCAACCGACTCGACCACGAGCACGAGTGCCGCAGTCGCGGAGAGTCCGAGCACGGCCGGCCGCGCCCACCCGCGATCGAGCAGTGGACGCGCCCAGCGCGAGATCACCAGCCCGATCGCTGCACCAGGGAGCAGCCACACACCGTCGACGAGCTCGTCGCGGCCGAATCGTCCGGCGACGATCAGCGCGCCCAGGGACAGCCCAGCGCCGACGACGAAGAACCCAGCCAACGTCGAACGCAGCCGTGCCGCCTGCTCGCGCTGATAGACCAACGCCATGGGCGGGCCGCCGACGGAGGTCAACGTTCCCATGACGCCCGACAGCGCGCCCGCACCGAGCAACGTCCGCACGGTGGGGCGCAGGGACCATCGCGTTGCGCTCAGCGCGACGCCGACGAGGATCGACGCCCCGAGAACGAACGTCAACCCGTTGCCAGCCAACCGGCTGATGATCACCACGGCGATCATCGTGCCGACCACGCGGCCCAACAGCGCCCAGCGCACGCCGTGCCAGTCGAGCTCAGCGCGGTCCTGCCACGCCACCGATGCCGTCATCACGACGCCGACGAAGAGCAGAGGGCCCGGTACGAGCGTGGCGTCGAGCAGACCAAGGACGGGCGCGCCGAGCATGCCGAGGCCGAAGCCCAACGAACCCTGGACCACAGCTGCGACGATGACCGTGATGATCGCGCAGCAATAGGTGGCCATCGTCATCTGTTCGCCCGATGGGCCCGCGGTATCTGGTCCCAGGCCATCCGCACCGCCACGACCATCAACAGCGTCGCGAAGAGCACATTCGACGTCGTCTGGCTCATCCGGTCAGCGATCGTGCCGCCGATGGCAGCAGTGACGATGCCCGCCACACCGATGATCAACGCGGCGCGCAGGTCAGCGTTCTGCTTGCGCCGGTTGCGCCACGTCCCCATGAGCGCGGTGGGAATGATGACCGCCGCCGACGTGCCCTTGGCCACCACCGGCGTGATCCCGAACAACAAGATCATTGCCGGCACCATCACGATGCCGCCACCGACACCCAGCAGACCGGCCAAGATGCCCGTCGCCAAACCGACACCGACGAGCGCCAGCACCGTTATCACCGAGATCGGACCCCGCCCACTCGCATCCGACGTCGTGAACAAGCGGATCGCCGACACGACCAACATCACGATGAACAACACCGCCAGGGCGCGCTCCGGCAACACGTGCAACAGCCGAGTGCCGAGCACTGCGCCCGCGACCGCTCCAACGGCAAGCCAGAACGACACGTGCCAATCGACGTTGCCGTGCGACGCGTACGTGACCAGCGACGCGCACGCGATCGGCAACACAGCGGCGAGCGACGTGCCGTGCGCCAACCGCTGATCCATGTGCGCAACGAGGATCAGCGCCGGCACGATCAAGATCCCGCCGCCGACACCGAACAACCCCGACAAGAAGCCAGCGAGCAGCCCGACGATCAACACGGGAACGAGACGGACCTCGGCGCGGGCCGCGTCGGTGACGCTGGGGGCGGGTTGAGTGGTCACAGCGACCTTTCAGCGGACGAAGCACGCGGCCCAGTGACCGGGTGACTTCTCTTCGAGCGGGGGAGTGTCCACCCGGCACCGGGGCTCGACCAGCGGACAGCGACTGGCGAACCGACAACCGGGCGGTGGGTCGATCGGATTCGGGATCTCGCCTGTCAGAACGACCCGTTCGCGATTGCGCTGCAGCAGCGGATCGGGAATCGGAACGCTCGACAGCAGCGCCTCAGTGTACGGATGCTTCGGTCGCTCGTACGCGTCGGACGACGGTGCGATCTCGACGACCCGTCCGGAATAGAGGATGACGATGCGGTGCGAGATGTGGCGCACCACCGACAGGTCGTGGGCGATGAACAGGTATGTCAGTCCGCGCTCTGCTTGCAGGTCCTGCAGGAGGTTGACGACCTGGGCGCGTACGGACACGTCGAGCGCTGAGACGGGCTCGTCAGCGACCACGAAGCTCGGTTCGAGCGCCAACGCCCGCGCGATCCCGATGCGCTGGCGCTGACCACCGGAGAACGCGTGCGGATAGCGGTCGAGGGTGTCGGCCGGCAGCCCACACTTCACGATCAGCTCTGCCACGGGCTCGCGCGCCTCCTTCGTCGACTTGACGAGCCCATGCACGATCAGCGGTTCGGCGATGAGATCGAGCACGGTCATGCGGGGATTGAGCGAGGCGTACGGGTCCTGGAAGACCAGCTGCATTCTCCGGCGCAGCTGGCGCAGCTCCTCGCCCTTCACGGCGGTGATGTCCTGACCGTCGAAGACGATCGAACCGCTCGACGGGGTGATCCGTCGCAGGATCGCCCTGCCGAGCGTCGTCTTCCCCGACCCTGACTCGCCGACGAGGCCGAGCGTCTCGCCACGTTCGATGGCGAACGAAACGTCGTCGACGGCATGGACGTGATGAACGTGTTGTCCCCAAAACCCACTGCGGCCGACCGGAAACTTGATCGACAGGTGATCGACCTCGATCAGCGGATCACTGGGCGACGTACTGCTGTTCGCCAGGACGGAAGCAGGCTGCGACACGAACCCTCCCTTCGTGATCGAGTCCAGCGGGAGCCAATGCCGGCGACTCCGCACGGCACCGCGGCAGCACGATCGGACAACGGTCGGCGTAGCCGCACCCGGCGGGCGGGACCCGCAGGTCGGGCGGTGCCCCGTCGATGGAGACGAGCCGATCCATCACGAGGTCGAGGCGCGGGGTCGAGTTCAGCAAGCCAGCACTGTACGGATGCAGGGGTGTTCCGTAGAGCGATACCGCACTCGCGTCCTCGACGATCTCCCCCGCGTACATCACGGCGACCCGGTCGCAGACGCCGGCGACGACGCCGAGATCGTGCGTGATGAGCAGCACGGCGAGGTTCAGATCGCGCTGCAGCTCGGCGAGCAGCTCGAGGATCTGCGCCTGGATCGTCACATCGAGCGCGGTGGTGGGTTCATCGGCGACGAGCAGTTCGGGTTCGCAAGCGAGCGCCATTGCGATCAGTACGCGCTGACGCATGCCGCCCGACATCTCGAACGGGTAGTTCTTCACCCGCTCGATCGGATTGGCGATGCCGACGAGGTCGAGCAGCTCGATAGCCCGGCGTCGGGCTTGCTTCTTGCTCAGGCCGCGATGGTGACGGAGGATCTCGACCATCTGCGACCCGACGGTGAACACCGGGTCGAGCGACGTCATCGGGTCCTGGAAGACCATTGCGATCTCTTTGCCCCGCACCCGCTCGATCGTCGCCGCCACCTTCGGCCCACTGACGAGTGACTGGCCCTTCCAGCGCACGTCGCCGCCGACGATCCGACCGGGCAGCTCGATCATTCCGAGGAGGGCCTGGGCGGTGACGCTCTTGCCCGAACCGGACTCGCCGACGAGGCCGAGCGTCTCGCCTCGCGCGATCTCGAAGCTGACATCGCGGACTGCGTGGACGGTGCCGCGGCGGGTGAGGAAGTCGACGCGCAGCTGGTCGACTTCGAGCACGACCTCGCCGCTTGGCCGACGGTCTGACGCTCGTTGATCGGCACTGTCGACGATCGAGGTCATGTCAACGCCGCCATCGGAGGGGCCGCCTTGGTCCCAGCGGCAAAGCGCTTCTCCCGCTCGATCGGGTCGGTTGCGACGCGCAACCACGACGACAAGAAGTTGACGGCGAGCACGATGAGCGTGATGTACACGCCGGGGATGATCGCCAGGCGGGGCAGCGAGAAGAACTGCTCGCGTCCGGCGTTGGCCATGACGCCGAGCGAGACCTCCGGGTACTGCAGCCCGAGACCGAGGAACGACAGCGTCGCCTCGGCGAGGATGATGCGGGCGAACTCGAGCACAGCCAATGTCGCCAACGACGAGACGAGGTTGGGCAAGATGTGCAAGAACATGACCCGGCGCGGCTTGCAGCCGACCATCTCGGCCGCCTCGACGTACGGCCGCTCTTTCGCCGACAGCACGACACCACGGGTCATGCGGGCGTAGACCATCCAGCCGTTGAACGACAACACGAAGATCAGCGACGTCATGC
The DNA here is from genome assembly GCA_964592115.1 of uncultured Ilumatobacteraceae bacterium. GTDB lineage: Bacteria > Actinomycetota > Acidimicrobiia > Acidimicrobiales > Ilumatobacteraceae > Sva-07. The sequence goes on from CAZQCP010000004.1 coordinate 14,170, forward strand.
TCGCACCGAGGACGGCGATCATGATCAGCGCGATCAGCAGCCCCGGGAACGCCACCTGCACGTCGACCCACCGCATCAGCCAGCGGTCGAGCCGGCCTCCTCGGTATCCGGCGATCAAGCCGTAGGCCACTCCGAACGTGCCGGCGAAGAACACGACGGCGAGCCCGATGATGAGCGTCGTACGCGAGCCCCACATGAGGCGTGACAACACGTCGTACCCCTGCGCGTCGGTCCCCATGATGTGATCCCACGTCCCACCGTCCCAGACCGGCGGGATGCGCGAGGTCGACGGACTCCCTTCGACCGGACCGTACGGCGCGATCAGCGGAGCGAGCAGCGCGACGAGGATCACGAGGGCGAGGAAGATTGCCGCCGTGAGGCCAGTGCGATCGCTGAGCAGCTCGCCGAACAGCCCGCGAGTGGCCGTGCGCACTTCGTACGGTCGACCCTCGAGGCTCTCTTCGACCTGCGTCGCGTCGTCGATGTCGTGCTGTTGCGCCGAGTACTCGTCGACCGGGGTGCGGGGAACGTGCTCTTCGATGCTCATGTCAGGTTCACTCTCGGGTCAACGATCTTGTAGGTGACGTCGATCGCGATGTTGATGATCACGACCATGACCGCCACGACGAAGACGATGGCCTGGATCAAGAAGAAGTCACGCTCCTTGATGGCCAAGATGGCGAGGTCGCCGAGGCCGGGCCAGTCGAACACGGCCTCGATGACGAGGGTGAAGCCGGCGAGCGCACGAATCGTCTCCCACCCGAACAACGTCACGAACGGGATCGCCGCGTTGCGCAGCGCATGGACGCCGACGATCCGGCGGCGCGGGACGCCTTTGGCCCGCGCCGCCTTCACGTACTGGCTGTTCAACTCGTCGATCATCGCCGAGCGAACGACCATCGTCAGCCGGCCGATCGCCGGCAGGGCGAGCGCGATCGCCGGCACGATGAGGTGTGTCCAGGGTCCGTTGCCGAACTGGACGATCTGGAACTTGACGCTCGTGAACAGCAACAGCACTTGGGCGAGGAAGAACTGCGGCGTCGCCAGGCCGACCAGGCTCCCGGTGATCAGTGCCTTGTCGATCCACGTGCCCGGCCGGGTCGCGGCGATCGCTCCGAGCGGGAGCGACACGACGAGCGCGATCGTCATCCCGGCGGCGACGAGCTGGAGTGTCTTGGGCAAGAACTTCATCACGATGTCGAACGCGTCCTGGTTCCGGAACAACGTCGAGTCGCCGAAGTCGAGACGCACCGCCCCTTGGAGGAACTCGGAGAACTGTGTCCACAGCGATGCGTCGAATCCGAGGTCGGTGCGCAGCTGGTCGCGTTGTTCCTGGCTCGCCGAGAGCGGGAGGATGAAGTTGACGGGGTCCCCGAGCATCCGCGTGATGATGAACACGAGCACGGCGACCCCGAGCACCACGACGACTCCTTGGAGCAGTCGCTCGCCCAGGTATCTCCCCATCGTTCCCCCTCGCCCCGACGTGCCGACGTCCGGCCTCAGCCGCTGACCGACATCTCCTTGACGAGCAGCTTGGAGTCAACTCGCGGCTGCCACTGCATCCGCTCGGAGAGCCCATAGATGTCCTGGTTGTTGACGATCCAGACGAAGTACGCCTCGTCGAACGCGATCTGCATCGCCTGCTCGTAGATGGCCTGCCGAGCGACGGGATCGAGCTCGCTGCGACCCTGCGAGATCAGGTCGGAGAGCTCCTGGTTCGAGTTCGACGATCCGACACCTCCGGCCTGGTAGTAGGTCGCCAGCTGGCGGTCAGGATCCAGGATGTCGTTCGAGCTCGACACGTACACCGCATCGGCTCGGTTGTCTCGGTCGAACAACACATCGAGGTAGGCCCCGAACTCGAGGATCTCGAGTTGCACCTGCAGGCCGGCTTCGGTCCAGTACCCGGCGACCGCTTCCAGCAGCTCGCGGTCCTTCAACCAGCGACCTGACTCGCCGACGAGCTCGATCTTCTGCCCGGCGACGCCGGCGTCGACGAGCATCTGCTTGGCAGTTTCGGGATCGAAGGGGAACGGCTCCAGCTCGGAGTTGAAGCCGAGGATCGACGGACTCAAGAGCTGACTGGGGTCGACCTTGGCGAACCCGCCGAACAGGTTCTCAGCGATCGCTTCGCGGTCGACTGCAAGGTTGAGCGCGCGGCGAACCTCGACATCGCTGGTGATCCCCTCGTCGGCATCGAGGATGATGATCGGGTGCTCTTGGCCTTGGGCCGATACGACCTGCGGCGCCCGCGACGCGTCTTCGGGAGCAAGGTTGGTGATGAGGTCGTAGTTGCCCGACAGCAACCCGGCGAGACGGGTGGAGCCGTCGTCGGAGAACTCGAATGTCACTTCTGTCACCGCCGGCGCGCCGTCCCAGTAGTCGGCGTTCGCGGTCAGCACGATGTCGATGCCCTGGTCTCGGCGGGTGAACACGTATGGCCCTGTGCCGATCGGCTCGGACGACAGGTCCTCGGCGTCGCCGGCACTTGCGGGAATTTGCTTGAGCCAGTACATGCGCGCCGGGAGCACGCCGTCGGGCCCGGCAGTGTGGATGCGTACCGTCGTGTCGTCGACGGCTTCGGCGCCTGTGAGCGTGGAGTAGAAGCCGCTGTTGTCCGTCAGCCCGTCGGCGACGAGCCCGACCATCCGGTCGATCGTCGCCACGACCGACTCCGCATTGAACGGCTCGCCGTTGTGGAAGGAGATCCCCTCACGCAGCTTGAACTCCCATGTGGTGTCGTCGATCTGGGTCGGCAGCTCGGTCGCCAGGCTCGGGATGAGCTCGCCGTCGGCGGTGCGCGTCAGCAGCGTCTCGTACACGTTGTCGTTGATCGCCCGCTCGCCGCCATCGTCGACGAGGTGTGGATCGAGGCTCGTCGGCTCGGAACCGAGCGCGATCGTGATGGAGGCGCCGGCGGCCGACGGCTGCGATCCGTCCACCTCAGTGTCGGTCGAGCCCTCTGGTGTCGCCGCGTCGTCGTCGCTCCCGCAAGCTGCGCCGACGACGAGCGCCAGCGCGAGCGCAGGTGCGACAAATCTCCACTGTGTTCGCATGTTGCATTCCCCCATGGATTAGCGAGCCACGGCCCCAAGATCCCGTGTGCTGCCCCCGTGCGATGGTATCGTTACCATCACTACCGCATACTGTATACATTAGACAGACTGACGTCAAATGAGTTCTCCGCCGACATCCTGTGCCTACAGAGATGTCGGCGATCCTTGGCGAGCGCGCAACGCATTCGAGCAGATTGGAGCACGACGGTGAAACTGGGTGACTCGCAGCGACCACTGAGAGAAGCGGTCGCCGACGACATCCGCTCCCAGATCATCCACGGCGAGTACGCGCCCGGTGTTCGGCTGTTCGAGGAGGAGATCGCAGCGTCGCTCGGCGTCTCGCGCAACCCAGTGCGCGAAGCACTCCAGGCGCTCGCCGCCGAGGGGTTCGTGGAGATCGCTCCTCGACGCGGTGCCCACGTCGCCGTGGTCGACGCACGGCGTGCCCGCGAGCTGTTCGAGGTGCGCCTCACCCTCGAGGGACTCGTCGCCGAGCTCGCCGCCGAGCGGCACGGACCCGGTGATGTCGCCGAACTGCGAGCGATCATCGACGAAGCGCGCGACATGATCGCTGCCGGTCATCTCGAGGTGCTCCCCGATCTCAACACACGGTTCCACGACGGCTTGTCGAAGGCTGCCGGCAACGACCTCTTGACCGCCACGTTGTCGCGGCTGTCGCACCTCGTCCAGTGGGTCTACGCGGCGCGCATCCGCGAACGTTCGCACGACTCGTGGGGCGAACACGGCCAGCTCGTCGACGCGATCGAGCGCCGCGATCCGCAGCTCGCCCGCAAGGTCAGCGAGGCGCACGTACGCGCCGCCCGCGCGGCGTTCGCCACCATGGACGCGACTGCGGCCGCACGCGGCGGCGCCTGACGCACCGGCGTCCTGCGCTAGAAGCCCCGCACCGCGCCGCCGTCGACGCGGACGACCGTCCCGGTGACGAACGATGAGCGGGCCGATGCGAGGAACACGACCACATCGGCGAACTCCTGTGCGCTGCCAACCCGCCGGAGTGGGATCGACGCGACGTGCTCGTCGCGCACGTCGGTCGGGTTGACACCGCTCGCCGCGGCCTTCGCAGCCTCGAAACGTTCCAGCGCCGGTGTGTCGAACTGGCCGGTCGCGACGACGTTCACGAGCACGTCGGGCGCGAGCTCGAGTGCCAACGAGCGTGCCGCTGCCACGACCCCGCTGCGCATCACCGATGACAGTGCCAGGTCCGGGCTCGCCTCGAGCACCGAGCGCGCGGTCAAGAACAGCAACCGGCCGCGCCCGCACTGGCCAAGGTGTGGCGCCGCCGCCCGCGCGACATCGAGCGCGGGACGCAGCATCGACGCGAACGCGGCTGCGTCGGCACCTTCGGTGGCCATGATCGGACCCGGCTTGCCACCACCGGTGTTGACGACGCAGATCTCGAGTCCCCCGAGCTGCTCGACCGCCGACGCCACGAGTTGGGTGCCGACCCGTTCGTGGGACAGATCGCCGTACACCCAGCCTGCGGCACCGATGTCGTCGGCGACCTGCCTGGTGCGATCCGGGTCGCGACCGGCAACAGTGACGGCGGCACCCTCGGCGATGAGCCCGCGGGCCACCGCGAGCCCGAGCCCCGACGTCGAGCCGAGCACGAGTGCACGCGCGGCGGTGAGATCGAGGTCCACGTCAGGATCCAAGCCACGTCGTGCGGCTGACGGTGAAGAAGTCCATCACTGTCGGCCCGAGCTGCTCGCGGTGGGTGCCGGTTCCCGACGCCTTCACGCCACCGAACGGCGCGTTGAACGCGGCGCCGACAGTCGGACGGTTGACACGGACCATGCCGGCTTCCACTTCGGCGGCGAAGCGCAGCGCAGCAGCGATCGATGTGGTGCAGATGGACGCGGTGAGCCCGTACTCGACCGCGTTCGCGGCGTGGAGCGCATCGTCGAGGTCGGTGATGCGCTCGAAGCCGATCACAGGCCCGAAGACCTCCTCGCGGGCCAGACGAGCGTCGCGATCGACGTCGGTGAAGATCGTCGGCGGGAAGAAGCAGCCACGGGAGAGCTCGGCGTCGACGGCGCGCTGGCCGCCGTAGACGAGCGAGGCCCCAGAGGCGAGTGCATCGGCGCACGCCTCGGCCATGCGTTCGCAGGCGCGCTCGTCGACGAGCGGACCCATCGTGACGCCGCGCTGCATACCGTCGCCGAGCACGTGGCGCTGTGCGAGCGTGACGACGCGCTCCACCAGCTCGTCGTGGATGCGCTCGTGGGCGAGGATCCTCCCCGCGCCCGTGCAGGCCTGGCCACTCAACGAGAACGACGACCTAGCGACCACGCTGGCGGCGCGCTCGAGGTCGGCGTCGTCGAGCACGACGATCGGATTCTTGCCGCCGAGCTCGAGCTGCAGCCGCCGGCCCATTGCCGACGCATCGTGGATCCGACGCCCCACGGCCGTCGAGCCGGTGAACGTGACCGCGGCGACCCTCGAGTCGGCGACCAGATGCGCTCCAGCGTCCGTTCCGTGAACGACGTTGAGAACGCCTGGGGGCAACCCGGCGTCGGTGAACGCCGCGGCGAGACGATCACCCATCAACGGTGTCATCGGCGATGGCTTGAACACCACCGAGTTGCCGGCCGCCAGCGCTGGACCGATCTTGCGACTGGCGAGGTTGAGCGGAAAGTTCCAGGGAGTGATCACGGCGACCACGCCGACCGGATCGAGCGTCGAGTAGACGATCGGGGTGTCGTCGCTCGGGAACGTCGCGCCCGTGAGCCGGTACGCCTCCCCGGCGTAGAGCTCGAGGTTCTTCGGGGTCCGCTGTGCCTCGCCCGTCGCATCCGCGAGCGGCTTCCCCTCCTCGGCGACCATCTCGACAGCGATCGAGTCGGCTCGCTCGCCGAGCAACCGGGCAGCGCCGGCGAGCACGTTCGCCCGCTCGGTCGGCGTGCTACGTCTCCAGCTGGCGAGCCCATCGAGTGCAGCGTCGACGGCATCGCTGACGTCGTCGACGGTCGACTCCGGCGCGATCGTGACGACCGATGTCATGTCTGCCGGATTGCGGCGCTCGAACGTCTGCCCACCGAGTGAGGGACGTTCGCCGTCGCCGATACGGTTGAAGACCCGCACCGGACCGTCGGCTCCACTCCCCTCGTTCGTCCCGTTGTTCACGTTCGTCACGACCTCGTGACCGCCGGCGGCTGCCAGTCGTCCCATTTGGCGAAGTCGACCTGCTTGCCGAGGTGCGACAGGAGCGCCTCGATCGCCGCCTTGCAACAGGCAATGTCCTCGCGGGTGTGGCCCCCGGACACGCCGACCCCGCCGACGACCTCACCGTCGACCTCGATCGGCCAACCGCCGACGAAGATCGAGAACCGGCCGTGATGCATGTTCATGATGCCGAACGCTTCTTGTCCCGGCTGCGCGTTCGTGTAGGTGTGGGTGGGCCGGCGATGGCACGCCGCGGTGAACGCCTTGTTGATCGCGATCTCGACACTCGTTGGCTTGCCGTTGTCGGGTCGCTTGATCACGATCGGCCAGCCGGCCGCGTCGCTGACGCAGATCACCGACGACACGCCGAGCTCGTCCGCTTTGGCGAGCGCGGCATCGACAGCGATCTCGGCTTCGTGCATGGTCAGGCGCTTCGTGTCGATCATCGTGTTCTCCTTGTCGGTGGTCAGGCGGGGACTGATGGGATGGGCAGGTGTGCCGCCGCCCGCTCCCACGCGACGGCGGCGAGGGCGACGTCTTGCAGCGCGACCCCCTGGGACTCGAACAGGACCGGCGCCGATCCGGCGCGCGGGACCGCGTGCGTGCTGGCGACGACGGCGTGCAGTTCCACAGCGTCGCGCCAGTCGAACCGGCCGGCGGCCGCGGCGGCGATCAGATCGCCGCACTCGATGCGTGAGCCGGCGACGTCGTCGCAGACCACCGCCCTACAGCGGGCGACGACGTCGGACGCGATCTCGACGCGGTCGTACTTCGTCGCACCGAGCGCGCAGATCAATGCGTCATCGGCGACGACATCGGCGGCGAACAGCGGCGTGACGGTCGACGTCACCGTGACGATCACCTGCGCAGCCGAGACAGCCTCGGCAGGCGTTGACGCGACAACCGCCGGGATCCCGCGCGCTGTGGCCCGGTCCGCGAGCTCGCCCGCCTCGGCCGCGATGTAACCGTTGATGCGCAGCTCGTGCAGTTCGGGCATCGTGTCGGCGAGCATCTCGATGTGCGCCCAGCTCTGCCGGCCGGTGCCGATGATCGCGGCCGTCGACGCGCCGGGCACGGCGAGACGGTCGATCGCCAGCGCCGTCGTGGCGGGAGTGCGCAGGCGCGTGATGGCGTCGCCGTCGAGTGTGCACAAGAATCGCCCGTCGGCGTCGAAGAGGATGTTCACGAACGTGAACTTGCCGTCGCGGGTGGCGTAGACCTTGCCGCCGCTGTATGGCGGAACGACTGCCGCCATCGCCGAGGCCATCGCCGGCGGCCGCTCGCCGTCGCCAGCGAGTGCGGCCCGCACCCGTTGGGTGGTGGCGGCGTGCCCGCGGCCCCATGCTTCGAACGCGGCGGCAACGGCGACGCGGGCGTCGCGGGCATCGATCAGTTCGGTGATGGTGGAGTCGTCGAGATGCATGTCGGGTTCCGGTGATGGACGCCAGCCATCGTCTTGCATACTGTATCCGAAATGCCCACCCCGGCGAGCACGGCCAGCACCACGGCGGTCGTCTCGCCACGCTGGGGCGCGTTCGTCGTCGTCTGCATGACCTACCTCGGGGTCACCGTCGGCGAGCAGGTGCTCGCCCCGGTACTGCCGGGCGCCGCCGAGAGCCTGCGATTCGACGAAGGCGAGGCCGGCATCGCGTTCGGGCTCCTCGCAGCATCGATCGCCATCGCCAACCTCGTCGGCGGGGCGTTGCTCGGCACATGGGGTCCGCGCCGCGTGATGGCCGGCGCGCTCATGCTGACCACCGGCGGCAGCCTCGTCGCCGCCGCGGCCAACGGGTTTACGGTGCTCGTGCTCGCCCAAGTCCTGCTCGGGCTCGGTGCCGGTCTCTACTTCCCTGCCGGGCTGCGCGCCGTCCCACTCGTTGCCGGACCGGGGCGCCGCGGGTTCGCCATGGGGATGTACGGCGTCGCGTTCTCCGCCGGCCTGACCGTCGCCGCCCTGCTCGGCACGCTCGGCTCGATCGCCGGGTGGCGCGTCGCATTCATGGTGTCGGCAGCGCTCGGTGCGGCATGTCTCGGTGCGACATGCTTCCTCCGGCTCGAGACCGAGCGCGTCCGCATCCCGTTCCGCTTTCCGCGCCGAGCGATCATCGGGTTGCCAACGTTCATCGGTGCGATCGGGTCGATCTGCCAATATGGCGCCGTCCCCTATCTGACGATCTTCGCAGTCACCGAGTGGAACCTGTCCGCCGGCGCAGCAGCGGCAGTGCTCGCCGTCGGACGGGTGATCTCGATCCTCGCCAAGATCGTGTCGGGCGCCGGGATGGACCGGGTCGGGCCGATCGTCAGCGCCAGACGCATCGGCGCGCTGCTCACGATCACCGGCCTCGCCTGGGTGTTCTTGCCGGCGAGCATCGTCACCTACGCGATGGCAGCTCTGTTCGCTGGGACGATCAGCTCGCTGTTCCCGATCGCCAACGTCGTCGCCGTCGACGAGTTCGGTTCGCATGGCCCCTCACTCGGTGTGTATCGCTCGACGCAGATCGGCGTCGGGGCGCTCGTCGGTGCGTTGGTCGGCGTGATCGGTGCAGCGGTAGGGCTTCGATTCACATTGGCGGTGGCCGTTGCCTCTCCCATGCTGTTGATCGCGTTGCGCGATCACCACATGCGCGCCGCTGGGACTGTCGAGTGAATGCCGGACGCGAACACCCTCAGAACCGATCGATACGCGCGAGCGCTCTCGGACGGTCGCCACTGCACGAAACGACCGAGTCGGATCGGCGCGAGATGTCGGCTCAGCCGGACGTCAGTTCGGCGCGGACGATCGCCGCGCCTGCGGCCATCGCGCACATCTTGGCGAACGCGACGTCACGGTCGAGGTACTTGAGGCCGCAGTCAGGCGCGACCACGATCTGTTCGGCCGGGTGATGTTGCACCGCCCGCCGGATGCGTAGCGCGACCAACTCGGGGGTCTCGACCTCCGGAGTGGACAAGTCGAGTACCCCGATGATCATCGTCTTGCCGGGCAGCGACGTGAGCACGGAGCAATCGAGGCCCGACTGGGCGGTCTCGATCGAGATGGCGTCCACACTCGATCGGGCGAGTTGTGGAAGGAACGAGTAGCCAGGCGGGCGCTCATGGATGATCGCGGCGTAGCCGAAGCAGATGTGCACCGCGGTCTCACCGTCGACACCGTCGAGCGCTCGTTCGAGCGCCTCGATGCCGTACTTGTCGGCCTCGGCCGGGCGGGCTTGCATGTATGGCTCGTCGATCTGTACGACATCGGCCCCGGCGGCGAACAGGTCGTGGATCTCGTCGTTGACCGCTGCCGCGTAGTCGAGCGCCATCTCGACGGGCGACTCGTAGTAGTCGTTCTGCGCTTGCTGCGACATCGTGAATGGCCCAGGCACGGTGATCTTGATCCGTCGGTCGGTGTTGGCGCGGAGGAACTCCACGTCGCGCACCTCGACGGGACGGGAGCGCTGCACGCGGCCGACGACCCTCGGCACCGGGTTCGGTTGACCGGAGCGATCGAGCGCGGTGCCGGGGTTGTCGAGGTCGACTCCCGCGAGCGCCGTTGCGAACCGATTCGAATAGCTCTCGCGGCGCATCTCGCCGTCGGTGACGATGTCCAGTCCGGCGCGCTCCTGGTCGCGGATCGCGAGCAGCGTCGCGTCGTCCTGCGCTTCGAGAAGATGTTCGTCATCGACCCGCCACAACTCCTTGGCGCGCGTACGCGGTGGAAAGCGAGACCGCAGACGCTCGTGGTCGATCAACCACGACGGCATCGCGTACGAGCCGACGAGCGAGGTCGGCAACAAGACGTTCACCATGGGTCCAGACCTCCATCGCCGCGCCCATCGGGCATGGGCTCCGACCGATGACGATAGTTGCCTTGCGCGCCCGACGCTGACCGAGCAGTGACGCGTGTTGTCGGCGTCGCCACTCCGTTCAGATCGGTGTGCGCCCGCCAGGCGGCTTCGGTTCAGATGCCCAGCGCGAGCCCGACGGTGCGGGGGTCGGCAGCACCTTCGATCGGTCGTCCGGCGCGGGCGACGGTCACCACCTGCTGGGCCGACGTCATGCTCCAGCGCGGCACGTCGATCACGCGGGGCGCGACCGCGGCGAGCGATCCGACGCTGCCGAGGCCCGCTTCGACCTTCACGCCATCGTCGGCCGGTAGCCATTCCCAGCGTGGCTCGACGACCAGTCGGCCTGGTGAATCCACGCCGTCGATCAAACCTTGGATCAGCTGGGCGTTCCAGGGCATCTGGTTCTCTCCGCCCGGCGTCGCTCCGGCGAAACGGACCCCGTCGGCGCCATCGAACGCCCACGCGTGCAGCGTCGTCGCCGGCCGTCGGCCCGAATGGGGAAAGTTCGGGTGACCCGGCTGCGTGTTGAATCCGCGCCCGGCACGGTTGTTGAGGATCAGGTCGTAGTCGCCGACGACGAGGCCGCTGCCGAAACGCGGAAACGAGTTCGAGTGGACGACGACCACGGTGCGACCATCTGCATCGCTGGCACTCACCATCGACGTACCGCTCGGATCGGCCAGTTGCTCGCGCCGATCAGCGATCGCCCGCATCACACGTCCGTACTGCACGGCGGGCGGATCGTGTGGCTCAGCGCCGGCGAGAGCGTCGAGCAGCGAGGGCCCGTGGGTCGGCTGTGGTGTCGCCCACACGGTGTGATCGCCTACGATCGAGCGCACGCACGCAGCCCACTCGGCTCGCGCGTATGCAAAGTCATCGCGCTGCAGCACGCCGCCGGCGCGAGCGACCGTGCCCAGTATCGCGTCGCCGACGGGTCCGTCGAACAACAGGTCGCGCCGATGTACGAACTCGTCGAGGACATTGGCGAGTCCCGGCAACGTGACGATCGTGCCGGGTTCGATCACCGTGTCGTCGGGGAAGTAGATGGTGCCGCTGGGGTTCCATCGACGCACGAGCGCAGCCGATGCCCGCTGGAGCCGCGTACACACGGCGGCCCAAGGGAAACCGCCCCGGGCGAGGGAGATGGCGGGGCTCGCGAGCCGGTCGAGTGGCAGCACGGCGCGGCGCGCCAGTTCGGCATAGCCGGCCGGTGCTGCTGGCGGCCCGATGCTGTTCGGCCCGGTCTCGGCCCACGCCGATCCGCTCGCCACCGCGGCGAGCCTGGTGGGGGCGCCGCCGATCGCGAGCAACGCGACGGGATCCTCACCTGGCTCGACGACGATGGCGACGAGGTCGCCACCGAAACCACACTTCGGCGGCAACAGCACGGTCTCGGCGAGCGCCGCGGCGACGACGGCATCGAACGCGTTGCCCCCGTCCCTGATCGCACCCGCGCCTGCTTGTGCCGCCAACGGTGCTGCGGCGCAGACAACCCCCCGTACGCCCCGTCCGGTGACCTGCTCCGCCATGACAGCGAGGTCGGTGGAGAGCGGGCTGAGGCTCACGTGTCGACGTCCGCCTGCCGCGGCTGGCCGAACGAGCGCGCCGGGACACCCAGGGCGAGTGAGAAGTGGGTGTGCACGGCGAGCCACTCCGGCAGTGAACGTTCCAGCGGCTGGCGGCGCAAGACGATCGTCGCCCGTCCAGGACGATCGAATGGCCGGCCGTCCTCGTCGAACCCGGTCGACGTCCAGGGCACGATGGCGACGGCGAGGTTGCCGACGTCAGCGGTCACGACTCGCAGGTGGTCGAGATCGAACGCGAAGTCAGCGATGTTCGGCCACACCCTCGTCCACTGCTCGGCAGCGATCAGCTCGCGCCCGACGACGACATCGGCGCGCGTGCCGAACGCGATCGCGTCGGGATGGAACCGATCACGGCCAGCCACGAAGTCGACCGCTGCGACCTCCGCGCCCCACTCCTGCACCCAGGCGCGGACCGAACCCACGATCTCCGCGGATGCTGGACTCAGCGACATCATCCCGTCTCCTTCGCGCCCCATGCCTTCCCCTTGCATCTCCCCCTTGCATCTCCCCCACGTTAGTATACTGTATACATTAGTCGGGTGTAGCTCACCCGCCGCACACACATCGGCTTCCAGCCGGACCGAACAAGCCAGCACGAACAGTCAGAACGAAGGGGAACAATCATGGCAGAACTGCTTGCACCGGACGACTTCCGGACCGCGCTCGAAGCAGCACTCGTCGGACGAGAGGCGAAGAACGCCTCGTTCAGCCTTGCGTGGTCGAACGGCGAGCTCTCGCGCGAGCACTTCTCGCGGTGGGCCGAGAACCACTACCACTACGTCGGCCCGTTCGCCGACTATCTCGCCTACATCTACTCCAACACGCCCGACCAGCACACCGACGCCAAGGACTTCCTCCTCCAGAACATGTACGAAGAGGAGCTGTCCGACATCCGCCACACCGACCTCCTCATTCGCTTCGCGGAAGCGTGTGGCACGACACGCGAGCGCGTCACCGATCCGAAGAACATGAACCCGGTCACGCGCGGGCTCCAAGGTTGGTGCTACTCGGTCGCCATGCGTGAACACTTCGCGGTCGCCACCGCAGCTCTCGTCGTGGGCCTCGAGTCGCAGGTGCCAAGCATCTATCGCAAGCAGCTGCCACCGCTGCTCGAGAAGTACGGGTTCACCGAGGACGAGGTCGAGTTCTTCGATCTTCACATCACCTCCGACGAAGTGCACGGCGAGCGCGGCTATCAGATCGTGCTCGATCACGCGACGACCCCGGAGCTGCAAGAGCGTTGTCTGGATCTGGTGCGCGCCGGTGCCGAGATGCGCTTCTCGTACACCAAGGCGTTGTACGACACCTATGTCGCGCCCGACCTGGGCCCTGACGGCCCCCGCCACACGAGTCAGGACGACGAGCTCGTCACACTCGGCACGGGCTGATGCCGACGATCCGGTTCGTCACGAGTGGTTACGCGGTCGATTTCCCGGACGACTCTGACGTCAACTTGCTTCGCGTCGCCATCCGCAACGAATGCGGTGTGCCATTCCGCTGCGCCAGCGGCAACTGCGGCACCGACCGCGTGTTCGTCGTGGAGGGCGCCGAGCACTTGAGCCCGCCGCGCAAGCGCGAGCGCGACCGTCTCGGGCCGCTGCTCGACCAAGGCTGGCGACTGGCGTGCCAGACGTACGTCGCCGGAGACCTGTCGGTCACCTGGGATCCCGATCAGAAACCGCTCGACGAACGAGCCGTGGACCGTTCCCTCCCATCGGCAGCCGCGGAGCGCCTCAAGCGCCGCTGGCTCGAGTCCGACGACACGGCCTGACTCCGAAGGGCGCTGGACGGAAGCGAGAAACCGCATCATGCACAACGACGTGACATCTGCCGAGACGCCATTGGCGGCGACGAGCCGTGCCGTGTCGACGAGCGTGTGGCACGACGTCGGAGACGTCGTCGCTGTCATCAAGGCGCGCCGAACGGTGTTCATTGCTCCCGACGACCACCAGATCGTCGTGATCGTGCACGACGGCGCCCTCTACGCACTCGACAACATCTGCATTCACAAGCAGCGCGAACTCCACCGTGGTGTCGTGCTGCACGACCGGCTCGTCTGCCCAGGGCACCAGTGGGCGTTCGATCTGGCCTGCGGATGGGAGGCGGTCAAACAACAGTGCCAACCGACCTACGCGGTGCGCATCACCGACGACGAGCGGGTCGAGGTCGACCTCGCGAGCCGTGCGGTGCGTATCGAGCCCCCGGAACGATGACCACCACGGCTCGGTCGCGCGGGACCGGTTCCATGCCACCGATGCCGCGCACCATCGGTCCGTACCGTTCGTCGGTTGCCGGTGCCGGCTTGCTGTTCCTGTCTGGCCAAGTCGGCAAGCTGCCAGGTACGACGTGCGTGTACGGGAACGTCGCCGAGCAGACGCGGTCGTGCATCCACAACCTCGTCGCGGTGCTGGCCTCGGAAGGTCTCGACACGGCCGCGCTCGTGAAGTGCAACGTCTACCTCGTCGACATGGACGACTTCGAGGAGATGAACGTGGCGTACGGAGCGGCGCTCGGAGATCATTGCCCGGCGCGCACGACGGTCGCCGTCGCCGCCCTCCCGCTCGGTGCACGCGTCGAGATCGAGGCTGTCGCCACGCTCACCCCAAGCTGAGGGCTCCCTCGCTGACCGCGACCCGAAATCTGTCCGTCACGTCTCGCTCAGCGAGATGTCGCGGACAGATTTGTGGTTTGAGGGCGGGTGGGGGCAGCCCTACCAGGAAGACACGAGTGCTCCCCATCGATCGGCGGCCTCGATGAGCGCATCGTGGAGGCATGGAATCCCCCACTCTGCTCGTCCCGCCCGCGCCTGACACGCTCGCCGCCCCGGCGGGCGACCCACACGCTGACCTGGCCCCTCGTCCACTCGCCGCACGGACCGAGGCGGCCGTCAAGATCTACGGCCGCGGCGGCACCGAGGTGACCGCCCTCGACCACGTCGACATGGGTGTGCGCGCCGGTGAGTTCACGGCCATCATGGGTCCGTCAGGCTCGGGCAAGAGCACGCTCATGCACTGCCTGGCCGGGCTCGACTCGTTGACCACGGGCCAGGTGTACCTCTGCGACGAGCGCGGCGACGTCGAGCTCGGCGGACTGTCCGACCGTGAGTTGACCCGGCTGCGCCGCGAGCGCATCGGCTTCGTGTTCCAGGCGTTCAACCTGCTCCCGATGCTCACCGCGGCCGAGAACATCACGCTGCCGATGGACCTCGCCGGCACCAAGCCCGACCGTGACTGGCTGCAGACCGTGATCGAGACCGTCGGACTCACCGACCGCCTGGACCATCGTCCGAGCGAGCTGTCGGGCGGCCAGCAACAGCGCGTGGCCGTCGCCCGCGCCCTGGCGAACCGGCCCGCCCTCGTCTTCGCCGACGAACCGACCGGCAACCTCGACAGCCACACCGGGGCCGAGATCCTCGGCTTCATGCGCTACGCCGTCGACCGCTTCGCGCAGACGATCGTCATGGTCACCCACGACCCGATCGCCGCGGGCTACGCCGACCGGGTGCTGTTCCTCGCCGACGGCCGGATCGTGGACACGATGACCGCACCGACCGCCGAGCGCGTGCTCGACCGGATGAAGGCGTTCGGAGCCTGACATGTGGCGCATCACCTGGAAGCGAATCCTGAGCGACCGCCGCCGGCTCGCCGGCACGGCGGTTGCCGTCGTCCTCGGCGTGGCGTTCCTCACCGCCGCGCTCGTCACGGGCGACACGATGAACAGCGGCTTCGATTCGCTGTTCAGCTCGGCCAACGCCGGCACCGACGTCGTCGTGCGTGACGCCACCACGGTCGGCGCCGGCGAAGACCGCCAGCGCGGCACCGTCAGCGCCGACCTCGCCGACGAGCTCGCCGACATCGACGGCGTTGCCGCGGTCGCCAGCGTCGTCGAGGGCGTCGGGCAGCTGCTCGACGCAGATGGCGACGCGATCGGCGGTGGCGGCCCCCCGACCATCGCCGCCAGCTGGATCGGTGACTCACCACTCAACCCGTGGACGGTCGCCGACGGCCGGGCACCGCAGGCGGTCGCCGACGGTTCCCCGTTCGAGGTCGTCGTCGACCTGACGACGCTCGGGAACTCAGGTCTGTCGATCGGCGATGCAGCGACGGTGCTCACGCCGGTACCGACGCCGGTCACGATCGTCGGCACCCTCAGGTTCGGCCATGCCGACAGCCTCGGCCCGACGACCTACACCGCCTTCGATGCCGCGGCGGCGACCGAGCTGTTCGGTCAACCCGGCGCGGTGAACGAGATCCGGATCGCCGCCATCGACGGCGTCGACGCCGAGGAGCTGCGCGCCACGATCGAGTCCGTGCTGCCGCCCGGCGAGGAAGCGATCACCGGCGCCGAGCTCACCGCCGAGATGCTCGACGACATCGAGAGCGACTTCCTCGGCATGTTCCGCATGATCCTGCTGGCGTTCTCCGGCATCGCGCTCGTGGTCGCCGCGTTCAGCATCCACAACACGTTCTCGATCCTCGTCGCTCAACGCACCCGCACGGCCGCCCTGTTGCGCACGGTCGGCGCCGATCGGCGCCAAGTGCTCACCGCAACGGTGCTCGAGGCGCTCGTGATCGGTGTCATCGGTTCGCTCGCCGGGCTCGCCGCCGGCTCGGGCATCGCCTACGGCTTGCACCTGCTGATGGAGTCGAGCGACTTCGCGCTCGGCACCGACGGGATCGCCGTGGGTGTCGCCACCGTGATCACGGCGATCGTCGTCGGCGTCGGGACCAGCCTCCTCGCCAGCGTCGCCCCGGCGGTGCGCGCCTCGCGCGTCGCGCCGCTCGCCGCACTTCGCGAGACCGCCATTGACCGATCGGCGTCCTCCCGGGTCCGCCTCATCGCCGGGGGTGCGCTCACCGCCGGAGGGATCGCCCTCGTCGTCACCGCCACCAGCGGCACGATCGGCTCGCCGCTGGCGCAAGCCGGACTCGGCGCGCTGTCGACGCTCGTCGGTGCCGTGGCCATCGGCCCGGTGGCCGCTCGGCCGGCCGCGGCGGTCATCGGGTTGGTCCCCCGCGTACTGCGCGGCCAGCCCGGCCGTCTCGCCCGGCGCAACGCGATGCGCGACCCCCGGCGCACCGCGTCGAGCGCATCGGCGCTGATGGTCGGCACCGCCGTCGTCGCCCTGTTCGTGACCGTCGGCGCGTCGATCAAGTCGACCGTCGAAGGCGTCATCGACCGCGACTTCGGCGGCGATCTCGTGATCATGCCGGCGAGCTTCGGCGGTGCCGGCCTCGATCCCGAACTGGCCACAGCACTCACCGAGCTCCCCGAGGTCGCCTCGGCGACCGGCATGGGGATCGCGTCGATGCGCATCGACGGCGAAGGTGTCGCCCCGGCGGTCGCCGATGTCGCCGCATTGAACTCGGTGCTCGACCTCGATGTCGTGAGCGGGTCGTTGGACGACGTCGCCGCCGGCAGCGTCGTCGTCGGTGACGTCTACGCCCAGGATCACGATCTCGCCGTCGGCAGCACCGTCGTCGCCGAGTTCGCCGACGGCACGACGACCGACCTGACCGTCGCCGCCACGATCGGATCGACGATCAACACCGGCGAGTGGATCATCAGCCCGCAGGACTGGGCTCCGCACACCGCCCAGCTCGGCGACGTGGTGGTGCTCGTCGACCTCGTCGACGGCGTGTCCGAGGACACCGGAGTCGCCGCCGTCACCACGGTCACGGACGCGTTCGCCGCTCCGGAACCGCAGACGCGCAGCGAGTACGTCGACACGATCGGCGCCGAGATCGACCAGATGCTGTTCATCGTGTACGGCATGTTGGCGATCGCCGTGCTGATCGCCGTGATGGGCATCGCCAACACGCTGTCGCTGTCGATCCACGAGCGCACGCGTGAGCTCGGCATGTTGCGGGCGCTCGGTCAGTCACGCTCGGCGACCCGTTCGGCCGTCCGTTGGGAATCGGTGATCGTCGCCGTGTTCGGCACGTTCGGCGGGATCGTGCTCGGCACGTTCCTCGGATGGGGTCTGCTGCAGGCAGTGGCCGACGAGCTCGGCTACGGCGTCGTCGACATCCCGGTCGGGACGCTCGGCGTGGTCCTCGGCCTCGCCGCACTCGCTGGGGTCGCCGCCGCATGGCGTCCCGCCCGCCGGGCCGCCAAGGTCGACGTGCTCGATGCGTTGGTGGCGGCATGATCGGCATCGCGTTCCCCGGCCGCGCCGACGTGCAGGCCCGGCCAGCCTCGACGGCGCCGGTAACGTGAGTTCGGCCATGGCAGTTCTCCTCGGCCCGTGGAGGCACCCTGGACGGATCGGCAAGGCGGCAGCGCTGGTCGCCATCAGCCTGCCGGTGTCGATCATCACGTTCGTCTTGACGGTGACGTTCTCCGCGCTGTCGATCGGGTTGCTCCCGGTGTTCCTGCTCGGCATCCCGTTCGCCTGGTTCACGCTGCTCATGTCGCGTGGGCTCGGTCGCCTCGACCGCTCACGACTGAGCGCGTACGGGCCGCCGATCGCCGACCCGGTCGCGCCGCTCGTACGCGAAGGTCTCGTCCAACGCTTCCGTGAACGGTTGACGTCGCGTCCCCGCTGGCGTGAGTTCGCGTACCACTTCGCCCAACTGCCCGTCGCCACGCTCGGTTACGCGCTCACTTCGGTCGCCTGGTGCGGCTCGCTGGCGATGGTCGCCTTGCCGTTCGTCGTCGACTCGATGCCGGGCAACACCGCGAAGTTCTACTTCTTCGAGGTCAGCTCCGGCGCGCCGAGTCTGCTGGCGGCCTGCGTCGGCGTGATCGGGATCTGGTTCGTGGCGCCGCGCATCCTGCTCGGCGTCGCCGACATCGAGCACGCGCTCGGGCGACGACTGCTCGGACCGAGCGGCGACGAGCTCCTCGTTGCCCAGGTCGCCGAAGCGCAGACACGCCGCACCGCAGCGGTCGACTCCGCCGAAGCGGAGCGCAGGCGCATCGAGCGCGATCTCCACGACGGTGCGCAACAGCGTCTGGTCGCGCTCGCAGCGACGCTCGGCGCGGCGCGTGAACGCCTCGACGACGATCCCGACTCCGGCAAGGAGATGGTCGCCGCCGCCCACGAGGAGGCCAAGGCCGCCCTCGGCGAGATCCGCGACCTCGTGCGTGGCATCCACCCCGTGATCCTCGAAGACCGCGGCATCGACGCCGCACTGTCGGCAGTCGTCGCTCGCTCCCCGGTGCCCGTCAGCCTCGACGTGCAGGTGGCCGAGCGCCCACCGGCGGCCGTCGAGAGCACGGCCTACTTCGTCGTGACCGAGGCGCTGACGAACGTCGCTCGTCACAGCGGCGCCACCCGCGCCCAGGTGTCGATCGCCCGCGCCGGTGATCGCCTCGTGGTCGAGGTGAGCGACAACGGCCACGGCGGCGCCGACGCCTCGAAGGGCACCGGGCTCGCTGGCCTGCGCGAGCGGGTCGCCGGAATGGGCGGCACCACCTACGTGCTCAGTCCCCCGGGTGGCCCGACGACGATCCTCGTGGAGCTGCCGTGCGCATCGTGATCGCCGAGGACTCCGTCCTCTTGCGTGCCGGGCTCACGCGCATCCTCGCCGACGCCGGCGAAGACGTCGTCGCCACCGTCGGCGACGCCGACGAGCTGTTGCGCGTCGTGCGGTTGCATCGCCCGGACCTCGCCGTCATCGACGTGCGGATGCCGCCGACGTTCACCGACGACGGCCTCCGCGCGGCGATGCAGATCCGCAGCGAGCTCCCAGAGGTTGGGCTGCTCGTGTTGTCGCAGTACGTCGAAGAGCGGTACGCGACCGACCTCTTGAGCGCCAACACGTCGGGGATCGGCTACCTGCTGAAGGACCGCGTCGCCGACGTCAGCGAGTTCCTCGGCGCGGTGCGCCGGGTCGCCGAGGGAGCGACCATCCTCGACCCTGAAGTGGTTGCCCAGCTCCTCGCCAGGAGCCGCCGGCTCGACCCGCTCGAACGACTCACCGCCCGCGAGCGCGAAGTCCTCGGGTTGATGGCCGAGGGCAGGTCCAACGCAGCCATCGCCCGCACGCTCGTGGTCAGTGACAAGGCCGTCGAGAAGCACGTGGGCAACATCTTCACCAAGCTCGATCTCCCGCCGGCCGAAGACGACCACCGCCGTGTGCTCGCCGTGCTCCAGTGGGTGAAGGAATGACACCGATGAACGACAACACCCCGTCCCCTCCCCGATCCGCGTCTGCGCCCGCGGTACCGGTATTCGCGCCGCCGTCGATGCGCACCGCGGCTGGCCCGTCCGCCGGGCGCGGTCGTCCGTCGTGGCCCGCACCGTCGACACCGAAGCCCTCGGCACCGTCGCCTGGCATGCGCTTCGCCTGGCTCGTGCCCGGCGCACTGCTGGCCGTGGCAGCGCTCGTGTGGGGCACGTTCAACATCTTGACCGTGCTCGCCCACGAGGTGCGCACCGAACAGTCGACGTTCGCCGCGGCAGAGGTCGCGGCGGTCGACATCACGAGCGAGAACGGGTCGGTCCGGCTCACCGGCGGGGCAACCGACGAGATCACCGTCACCGCGAAGATCAACGACGGGTGGAAGGAGTCGGACGTCGAGATGCGCATCGTCGGTGGCGTGCTGGAGATCCGCGGCTCGTGTCCGATCCTCGGCAACCCGTGGTGCAACACGGACTTCACAGTCACGCTCCCGGCCGATGTCCCCGTGCGCGTCGATGCCTCCAACGGCAACGTCGACGCGAGCGGGCTGCGCGGCGGGATCGACCTCGACACGGACAACGGCCACGTCGAGATCGCCGACGTGTCGGGCGCGATCCGCATCACGAACGACAACGGTCGCATCGTCGGCCGACGGATCGGCGTCGCGAACGTCGACGCATCGACCCACAACGGGCGCATCGTGCTGGCGTTCAGCGAACCGCCTGACAGCGTGTACGCCCGTTCGCGCAACGGGCGCATCGAAGTGTCGGTCCCCGATGACGCCGTCGCCTACCGCGTCAACCTCGCCACCGACAACGGTTCGCAGAACATCGGCGTTCGCACCGACCCGGCGAGCGCACACTCGATCGACCTCGCGACCAGGAACGGCTCGGTCTCGGTCCACCGCCCCGGTTGACCAGCCCGATCCAGGCTCGTAGCGAGCGGGATCCGAGCCGATTGCTGACGTCGGTCCCGGCGACGGCCGACCCTGCCATCGCCTACCGTCACCGGCCATGACCCATCCACAGTCATCGGCGATCGAGATGCGCGGCGTGGTGAAGACGTTCGGGTCCACCCGCGCCCTCGACGGGCTCGATCTGGAGGTGGCGCAGGGCGAGGTGCACGGCTACCTCGGGCCCAACGGCGCCGGCAAGTCGGTCACCATACGCACGCTGCTCGGCTTGCTCCGCCATGACAGCGGCACGACCCGGCTGCTCGGCGGCGACCCGTGGCGCGACGCCGTCGAGTTGCACAGGCGTCTCGCCTACGTCCCCGGCGACGTCAACCTCTGGCCGAACCTGTCGGGCGGCGAGATCATCGACTTCTACGGCCGTCTGCGCGGTGACCTCGACCGCGCCCGGCGTGACGACCTCATCGAGCGCTTCGAGCTCGACCCGCGCAAGAAGGCCGCAACGTACTCGAAGGGCAACCGACAAAAGGTGGCGCTCGTGACTGCGCTGGCATCGAGTGCCGAGCTGTTGATCCTCGACGAGCCGACGTCGGGCCTCGATCCGCTGATGGAGACGGTCTTCCAGGAGTGCGTCACCGAGGCAGCTGCGCAGGGCCGGACGGTCCTGTTGTCGAGCCACATCCTCGCCGAGGTCGAGAAGCTGTGCGATCGGGTGACGATCATCCGCAAGGGCCGCGTGGTGCAGACCGGCAGCCTCGACGACTTGCGGACGACGACGCGCACAAGCCTCACGCTGTCCACCGAGCATCGTGTCGAAGGCCTCGCCGGGCTGCCCGGCGTCCACGCCGTGCATCACGACGAGACCCACGTGCACTTCGAGGTCGACAACGCACTGCTGGGCGACACCATGCGCCACGTCGCAACGTTCGGGATCGTGTCGCTCGTGTCGCAACCGCCAACGCTCGAAGAGCTGTTCCTCCGGCAGTACGGCGACAGCGTCGACACCGGAGGCACAGGCGACGCAGCAGACACAGGCAACACAGGAGACACCGGCGGCACCGGCGACGCGACGGATGATCGAGCCATTGCCCGGCGTCGAGGTTGGCGGCGGTGACCGCGCTCGCCGCCGATCACGCGCCGGGCGCGCTCGCCGACGGCCAGCCGCGACCACTCGCTGGCCTCGGCCATCAGCTCCGTTTCGTCGCGAGGCGCGACCGCCTCCGCGCCCTGGTCTGGATCGGTGGCATCGTCGGCGTCGTCACCGTGTCGGCGCTGAGCGTCCTCGCGCTGTACCCGACGGACGCGGATCTGGCCGCGTATGCACAGGTGGCCCAAGCCGATGTCGCCTTCAAGGCGATCGCCGGGCCGGGGTACGGGCTCGACGACCCGACCGAGGGCGCGGTCGTGATGAACGAGACGTCGCTGTACACGTACATCGCGGTGGCATTGATGGCGACCTTCATGGTCGTCCGCCACACCCGCGCCGAGGAGGACTCGGGCCGCGCCGAGTTGGTGCGTGCCGCTCCCGTCGGGCGCTACACCTTGCTCGCCGCGGCCGGCATCTGGGTGTCGGCGATCTCGCTGGTGATCGGAGTCGGGCTGTCCGTGGCGCTACGTGCGTCGGGGCTCCCGGCGGCGGGATCGATGGCATTCGGTGCTGCGACGGCGGCGACCGGCATCACGTTCGCCGGCATCAGCGCGGTGGCCGCACAGCTGGCGAGCAGCGGTCGGGCGGCCAACTCGTTCGGCGCCATCGTGCTGGGTGCCGCGTTCCTCGCTCGCGCGGTCGGTGACATCGGGACGCCGTGGCTGACCTGGATCTCGCCGCTGGGCATCGCCCAGGCGATCCGGCCGTTCGCCGATGAACGCTGGTGGGTGTTGGTTCCGCTCACGGTGATCGCCGCCGGTGCATTTGCCGCTGCGGCCGCGCTGCTCGCCCGCCGCGACCTCGGCGCCGGGTTCATCGGTCAGCGGCCGGGGCCTGCGGTCGGCAGCGAGCGTCTGGCGTCGCCGCTGGCGCTCGCCGTCCGCTTGCAGCGGCCCTCGGTCATCGGCTGGGTCATCGGGATGGCGGTCGCCGGGTTGTCGTTCGGGCTCGTGATCGACCAGGCAGAGGCCTTCGCCGACAACGACGCGATCGCCGACCTGATCGCCCAAGCTGGCGGAGGGTCGATCACCGACCAGTTCCTGGCGCTGACCGTGCTCGTCCTCGGCCTCCTGACGTCCGGGTTCACCACCGCTTCGGTGTTGCGGTCGCGCACGGAGGAGACGGCCGGTCGGGTCGAGCCCGTTCTTGCCACCCCGGTCAGCCGGGTGCGCTGGTGGGCGAGCCACACCGTCGTGGCGCTCGCCGCCAGCCTGGGCATCCTCCTCATCGGCGGGCTGACGGTCGGCGTGGGCGAGGCCGCATCGACAGGTCGACTCGACGATGTGTGGCCAGCGTTCACGGCGATGTTGACGATGTTCTCCGCCGTTGCGCTCGTGGCCGCGATCACCGCATCGCTCGTCGCCGCCGCGCCGCGCTGGGCTCAGCTCAGCTGGTCCGTCGTCGCCCTCGCCACGGTGGTCGGGCTCCTCGGCGACACGCTGCGCCTGCCGCAGTGGGTGCGCGACCTCTCGCCGTTCGAGCACGTCCCGGCGATGCCGGCCGAAGGCTTCGAGCTGCTTCCCGTCGCCGTGCTGACCGCGCTCACCGTGGCGACGCTCGCCGCAGGAGCGATCGCCATCGCCCGCCGCGACATCGCCACTTGATGCCCGATGCCCGATGCCGGGTGCTCGGCGATGGGTACCCAGCGCAGGGCGCCGGGCCCGTGACGCTCAGCCGACGCCGACCGGGTCCGGCTCGTCGACTGCGGGCTCCCCATCGTCGGGGTCGATGCCGTGTGGTTCGACACCGGGGAGATCGTGACCCTCCACCTCGATGCGCGGCAAGATGCGGTCGAGCCAACGGGGAATCCACCAGTTGCGGTCGCCGAGCAGCTCCATCGTCGCCGGCACGAGCAGCATCCGCACGATCGTCGCGTCGATGAGGACGGCGATCGCCAGGCCGAACCCGAACAGCTTGAGGGCGCGGTCGTCGCCGAGCACGAATGCGAAGAACACGCAGAACATGATCAGCGCCGCAGCGGTGATGACCCGGGCGGTCGCCGCGAGACCGTCGGCGACCGCCGTTGCGTTGTCCTTCGAGCGGTCGTATTCCTCCTTGATCCGCGACAGGAGGAACACCTCGTAGTCCATCGACAGACCGAACACGATGGCGAACAGGAACATCGGCGCCCACGCCTCGATCGGGCCGGGCTTGTCGACACCGAACAGCTCACGCGCCCACCCCCACTGGAAGATCGCCACGAGGATCCCGTACGCCGCGCTGATCGACAGCAGGTTCATGATCACGGCCTTCAGCGGAACCAGCACGCTGCGGAACACGGCCATCAGCAACAGGAAGCTCAACAGCAGCACGACGCCGATGAGAACGGGCATGCGCCCGCCGAGGAACTCGGCGAAATCGGTCGACGCGGCAGTGAATCCGCCGACCTTGGCGTCGACACCCGACGCCGGGATCACCTCGTCGCGGAGTGCGTTGACGAGGTCGCTCGTGGCGCGGTCCTGCGGCGCGCTCTGCGGGTAGACGATCACCAGCGCCAGATCGTCGCTGATCGGCGCGGGGGTCGTGAACGCGACGTCGTCGGTGGCGTTGATCGCGGCGACGAACTCGGCGAACTGTGCCTGGTCGGTGACGGCGTCGCCCTCCACGGCGATGTACAACGGGCCGTTCGACCCGGGACCGAACCCGTCGGCGAGCAGGTCGTACGCGCGGCGCACGGTCGTGTCTTCCGGATAGTTGCCGTAGTCGCCGAAGCCGAGTTCGATCGACAACACGGGAACGGCGAGCAGCAGGAGCAATGCGGTTGCGCCGATCGCCGACTGCCAGGGGCGGCGCTGGACGAAGCGGCTCCAGCGATACCAGACCTGCGCCTCCCGCTCGCGCTCCGCTCGGTGCGGAACGAGCCGCCGCAGCGGCGTGATCGCGAAGCTCAGCGCGAACAGGACGATGGCGAGCACGAGGCCGCCGAGGAACACCGCTCCGGCGTGGGTGGTGATCCCGACGATCGCGGCGACGACGACGATCGCCACGGCGGCGAGTGCCGCCCAGGTGGTGTTGTCGATCCGACGACCGACGAGACGCAACATCGCCGGCAGCAAGGTCAATGAGCCCATCATCACCATCGCCACGCCGACCGCCGACGCGATGGCCACACCCTGCACGAAGTTGAGCCCCATCAGCAGCAACCCCAGCAGCGAGATGATGACCGTCAGCCCGGCGAACAGAACCGCTCGACCGCTCGTATCGACAGCGTGAACGATGGCATCGTCGACACCGACGCCCGCCCGCAGACTGTCGCGGTACCGGGTGACGATGAAGAGGGCGTAGTCGATGCCGACGCCGATCCCGATCATCGCCACCATCGCGGTCGTGAAGTCGGGCATCGACAACACATGGCTGAGCAACGACACGAGCGCGGACGCGACGCCGAGTCCGAACAGGGCGGTGCCGATCGGCAGGCCCATGGCCAGCACCGAGCCGAAGGCGACGATGAGGATGATCACCGCCGCGATCAGGCCGTAGATCTCACTCTCGGGGAGCTCGAACTCGCCGAAGAGATCCCCGCCGTACTCGATCTCCATGCCGTTCGGCACCTCGACCTCCGCGCCGTGATCGATGATCTCCTCGCCCACCTGCTGCAGCTCGACGAAGTCGCGGGTGTCTTCGATGTCGAGTTGAGCGAAGGCGATCGTGCCGTCCTGACTGACTTGGACGGGGTTGTCGTAGGGGCTGGCGATGCTGATGTCGCCCTGTGCCTCGATGAACGACAAGATCTCGTCGAAGGCCGCCTGGACAGCTGGGTCGTCCACCCCTTGCGGGGCGCGCATCACGACCTGCGCGGTGAACCCGGCACGCTCGGGATTGTTCGCCTCGAGGAGCTCTTGCACCTCTTTGGCCTCACCGTCCGGGAGGGTGAAGTCGGTGCGGTAGTCCGGGCCGACGGCTGCAGCCACGACGTTCACACCGACGAGCAGCACGAGCCAGAACACGATGACCGTCCACTTGTGCTCGACGCACCAGCGGGCGAACCGGGCGAGGGCGCCGCGGTCGCGCGGGCGGCCGGTAGCGAGGGGTGGTAGCAGGTCAGGAGCGGCGGTACCCATCGGTGTCTCCATGTCTTCGGGGGCGGCGTGTTCGGGGGCGGCGTGTTCGAGGTGCAGGTGTTGGGAGGGTGGGCTGGCCGCCGGTCGGACACGAGGTCAGCGACGGGGACGATGTCAGCCATACGTGTGTATGAGCGTCAAAACCGTACGATTGTATGGGTGGCTGGTCAAGTGAATATCGTCACTGGATGGGCATGCCTGCGGGTGGCGCACTCGATCCCTGTTCTCCGGCCGACCGGTTGGCCGACGCGGCGATCACCGTGATCGCCCGCGATGGCTTCGACGCGCTCAGCGTGCGTGCCGTCGGCCGCCAGGCCCACGTCACCGGCGGCACAGTGCAACACCACTTCCCGACGAAGGCCGAGCTGGTCGCCGGCGCCCTCGACCGCACCGTGCGACGCCAGGGCATCAGGATCCGCGCCGCCACGTCCGACGACGACGGTCCCGTCGATCAGATGATCGCCGGGTTGTGCGCGCTCGTGCCCAGTGACAGCCCGGGGCGCGAGGAGAGCGTGGTGTGGGTGGCGATGTCAGCCGTCGTCGCCGGGAGCGATCTCGTCGCGCAACGTCGCCGCGAGGCGGTGGACGCGCTGCACGGCTGGTTGGCCGCCCACCTCATCGAGGCGGTCGACCGCAACGAGATCCCGGCAAGGCCCGATACCGATCGCACCATCGCGCTGCTCGAAGCGGCACTCGACGGAGTCACACTGCAAGCTGTGGCCGCCGACTGCGCCGACGGCTCGATCGCCGACGAGCTCGCCGCCCGCCTCGCCGAGCTCGTGCACGCCATCTTGACTCGCGTCCGCTGACACGGACGCAGATCCCCGAAACGATCAGGAGCGGGGGAGGCCGAGGACGCCAGGCAGCCACTCGTCGAGGCGCTCGGTGATCGACGCGTCGCTGCGACCGAGCAGATGGCCATCGCCGGGGAGCATCACGACCTCGCCGTGTCCGGCGATCGCCGCGACGACGTGACTCGCCTCGGGAGGGAGGAGTTCGTCACGATCGCCGTGGAAGAGGAGCAGCGGGCGACCGGCGAGCGCGCCGGCGACCTCGCAACCTGCCGATTGCGTGGCGAACGTGACCACGCCGGCCACCGACACCGGCATCACCACGGCCACGCGCACGGCCACGGCGCCACCGAAGCTGTGCCCCATCACGACGATCCGCTCGGCTCCCGAGTCGCGGGCCATCTCGACGCCGCACGCGAGGTCGTGGGCGCACTGATCGAGCTGGTTCGGCTCGCGGTAGCCCACGCGCACGAACCGCACGCCACGCGCCGCCCAGCGCTCACCCAGATGGTGGTACAGCGCGTGGCCGGGCCCGAGCACGCCGCCGAGTGCACCGCCACAGGCCACGATCGCCGCCGGGTGGTGCCCCTCGGCCGGTTCGTGCGTCATGACGGTCAGCAAGCCGCGCGCCGTGTACACCTCGGTATGGGCGAGCGTCGACGACTCGGTCGTGGACACCTCGACGCGCGATGTGCCGAACGAGTGGAGCGCCTCCAAGGCGGTCGGGTCGCTGGGGTCCGATCGAGCCAGGGTCGACGGACCGTCCGCTCCGTTGCCCTCCTCCATCGCTGGTTAGCGTACAAACGCACATGACACAGCCAGCCAGTGGACACGCATCGGCTGTCGACTTCCGCAACCAGACGGACCGAGACCACGCCCTGCGGATCGGCATCGCGTGGGTCGAGATGCGCCGCGGGGCGTCGGCGGCTTCCCTGCGTGCCTACCTGTTCGGCCACGAGAAGCCGCTCGAACAGGGCCAGATGGACGCGCTCGACCTGCTCGCCCGGCGCGACAGCCGCCCGATGAAGGAGCTGGCCGCTCGGCTCCACGTCGACCCGTCGACGGCGACACGGGCGATGCAACGCCTCGAAGCGGACGGGCTGGTCGAGCGGTTCACGTCGCCCGAGGACGGACGCGTCGTGCTGGTGCGGATCACCGACGTCGGCCTCGAGCGCCACGCCCATGTCGCCGCCCGGCGATCCGTTGCGATGGAGCAGATCCTGAGCCGGTTCGACGCCGACGAACGAGCGCTGCTGGCCGACCTGCTCGACAAGTTCGTGCGCACCCTCGACGATGTCGTGCCGACGCTTCACGACGAGGACGCAGCCGACGACGACCGCCAGTAGCGCGGCGACGGTCCCCGGGGCTCCCAGGCCCGGCGCGTCTGACCGGGTCCGGAGCGGGCGGGCTAGTGTCCCGCGCATGGCCGACCAGGCGATGTTCGCGGAGCAGGCGATGCAGTACGCGCCACAGCTCTTCTCCGGCGCGTTGCGCATGACACGCAACCGCAGCGACGCCGAAGACCTGGTGCAGGAGACCTACCTCAAGGGCTACCGGAGCTTCCACACGTTCTCCGAGGGCACGAACCTGCGGGCGTGGCTGTTCCGCATCATGACCAACACGTACATCAACGCGTACCGCGCCAAGCAGCGCCGGCCTGACGAGACCGACCTCGGCGACATCGAGGAGCTCTACCTCTACAAGAACCTGCCCGCGCTGCAGAACGGGGTGGCGGCGCGTTCGGCTGAGGAGACGTTGATGGAGATGCTGCCCGACGCGGAGGTGAAGCAGGCGCTCGAGGATCTGCCGGACAACTTCCGCCTGCCGGTGATCCTCGCCGACGTCGACGGCTTCTCGTACAAGGAGATCGCCGAGATGCTGGAGATCCCGATCGGCACGGTGATGTCTCGGCTGCATCGGGGAAGAAAGGCGATGCAGAAGTCGTTGCATGATTTTGCCCTGCAACGTGGACTCGTCGCTGCCACCGCGGCGACCGACGAGGCGGGGCAGGAGACGACATGAGCGACGTACAGAACGACCCCGACCAGGCCGGTGACATCGACGGCGCGTGTGGTGCGACAGGCCAAGGGGTCGACTGCGCCGAGGCGCTGCGCGAGCTCGAGGAGTTCCTCGACGGCGAACTCGCCGGCGAGCAGCTCGCGGCGGTTCGAACGCACCTCGACGGCTGCATGGATTGCCTCGGCGCGTTCGACTTTCACGCCGAGTTGAAGCAGGTCATCGCCACGAAGTGCAACAACGACGAGTTGCCGCCCGATCTCGTGCAACGCATCGAGCGGTGCTTCGCCACCGACTTCGATGGCGACGGCGAGATCGGATAGATCGAGGCGCTCCGGCCGGCCTGTGGAAAAGAAGCAACGGCTGGGGCCCGTCCCCAACCGTTGCTTGCTGGGCTGGGCGCGGGATTTCGTGTCCGGCGAGGGCGACCCGTTAGCCTCGCGGCCATGCTTGCAGCCAACGTCTGGCACTGGTGGATCGGCATCGTTCTCACGCTCGTCGCCGTCCTCGCCGTCGTGGCGCTCTTCGTGAGCTATCTGAAGTCGGTCACGGCGCAGCGTCACCCGAGCCGTCGACAGCAGCGCCACCAGCATTCCGATCTGTAGGGTCCAACGCTCGGCCGATGCGCGACAGAGGCCATGCCCGACCAACCAGGATCGACACGTCCTGATCGACCCGTCATGATCGAGTCGTCATGATCGACACGGCTGCACTGCTCGATCGGAGCACGTTCCCGGTTGCCGGCACTCGCGTCGTGTGCGGACTGTCCGGCGGTGCCGATTCATCGGCGATGGTCGCGTTGGCGGTCCTCGCCGGGTGTGACGTCGCGGCGGTCCACGTCCATCACGGGTTGCGCCACGATGCCGACGTCGATGCCGAGATCGCCGCATCCACAGCCGCATCCCTCGGGATCGACTTTCGAGTCGCGCGCGTCGTCGTCGAGGACGGACCGAACCTCGAAGCACGTGCCCGTGCCGCCCGCCGAGCCGCGCTCGGCCCAGACGCGCTCACCGGGCACACGGCCGACGATCAAGCCGAGACGGTGTTGTTGGCGCTGTTGCGCGGAGCGGGCGCCACCGGGTTGTCGGCGATCGAACCCGGCTGGCGGCATCCGATCCTCGCGCTGCGCCGCTCCGAGACCCGCCAACTCTGCACCGACCACGGGATCGCGGTCGCCGCCGACTCGACGAACGACGATCTTCGGTTCCGCCGCAACCGCGTCCGTCACGAGCTGCTACCACTCCTCGATGGGATCGCCGAGCGCGACACCGTGCCGCTGCTCACGAGGACCGCTGACCTGCTGCGTCGCGACGATGTCTTCTTGGAGGAACTTGCCGCGGCATGCGAGCCAACGGATGCCGAAGCGCTGCGTCACGCCCCTCGGGCGCTGGCATCGCGGGCGATCCGCGCCTGGCTGGTGGTCGAGGGGTATCCACCTGACGCGGCGACGGTCGATCGGGTCCTCGATGTCGCCAGGGGACGGACGCCTGGATGTGACGTCGGCGGTGGTCGGCGGGTCGAACGCACAGGTTCTGTGCTCCGGCTTTGCGGGCCAGCGCCTACTGCGGGGTAATCTTGCACCCCGTGATGACGTCCAATCCCGTTTCCGGCAGCCACCACTGATGGCTCAACGGCTACGAGGCAAGTGGGCGCTCGGCATCACGCCGCGCAACTTCACCTGGATCATCAAGGACAAGCTCGCGATCTGCGAGCGTCCGGGCGGCGTTGGCGACAACCATCGCCGCGTTCGCCGCCAAGAGGAGATCATCTGGATCCGTGAGAACGGGTTCGGTTGCGTGCTGTCGATCATCGCCGCGCCACACAACCTGCACAACTACGACGAGCTGGGTGTGCCATATCGCCACCGCCCGTTCAACGCCGACCACACCGACGCCTATCTCAAGTCGCTGTACGGCGAGATGCGCGAGTTGGGCCGACACGGCACCAAGATCCTCGTCCACGGCGACGAGCTCGGTGACCGCATCATCGGGATCATGGGCGGCTACATCCGCTGGAGCGGGCTCGTCGACGAGCCGACGAAGGCGATCCAGGTCACCGAACGCATCGCCGGGCGTCAGCTCGACCCGTGGGCCCGCGAGATCATCCTCCGCGCCCCCCAACTGCGCTGATCGGCGCCTCCTCCACGGCGTCCCGGCGCGCCCCTCATACCGTCACCGCCGAAATGTGTCCGGATCGTGCCGCGCAGCGTGACGCAGCGGACAGATTTGGGGTAGGGGACGTCAGTGCACGCGGCAGTTGCGCACGTCGAGGACGTTGAGGGGCTGGATCGGGACGTTGTTCGGTCGCACCTCGAGGTGCAGGTGGTAGTTGCCAGGGAGGGTGCCGCTGTCGCCCACGTAGCCGATCACGTCGCCTACCTCCACGTGATCGCCTTCGAGCCAGCCGACCGAGTCGTCGGCGAGATGGAAGTACTTGTAGGTGACGCCGGTCTCATCGTCGACGAGCGTCCATCCCCAGCCCGCCGTACCGGTGTTGGTGTAGCGATGGGTGAGCTCGCCCGCCACGACGGCGTAGACCGCCTGGTGGGCGACACCCATGATGTCCGTGCCCTCGTGCGAGCGCGCGCCACGCGATTGGCCGAAGCTCGACCAGTAGATGTGGCACGTCGGTCCGCCGTCGACGGGGAACGGGATCTTGCCCGCCGGCGCCGCGGGCAGTGTGCGGTTCATCGCCCCGCGGACTGCGGTCGCCATGCCCTGCGCAGGCCCGGTGATCTCCGACACCGAGTCCGCGGCCGTGCTGCGCGGTGCACCCACACCGGCGGCGACCACCACGGCGAGCGCGAGGGCGACCGACGCTGCGGTCCAGTGCGAACGGGAACGGAAACGGGAAGCGTGAGACATGAGGCGGAATGCAGATCGGTCCGAACGGGCCGGTGGTCCACCCCTGCATCGGCACGAATCGATCCGCGCTTGACAGATCCTAGATGAATCCTGGAGCGGATCGTCATCGAACCGTCATGTGACCGCCATGTCGGCGCGGGGGACCCGGTGTGCAACGCCCTCCAGCGCTAGCGTGGGCGGATGGTGATGGGGAAGCGGGTCTTCGTCAGTGGCGTCGGTGGCGAGCTCGGCACGCTGACCGCAAGCCTGCTCGAAGCCGAGGAGTGGGTCGGTTCACTCGCCGGGATCGACGTCGACCCGCCCCGCCGCCGGCTGACGCGCACCGACTACCACCGCATCCACCCCGGGGAGCACGACCGGATCGTCCAGACGGTGATCGACTTCGACCCCCACGTGCTGGTGCACGTCGGGGTGTGGGAGCCCAACGCGCGAGCCAACCCCGCCGACTCGGCGCATCTCACCGACCAGGCGGCCACGTCGATCATCGGTGCCGCCGCCGAGTGCCGTTCGCTCGAACACATCGTCGTGCGCAGCGGCATCGAGGTGTACGGGCGCGCCCGCGGTGCGCTCACGCGACCCGCGGAGTCCGCACCGGTCGCGCCCACGAGCGAGTGGGGCCGTACCGTCGCCGCCATCGAGCACACAGCACTCGGCGTGGGACAACGGGTCGGTGTCAGCGTTGGCGCAGTGCGCTTGGCGCCTGTGCTCGGCACGCACGTCCCCTCGCCGCTCGGTCGCCTGCTGCGCATGCCAGCGGTGCCGTTCAGCCCGTTCTCCGACCCACCGTTCGCCGTCATCGAGGACCTCGACGCGGCACGGGCGCTCGTCGCCGCAGCCGGTCGCGGTCTAGCCGAACCGGTCAACGTCGTCGCCTCGGGGGCGATCACGGCCTTGCAGGCGATCCGCCGCGGGCGCCGAGTGCCGATCCCGCTGATCGGGCCGGAGTGGCGCATCGCCCGCACGATCAGCACGCTGTTCGGCGCGCCGATCCCGGACCACGTCGCCGAGCTGATGCACCGTGGGCGGCTCGCCGACAACTCCCACATGAACGAGCTGCTCGGCATCACACCGATCTCGACCACCGCCGAGGTGATCGACCACCTGTACGACTGGCCCGACATCATCCGCATCCCGGCGAAAGCGCAGGTCGCCTGATGGGTTCGACACTCGGTCGCGTGGTCAGCTTTCCCGCCCGCCAGACCGTGCGCGCCGGCGCGGCCATCGGCCGCGCCGCCTCCGACGTCAACGTCGGCGTCACGCGCCTCACCGACGAGCAGGCAGGCGTCGTCGACGACTGGGGCCGCGATCCCGGCTTCGTGCGCGCCGCGATGGGCCTGGCCAGGCTGCGTTGGGGCGCCACCGTCGGCGGCGACCAGCACCTGCCACGCCGGCGTGGTGCCTTGATCGTGATCAACACGAGGCGGCTGGCGATGGCGCCGATCTTTTCGGCACTGGCGATCAGCAGCGTCGTCGACCGCCCTGTCCGTTTCGTCGGCCGCCCGGACACCGCTCCGGTCGGCGCGTATGCGCGTCGCCTCGGCGGGCTGCTCGACCATCCCGACGAGGTGGCGGGAGCGCTCAGAGCCGGCGAGTTGGTGGTCCTCGGCGCTCGACCAGGCGATGGCTTGCGCGACGTCGGCGAAGTCGACCACGCGATCGTCGGCGCCGCCATCGCGACCGGCACGAAGGTCTTCCCGTGCGCCACGGCGAGCACGCCGATCGGGCGCGCAGCCCGCGTCGAGATCGGGCCCGCATCCCCACCACCTCGGGGTCGGCGTGGACCGCTCGCCGAGCTGGAGCTGGCCGATCGCGTCCGCGCCGACATCGCCACCCTGCTCGACGAGTTCGGGGATCTCCCGACCGGTACACCACTCGACTGGTTGCCGCTCACCAGCCTGGGCGGGGGGGCCTGATGACCTACGTCCGCACCAGCGATGGCGTCCGCATCCACTACCAGGTGACCGGGCGACCGGGCGCACCGCCGATCCTGTTCGTTCAAGGGCTCGGCGCGGACAAGCACGGATGGGACCTGCAACGCCTCGCCACCGCGCCGTTCTACCGATCCGTGGCACTCGACAATCGCGGCGCCGGTCGCAGCGACAAGCCACACGGCACGTACTCGCTCGAACAGATGGCCGACGACGCGGTCGCTGTGCTCGATCACGCCGGCATCGACACCGCGCACGTCGTGGGCGCGTCGATGGGTGGCGCGATCAGCCAGATCCTCGCGGTCCGGCACCCTGAGCGCCTGCGGTCGTTGACGCTCGCCTGCACGGCCGCCCGCAATCATCCCTGGCGAGAAGAGCTGCTCGCCAGCTGGCGCGACGCGGCGCTGGAGCGTGGCATCGGTGCCATGGGCCACGAAGCGGCGCGATGGGTGATCGGGCCGCGCTCGTTCCGGCGGCTCCTTCCCGCGATCGGCTGGCTCGGGCCGCTGGCGCTCGGGCGTCCGGCGCACGCGTTCGCTGCCCAGTGCGACGCGATCTTGCAGTCCGGTGAGCTCGACCCGACGCTCATCGACCAGCTCGGCGAGATCACGGTGCCGGCGCTCGTGCTCGTCGGCAACCAGGACATCTTGACGCCGCGGGGCGACAGCGAGGAGCTCGCCTCTCGCATCCCGACGGCTGAGCTGGTCGTCATCAGCGGCGCGGCACACGGCTTCATGATCGAACATGCCGGCACGTTCAACCGCGTGCTCGCGGAGTTCCTCGGTCGCGCCGAACGTGCCTGGCACGCCCGCGCTGGATCTGGGTCAAGAGATTCGTCCGTGCAGCACGGAACCCGACCCAGATCGGTGCGCGCCGGGGTGGGGTGAGCGCGGCGGTCGTCAGGCGGCGCAGCGGACTCGGGTGACGCGGCCTGATTCGAGGTCGACGATCGACACGCTGTCAGGACCGAACCGCTCGAGGAAGTCGCTGAACGTCGGGATGTCCTCGTCGCCGCAGTCGCGTTCGATCACCGGGGCATACGGGAGCGACCAACCGTTCTCGAAGATCGCCATGCCGTCTTGGAGATCGACGATCGGCGGCAGCTCGACGGTGTCGCGTGCCGCGATCGGTTGGATCGAGAACCAGACCACAGCGTCGCCCAACATGTCGCCGAAGAACGCGCACGTGTGCGCTTCGTCGATCGTCGGGCACCGGACCTCGCCCGGCGTACCGGGAGCGATGCGCACCGCCCGCTGCTCGTCGAAGGTGAGGTCGACGAAGCCGGTCGTGATGCCGTCGATGCCGACGCGGAAGTCGTCCGTCCACACCACAGCGGCGATCGGCGTCACGAGGTCGATGCGTCGTTCGGTGGGTTCGGTCTCGATCACCGCCTCGATCGGGTTGTCGTCGAGCACGGCGAGGCGCGCCAGCACCGCGAGCCCGGCGAGCGCTCCGATCGCCGCCAGGAAGCGCCAGGAGAAGAGCTGCCTCACGTCCCCACGGTAGCGACGCGGTCCAGCGACTCGCGGGCAGTCCGCGCCGCCCGCTGCGCCGCCTCGCCGATCGCCGCGAGCACAGCGTCGTCGTGGGCGGCACCGACGAAGATCGCCTCGTACGCACCAGGGGCCATCGCCACGCCCTCGCCGAGCATCGCCCGGAAGAACGCCGCGTAGGCAGCCTCGTCGGTGCGTTTGGCGTCGTCGAAGTTGGCAACGTCACCCGCCGCGGCACCGCACACGATGCCGACGAGCGTGCCAACGACAGGGAACCGCGCCGGAAAGTCAGCCGCCGCGCACGCATCGCGCAAGAGCGCCGACAGGTGGCGAGCCCTGGCCATCAGCTCGATGTAGACATCGGGCGTCAGCAGATCGAGCGCGGCGAGCCCGGCCGCGGTGGCGATCGGGTTGCCCGACAGCGTTCCGGCGTGGAAGACCGGCCCGAGCGGCGACAGGTGCTCCATCACGGACGCCGAGCCACCGACGGCTCCGATCGGCAGGCCACCGCCGATCACCTTGCCGAAGCACGTGATGTCTGGGCGCACGTCGTACTTGGCCTGCGCGCCGCCGGTGCCGACCCGGAACCCGGTGATCACCTCGTCGAAGATCAAGAGCGCACCGACGCGGTCGCACTCGGCACGCAATCCGGCGAGGAAGCCGGCTCGCGGGGCGACGACGCCCATGTTCGCCGCGATCGGCTCGACGATCACCGCGGCCACCTCGGCGTCGAGCTCGGGCACGACGTTGTATGGCGCAACGATCGTCGTCGACACCGCGGCCGCGGGGACACCGGCGGTGCCGGGAAGCCCGAGTGTGGCGACGCCGCTGCCGCCCGCCACGAGCAGCGCATCGGTGGCGCCGTGGAAGTTGCCGGCGAACGTGACGATCCGGTCGCGCCCGGTGACGCCGCGGGCGAGGCGGATCGCCGTGCTCGTCGCTTCGGTCCCCGAGTTCATGAGGCGGACGCGCTCGCAGCTCGGCACGCGCGCGGCGATCGCTTCGGCGAGCTTCATCTCGCGTGGTGTCGGCGCCCCGTACGACGTGCCGTCGACCGCCGCGTCGGCCACCGCTCGGGTGATCGCCGGGTGGCCGTGGCCGACGATGACCGCGCCGTAGCTCTGGACGAGGTCGAAGTACGTCGTGCCCTCGACGTCGGTGATCGTGGCCCCGTCGGCCCGCGCGACGACGTACGGATCGCCGCCGACCGCCTTGAACGCCCGGATCGACGAGTTCACGCCGCCGGGGATCGCCCGCCGGGAACGATCGAACATGGTGGCGTTGGACGGCACGCCGGCGCCGACGCACAACGTCGGCCGGCACCCCGCTGCCGCACACGCCGGGTCGCAGTACCCGATCTCCCCTGCCCTCTCCCCTGCCGTGGCGTCCTGCGGGGACGGGTGCAACGGAGCACCGCCTGCGGATCGGACGTCGCTCACGGTGCGATCCGTCCCGCGGCGACCGCCTCGGCGAACCAGCGGGTGGCGTAGGTGAGGATGATGTCGGCGCCGGCCCGCTTGATCGCGGTGAGGTGCTCGATCGTGACGGCATCGCCGTCGATCCAGCCCCGCTCGGCCGCCGCGTGGATCATCGCGTACTCACCGCTGACGTGATAGGCGGCGAGTGGCAGATCGACCGTGGCAGCGGCGTCAGCGATCACGTCGAGGTAGGCGAGGGCCGGCTTGACCATGACGATGTCTGCACCCTCGGCGACATCGAGGGTGATCTCACGCCGCGCCTCGCGGGCGTTGCGCGGGTCTTGCTGATAACCCTTGCGGTCGCCGCCACCGACGATCGACACGTCGACCGCGTCGCGGAACGGTCCGTAGAGCGCGCTGGCGTACTTCGCGGCGTAGGCCATGATCGCCACGTCGCTGTACCCGGCTCCGTCGAGACCTTCCCGGATCGCCGCGACCTGGCCGTCCATCATGCCGCTCGGAGCGACGACCTGGGCGCCTGCGTCGGCCTGGGCGAGCGCGGCACGGACATAGACGTCGACCGTCGCGTCGTTGTCGACGACGCCCTGTTCGTCGAGCACACCGCAGTGACCGTGATCCGTGTACTCGTCGACGCACAGATCGGCCATCACGACCACCTCGTCGCCGACGTCGCCGCGCAGGTCGCTGAGCGCGAGCTGCACGATCCCCGCCGGGTCGAAGGCTCCCGAGCCGATGGCGTCCTTGTGCTCGGGGACACCGAACAAGATCACGGAGCGCACACCCAGATGGGCGAGCGCGGCGACCTCGGCCCGCAGGCTGTCACGGGTGTGCTGCACGACGCCCGGCAGCGAGTGGATCGGCTGCGGTTCGTCGATGCCCTCGCGCACGAACAACGGCGCGATCAGGTCATCGACACGCACATGGGTCTCGGCGACGAGCGCCCGCAGTGCCGCCGTGCGTCGGAGCCGGCGGGGGCGATCGCGAAGGGTGCGAGAAGCGGATCCGGCCACACGGCCGAGCCTAACGGCCGACGGCGCACCGCCGGCTGTGCCAGGGGCTCCGAGGGTCGAGCCACTAGCGTGCTCGGCGTGTCCGTCCAGGCTTGGTTCTCGCACGACGACGTGTCGGTCGCCCCCGGCGAGAGTGTCACGTTGCCGCTGACCGTCCACAACCTCGACGAATCGACCGAGTCGTACACGATCGTGCCGGCGGGCCTCGCCGCCAGCTGGACGACGGTCGGCCGCGGCAACCTCACGTTGTTCGGCGGGTCGCAGGAGGTGATCGACGTCACGATCGCACCGCCACCGTTGCCGACCACCAGCGCGGGGCCGACGGCGATCGCCATTCGGATCATCCCGCTCGGTGATTCCGACGACGCCATCGTCGCCGAGTCGACCGTCTCGATCGAGCCGTTCGACGACTGTCACATCACCCCGTTGCAGCCCGTGCTCCGCGCCCGCCACCGGGGAACGTTCGAGTTCATGGTCGAGAATCGCGGCAACACGGTGGCGACGTGCCGTCTGCATCTCGTCGATCCCACGGATCGGGTCGACGGCGACTTCGACCCGCCGGCGATCGGCGTCGCTCCCGGCGGTTCGAGCCTCGTCAGATTGAAGGCGCGCGCGCAACGCGGGGTGTTCCGGCGCGCGACCCGCACCCTCGACTTCGAGGTCGAAGCCGCACGCCAGGGGCACGATCCCGTCAGCGCGCCGCTGGCATTCGTCCAGTCGCCGACGATCCCCGGCAGTGTGCTCGTCAAGACGCTCGCCGTACTCGCCACCATCGCCGCGCTCGTGCTGGCATGGTTCGGGGTCGTCAAGCCCACGATCGAAGACGCGGCACGCGACGAGGTCGATCGGATCGCCGCCGACCTCGCGCCGACCGGCTCGGCACCTGCGCCCGGAGCTTCCACGACGGTGCCCGACAGCGGCGCAGGGAACGGTGAGGGCGGGGATGCGGGCGAGAGCGAGTGGGTCCGCCTCTCGGTGGCGGCGTCGTTGACCCAGACTGCCGATCAGACCTACACGGTGCCCAGCGGTCAGTACTTCGACCTCAGCGACGTCCGCGTCGGCAACCCGTTCGACGATCGCGGCGTGGCGACGCTGATGGTCAACACCGAACCACTGTTCGTCTGGTCGCTCGCCAACGTGCGCGGTTCAGCATTCGAACCACGCCTCACGCCGATCCGGATCCAACCGGGGGACAACCTCACGTTCGCTGTGCGCTGCGACGAGATCGGCGACGTCAACCGCCAGACATGCACGAACGACCTGCTGCTCATCGGTCACCTCGTGCCCGTCGACGGCTGACTCATTGTCAGCGCCCGTCAACACGCGTCGGGGATCGTCAGCCGAAGCCGAAGCCGGGCAGTCCGACGTGGTCGACGCGCATCTCGATGACCCCGAGCGCCGCTGACGCCGTGGTGCCGTCGGCGGCTTGGGCGACCACGGTGCGCTGACCGCCGCGGGCGTGCAGATCGACCGGCACCCAGTGCAACAGGTCGCCGTACACGGACGTCTGTGCCGTGACGACGTGCGTCGAGTCGTCGTCGAAGAAGATCGAGATCGTCGACGACGGCGGGAATCCGCTGCCACCGACGAGGAACTGGTCGCCCGCTTCGACCTCGCTGGTGTCGACGTTCAGCGTCGCCACGTACCGAGCGTCACCGCCGAGCACGACGGTCGTGTACTGCCCGGTCGTGGTCTCGACCCGCGCCAGCGCCGTGCGGTGCCCGGGCGCGGTCGGCGTGAACGTGATCCCCACGCTGCACGTCGAGCGCGGGTTGAGCGACTTGTTCTCGCAGCTGTTCGTGGTGACCGCGAAATCTCCCGCAGCCTCGCCGATGATCTGCACGCTGCCGACCACGGCCGGCACCAAGGCGATGTTCTCGACGTCGAACATCTTCTCGTAGCCGGTCGTGCCGACGACGACCTCACCGAGCTCGGCCCCCGACGGGTTGGTGCGCAGCATCGGTTCGCCGCCCGCACCGCGAACCGTCGACGTGACACTGATCGCCTGGAATCCCGACTCGCTCACGGTCAACAGCGCGGTCGCCGGCCCCGGCCCAGCGGGTGTGAACGACAGCCTGACGTGACAGTCGCCGCCGGCGGGGACGGGCACACCCAACGCGCACGTGCTCGACTCCTCGTTGATCGTGAACCGGGAATCGGAGACACGGAACGAGTCGGGCGTGAACGACGTGGGGCCGTTGTTGATCACGGCGACGTACCACTCGTCGCTCGTGAACCCGACCAGCGTGCTGCCGAGATCGGCGTCGGCGAGGGACAGCGACGGGATCGACGTCATGGCGACGACCTGGCGGCCGTGAGCCGCTCCCGGGATCAGCGACGGCGCGGCCAGCGTGTCGAAGACGGTGGTGCGGCCGGTGTCGCTGAGCTGCGGGCGTGAGTGGGCACCGACCGACGGCTGGACGCCGTCGGCGAGGATCGTCACCCGGCGCAAGGTGCCGAGGCGGGCGTCGGCCACGAGCAGGTCGCCGTCACCCGGCTCGCCGCCACCGGAGGCCTTGACGAGTTGCAGGTTCGGCGCCTTGGACACGAACGCGACGAGTTGGCCGTCGGCGTTGACGCTCGGCTGGGACGACGGTGCCGTCCCCGCGACGACCGGATCGGACCCAGCGACCGCACTGACCATCGACATGGAGGTACGACCCGACTCGTCGAACCAGCCGTTCTCGTCCGTGTCGCGATCGAGCCGGAACACCTGACTCGGGCAGTCGGGAGCGCACGGTGGGAACACGGCGGGCACGAGACCGACGTCGGAACTGGTGAACGCAATCACGCGACCGTCGCGTGACAGCGACGGATCGGATGCGCCGGCGACCGCCGGTTCGCCGTCGGTCCGCACGGACACGAGCCGCACCGCGTCGAAGGGATCGGGCTCGTTGCGGTCCCAGACGTACACCTGCTTGGTCGCCGGCCCACCCTCGACGGCCCCAGCGCCCCATCCGGCGACAGCGTCGCTCGACGTTGCGTCGGAGCGATAGGCGACGAACCGGCCGTCACCGGAGATCGCCGGCTGGTCGATGCCGGTGTTCACGAACGACGTGTCGGGCGACGACACGGGAGTCCCGGCGACGAGTTGGGTACGGCTCGGGCTGACGATCGGCTGACCGAGGTCGACGATCGACACGGCGGTGACGTTCTGACCGTCGATGAGCTGGTCGGCGGGATGCGTGTAGGCGATGACCGTGCCGGAACGCGAGATCGCCGGCGGGTCGATCGTGTTCACGTCGTCGCGAGCGAGCGCCGAGCGATCCGCACGCGACGACACGAGCTGCCACGAGGTTCCATCGCCGCCGCTGCAATGCTCGAGGCGGCGCACGTACACGTCCCACCGGCTGCCGGTGTCGTCGTCGCGGAACACGTCGAGGGCGAGCTCGGTGACGACGGCCACGCTGCATCCGTCGCCACTGATCACCGGGTTCAACGAGCCGCCGGCACGCAAGCCGTCAGGCACGCTCGTGACTTCGACGGTGGTGCCGGTGTCGCGATCGGTGAGGTAGACGGTGGACGTCCGAGCGTCACCCTCGGCGGGAGCTTCGCCACCACCGGGCGGCCCTTGGTACACGATGAAACGACCGTCGCCCGACACTGACGCATTCGATCCCTGCCCGGGTCCGGCGGCCTCGGCGACGGCCGCCGACTCGATGTCGCCGGGGGCAAGTTGTTCGACGACGGGACGCGCTCCGACCCCGGACGCGGAGGCGCTCATGACGACGCCGGCCACAGCGATGCCGACCGTCGCGACACCCGCGCGGCGCCGCCCGCTCCGTCGGATCAACGTGCTCCTCACTCTCCGTCTCGGTCCCAGTTCGATCTTGCCGTCATTGTTGCATGTTGTTCGCCACCGTGCGGTGCGTGTGCCCGTTGATGCACTCAGATCCCGCCGGGGTCCGTCGGGGCAAAGTGTCGTTCGAGTTCGGTCACGAGACCGTCAAGAGAGTGATCGGCGGCCGCGCCCGACAGCTTGAGCCCCAATCGTTGCGCCACATCGGCGGTGGCGGGTCCGATCGCCACGGCCACTGGCGGTGTTGCCAACCCGAACGCCGCCACCCAGCCCTCGACCGCGGAACCGCTGGCAAAGGCCACACCGTCGGCGCCGGTGACCGCCGCGAGGTCTGCATCATCGGGCACACGGGTCAGGGTCCGGTACGCCACGACCGCCGTCACGTCGTGTCCGTGAGCGCGCACGATGTCGACGACGTCACCGCGGGCACGGTCGGCGTGGGCGACGAGGACCCGCTGCGACGATGGGTTGCGGGTGACGAACTCCTCAGCGAGGACGGAGCCGAGCTGCACGTCGGGGACGAGGTCGACGCGGCGGCGGGCGAGCTGGGCGAGCGCCGCGGCTGTCGCCGTGCCGACGGCGGCCAGCTTCACGCCCGGTGCCGAGGCAGCGGCCGCGCCGACACGTTCCGCTCCAGCTGCCGACGTGACCATGAGCCAGTCGTACCGGTCGAGCACGGCGAGCTCGGCGGCGAGCGCTCGGCCGCTGTCATCGGCGTCGACGACCTCGATCAGCGGTACGTGCACGACCGTGGCTCCACGCGCTTCGAGCAGTGTGCCGAGGTGCCCGGGTCGCTCGCGCGTGACGACGATGCGGCGTCCAGCGAGCGGGCTGGTCAAGCGAGCGCCTCGCGGAGGCGGCGAGCCACGTGCCGCGCGGTGTCCTCGTCACTGCTGTCAGCCGCGTCGCGTCCGCCGGTGGTGTGCACCCCGTGGAGTGCCACGGTCTCTCGTGCCACGGCCCCTCGTTCGGGGTCGGCGAGGAATGCGAGGAGCTCTCCGTCGCGCACGTGGGCGCCGACGGGCAGCGAACAGCCACTGCCGAGCTCGGCGAGGAACGCCCGCTCGACCACGACGGCATGGCGCGTGAGCGGATGGTCAACCGCGGCGAGCGCCTCGGCGCTGGTGCGGTCGTCGAGCCGGCACTCGACGGCGACACATCCCTGCCCGACCGCGGGCACGAACCGTTCGACGTCGAGGTGCTCGGCGATGCGGTCCGTCAACTGCAAGATCTCGAGCGCGGCGACGGCCATGACGATCGCACCGCCCTCGGGGATCTTCGACAGCCGGGCGTCGATGTTGCCGCGCAGCTCCACGAATCGCAGGTCGGGCCGCAGCTCGGCGAGCTGAGCTCGACGCCGCACCGACCCGGTCGCCACGGTCGCGCCGGAGGCGAGATCGGCGAGCCGCGAGCCGATCAGGGCGTCGCGCGGGTCGCGGCGTGGGCAGAACGCAGCGAGCTCGAGGCCGGCGGTCGTGGCCGACGGCAGGTCCTTGGCGGAGTGCACCGCGACGTCGGCTCGCCCGTCGAGCACCGCACGCTGTACCTCCTTCACGAACACGCCCTGGCCGCCGATCTCGTGCAGCGGCATGTCCAGGCGTTGATCGCCTGTGGTCTCGACGAAGACCAGCTCGGTCGAGCGGCCCGTGGCCGCGGCGATGGCATCCGCCACGGCGCTCGCCTGCGCGGTTGCCTGGCGCGATCCGCGCGTGGCGATCCGTACGACGTCGCCGGCCGGCGCAGCCATGGTCACCCGATGTCGAACAGGTCGCGTAGGGCGGCAGCGTTGCGCTCGCCCTGCGGGGTGCCGGCCTGCGACTTGAGCCGGACGGACGGTTCGTGGAGCAGCTTGGCGACGATCGCTCTGGTCAGTGCGTCGACCGCGTCGCGCTGGTGGTCGTCGAGTGAACCGATCCGGCTGGCGAACCGTGTGAGCTCGGCGGCGCGCACCTGCTCGGCCGCTTCGTGCATGGACGCCACGAGCGGAGCCGCTTGCCGTGCGGTCGACTCGAGGAGGAACTGCTCGACCTCCTCGGCGACGATCGTGCGCACGCGGTCGGCCTCGATCGCCCGGTGTGACAGGCCACGGTCGGCCCAGTCGCGCAGATCGTCGAGGTTCCACAACGTGACACCCGGGAGGGTCGCCACCGCCGGGTCGACGTTGCGCGGCACGCCGAGATCGACGACGTGGAGCGAACGGCCGCCGCCACGTGACGCGCGTGCGTCGGCGACGAGTGGCTCGCTCAGGAGCACCTGGTCGGCGCCGGTTCCGACGACGACGACATCGGCCGCGGTGATGGCCTCGGCGATGCGGTCGAACCCGATGGCGACGCCATCGACGCGATCGGCGAGTGCCGCGCCACGGGTGACGGTTCGGTTGGCGACGAGGATCTCGGCGCCGCCGGCACGACGAAAGGCGATGGCGACACCTTCGCCCATGGCGCCGGCACCGACGACGAGCACGCGGCGACCCTGGAGGTCACCGAGGGTCTCGCCGATCATCTCGACTGCCGCATGGCTGATCGAGGCTGTGCCGCGCCCGATGCCGGTCTCGTTGCGAGCCCGCTTGCCGGTGGCGATCGCCGCCCGGAAGAGCTGGTTGAGCGTGCCTCGTGCGGCGCCCTCGCGGTGCGCGATCTCCCACGCGCCGCGCACCTGGCCGAGTATCTCGCTCTCGCCGAGCACGGCCGAGTCGAGCCCGGCGGCGACCTCGAAGAGATGACTGATCGCGGCTTGGTCGTGGTGGCTGTAGAGGTGTGGCGTCAGTTCGTCGGCATCGAGGCCGCCGAGGTCACAGAACAGGTCGCGTACGTCGCCGTACGCGCCGTGGAACTTCTCGGCGACGACGTACACCTCGGTGCGGTTGCACGTGGACACGATCACCGCTTCGCGCACGTTGTCACGCTGCGCGATCCCGGCGACGGCCTTGCCGGCGACCTCGGGGGTCAGGGCGACGCGTTCGAGGAGCTCCAGCGGCCCACTGCGGTGGTTGACCCCGATGACCAGAATCGACATA
Organism: uncultured Ilumatobacteraceae bacterium; assembly: GCA_964592115.1. Classification (GTDB taxonomy): domain Bacteria; phylum Actinomycetota; class Acidimicrobiia; order Acidimicrobiales; family Ilumatobacteraceae; genus Sva-07. The sequence continues at coordinate 58,425 of CAZQCP010000004.1, forward strand.
GCAGCACCAACCCTAGGCGGTCGCGCCCCGTCGCGGTCCCCCCGGGACGGCACGGAGGCCGGCCTGCGGGGACGCCGTGGCACGACGCTGTTCGTAGTAACTCAGGATCTGCAGTTCGACGGCCAGATCGACCTTGCGCACGCTGATGCCGTGGGGCACGCCGATCACGCTCGGCGCAAAGTTCAACAGGCTCGTGACACCGGCGGCGACGAGCGCGTCGGCCGCGTGCTGGGCTGCCGAACCGGGTGTGGCGATGACGCCGATGGCGATGTTCTTGGCGTGCACGACCTGGGGCAGCTCGTCCATGTGGCGGACGCGGACCCCGCCCACGACGGTGCCGACCTTGCTCTCGTCGACGTCGACGATCCCGCCGACGGGGAATCCGCGGTCACCGAAGCCGCCGTATCCGGCGAGCGCTTGGCCGAGGTTGCCCGCCCCGACGATGACGACCGGCCAGTCGTGGGTCAAGCCGAGCTCGCGGCGGATCTGGTACACGAGGAACTCGACGTCGTAGCCGACGCCGCGAGTGCCGTAGCTCCCGAGGTAGCTGAGGTCCTTGCGCACCTTGGCGGCGTTGAGTCCGGCGAACTCGGCGAGCTCGTCGGAGGACATGCTGGTCACACCGTCGTCGAAGCGCTCGGTGAGGATCCGCAGGTACACCGGAAGCCGGGCGACCGTCGCCTCGGGGATCCTCCGACGGGTTCGTTGGCCAGGCATGCACTTCGTACGTTAGGTCGCTCGTGCACGTTTTCACAAAGCACGAGGGTGTCGCAGCGAGCGACGCAGCCGGCGGCTCAGGAGAGCACGCCGGAACGGAGCGCGTCATCGAGGTTCCGGCGCACGACCTTGCCCGACGCGTTGCGCGGGAGCTCGTCGACGAAGATCACCTTGCTCGGGCACTTGTATCGAGCGAGGTGGTCGAGGGCGAACTCGATCACGGTGTCCTCGTCGAGGTCACGGTCCGGTTGCGCGACGACGAACGCCTTCACCGCCTCGCCGGTGTGCGGATGAGCGACGCCGACGACTGCCGCTTCGGCGATGTCCGGATGCAGTACGAGCATCTCTTCGACCTCGGCCGGGTAGACGTTGAACCCCGACACGATGATCAGGTCCTTGGCCCGATCGACGAGGTACAGGTAGCCGTCGTCGTCGGCGGTCGCCATGTCGCCGGTGTGCAGCCAGCCGTCGTCGTCGAGCACCGCTGCGGTGGCCTCCGGGTCCTCCCAGTAGCCGGCGAACACGTTCGGACCGCGCACGAGGATCTCTCCGACGTCGCCGACCAGTGCTTCGCCGTTGACGTTGACGAGACGGATCTCGACGCCCTGGAGCGCCCGACCGACCGAGCCGAAGCGCGGCGTGACACCGGACGACGTGGTGACCACCGGCGACGCTTCGGTCAACCCGTAGCCCTCGCGCAGGGTCAGTCCGAACCGGTCGCGCATCGCCTCGGCGACGGTCAGCGAGAGACGTGACGCACCGGACAGTGCGAGCCGGACCGAGGCGAACGTGTCCGCGGGCAGTTCGTCGAAGTGGGCGAACGCGCCCCACAGTGCGGGTGCACCGGGGACGACGGTCACCTGCCGGTCACGGATCGTCTGTGCGGCCGTGGCCGGGTCGAAGCGCTGGACCAGAACGAGCGTCGCGCCGACGCGCAGCCCGAACCCGATGATGACGTTCAAGCCGAAGATGTGGAACAGCGGCAGCACGCCGTAGATCACGTCACCCGCGGAGATGTGGTCGGCGGAGGTCTGGCTCTGCTCGATGTTGGCGAGCAGGCTGCCGTGGGTGAGCATCGCCGCTCGCGGCGCGCCCGCCGTGCCGCTCGTGTACATGAGGGCCGCCACGGTCGAAGGTTCGACGTCGACGGGGTCGGCCGGTTCGCCGGCGATCAGATCGTCGAAGGTGAGCGTGCGGGTGGCCGGATCGGAGGCCGGTGTCGTTGGGGCGAAGGTCTGGACCGACGGTTCGGTCGTGATCACGAGGTCGACCGTCGGGATCGTGCTCCGCTCGACCTGATTCCAGGCGACCGCGCCGACCTTGTCGACGACCACGGCACGCGCGCCGACCCCGGCGATCTCGGTGGCGAGCTCGCGCGCCGGGCTCGCCGGGTTGAGCGGCACGGTGATGGCGCCGAGACCGGCGAGTGCGAGGTAGGACACGACGAAGTGGCGCGAGTTGCCGAGCACGAGGGCGACGCGGTCGCCGGCGGCGACCCCCTCGCGCGACAACCCACCGCGGGCCGCGGCGACCTGCTCGCGGAGCTGTCCGTACGTGGTCGGGCGGCCCCGCGACACGAGCGCGACGGCGGTGGCGTCGTGCTCGTCGATGATGTGGGCGAGGTTCATCTGGCTTGCACTCCCCTGCACTCCCCTGCGTTCGTCCCGGGGGCTGTCGCCCGGCGCGGTCGCACCGGTGGAGGGAGCGTAGTTGCCGGGGACCGCCCGATCGGGCGCCGGCTCAGAGTCGCAGCAGCGAGATGGTGCCGGCGACGAGGATCGCCAGCAGCAAGAGCAGCAGGGTCAACGTCGTCGCTGGGCGCACAATCGGAGGCTACCCGTGCGCCATCGCTCGCGTTCAGCCGCGACGTCGTCCGAGGGTGACCGGCTGGGCCTTGTCGTCGCCTCCGGTGGCCAGGGTCACCTGATCGCCGACGTCGATCGACAACTCCTCGGCCGCCGAGCGTTGATCCAGGCTGATCGCCAACAGCCCCGACGAGTCGACGAGCAGCCCGATCTCACCGGGGCCGAGATCGGCGTACGCGTCGACGCGTCGCATGCTCCGCACGACACCGCTGCTCGGGTCGGCGCTCGGGTCGGTCGGCGCGAGTCGCATCTCGACGTGCTGGCCGAACGTCGGCGGAAGGTCGTCGAGCCCGACGTTGAGCTGGGCGTTGCCGAAGCGGTCGACCCACAGCACCTGGGCGATCACCCGCTCGTCGTCGGTTTGCGGAAGCGTCAACACGCCCGGCATCAACAGCGCCGGATCGAGCTCGGGTCCCAGTTCGGTGAGCTCGACCCCGTTGCACAGGTAGGCGGCCGCCGGAGCGAACACGTCGCGCCCGGCGAACGTCGCCCCGGGTGCGGCGAGCTGGTACTCCGGGTTGGTGAGCGCGACGGCTCGTTCCGCACCACCGGCGAGCGCGACCGCCGGCGCCAGCAGCCCGTTGTCGGGTCCCACGAGTACCCCCTCGCCGCCGGCGACTTCGACGGCGATCGCCCGGCGCGCCGTCGCCACGCCGGGGTCGACGACGGCGAGCACGACGCCGGTCGGGATGTAGGAAATGCTGCGGGCCAAGGCGAGGGACCCGCCGCGCACGTCGAACGGGGCGATGCCGTGTGTGAGGTCGATGACGCGGGCGTGTGGCGCCAGGTCGCACAGAACGGCATGGACGACGCCGACGAACTCGTCGCTCGTGCCGTAGTCCGACAAGAAGGTCACGGTGTCGTAGCGACGCCCCATGACGGCGAACCTAGCGTCCGCCGAGCGTTCTGGCCCCGGACGCGACAAGGGCCGGTGCCAACCCCCCGATGGCACCAGCCCTGTCGGCGCTGTCCGCCCGGCTCCGGTTAGAGATCCGGTGGACGCGTCTCCACGGCGGTCACCATAGCGAGCCGGCGGCGATGTGAAAAGAGGCACATCGAAAAAACCCCGGTGAAATTTGACGCGAGGCGTTCAGCCGAGCTCTCTGCTGCGCTCCGTGGCGGCCCGCACGGCATCGGCAAACACCCCGCGCAGGTCGTGCGCGGCGAGACGCTCGAGCCCGGCGGCGGTCGTGCCGTTCGGCGACGTCACCATCTCGCGCAGGCGTGTCGGATCCCCGTCGCGGTCGAGCAAGGTCGCCGAACCGAGCAGCAGTTGGCGCACGATCCGCAGCGCGGTCGATCGGTCGAATCCCTCGCTGACGGCGGCGTCGACGAGGGCCTCGGCGACGGCGAAGACGTACGCCGGACCAGAACCGGCAACGCCGGTGAACGCATCGAGCGACTCCTCGGGCACGACGTCGACCGTGCCGACGGCGCCCAGTACCGACGCCGCCCAACGCACATCGGCATCCGATGCCGCCGCGCCGGGGGCGATGGCCGACGCGCCGAGCCGTACGAGCGCCGGCGTGTTGGGCATCGCCCTGATCACGGCGATGCCGGCACCCGCCGCCGCCTCGATCGTCGCCAGCCGGACGCCCGCCGCGATCGACACGAGGCGCCGCGCTCCCGCGGCGACGGCGGCTGCCGCGGCGGCGGGCACGTCGGCCGGCTTGACCGCGAGGACGGCCGCCGCGCACGCGACGGGCTGCTCGCTCACGACGATGCCCGGATGGAGGTCGCTGAGCTCGGCTCGACGTTCGGCGCGCACCTCCACGACGGCGAGTTGCGATGGCGTGAGCGTGCCGGCGTCGACGAGACCCCCGAGCAACGCGCCGCCCATGTTGCCGCCCCCGATGATCGCCAGCTCGACCGTCATGCGGCGCACGCTACTGCGGCGACTCGGCCCGCCGTCCCGAGTGGGAGCGTCGCCGTCCGGGTGGGACGTTGCGGGACCGACTCCCCCGAGCCGACCCACCCGGACACTCTCCCAGTGGGCGCCGAGACACGAAGACCGGAAGTCCCGAGATTGCATCCGGGGTCAGACACCACATGCAATCCCACTCGGTCGCCCGCACCCCGCATGGATTGCATCCGGGGTCAGACACCACATGCAACCCCACTCGGTCGCCCGCACCGCGCGTGGATTGCATCCGGGGTCAGACACCACATGC